>DATGQY010000025.1:0-23650 GCA_035303925.1 Marinobacter sp. | reverse complement strand
GGGATGATCGACCTGTTTCGCCTCGCCGGGGTGACCTGGGCACGTATTCACGGGGAGCAGCCTTCTGCACAGTTCAGAACCCGGCTGCTGACCGAGAACGGTGAGCCCTGCCAGTGCATCAATGGTGTGACAATTCTGGCCGATGGTTCCTGGCAGGGTGTTGATGATCTGGGTGCAGATGACGTGCTGATTATTCCGACCATTGGCGCGCCCATTGATGAAATTCTGAAGACAAACAACCCTTTGATTCAGTGGCTTTCACAGTTTCAGGACGCAACTCCCGGCGATGTCCGCGTAGCAAGCAACTGTACCGGGGCGTTTTTACTGGCCGCCGCCGGGTTGCTGGACGGGCGGGAGGCGACGACGCACTGGGGCTTCAGCAATCAGTTCCGGGAGCGGTTTCCAGCGGTGGATTTGCGGCTGGAGAAGCTGGTGACGGTTGACGGGCCGGTGGCTTGTGCCGGGGGTGGCATGGCGTGGTGGGATTTGGGGGTGTATCTGGTGGAGCGGCTTGCGGGGGCGCAGGTAGCGCGGGAGTTGGCGAAAGCGTTTGTGATTGATGCGGGGCGGACCAGTCAGGCGCCCTACAGTGCTTTGCAGGCTCGTCGATATCATTCGGATAGCGCGATTCTCAAGGTGCAGGATTGGCTGGACACCCATTACAGCCAGCCGGTCACTCTGGAGGCGTTGGCTTTGATGAGCGGGCTGGCGGAGCGTTCGCTGATTCGCCGCTTCAAGGCGGCAACCGGCGATACGCCAACCGGTTACCTACAGGTGCTGCGCATTGAGGCGGCACGCCAGCATCTGGAGAACTCCCGGGTAGCCGTGGAGGAGGTGACTCGGCTAGTGGGGTATGAGGACGTGAGTTCGTTCAGTCGCCTGTTTCGCAAACACACCGGGTTGGCGCCCGGGGTTTACCGGTCGAGATTCGGCCGTTGATCTGCATCAAACCGCATTCTGGCGCGGGTTATGCAGCACCTTACATAGAGGGCCCGGTTTCAACCGGGAATGTAAAGAATACCGACAGGTGTACATAGGGGGAGATCCGCCATGAACACACCGATCAGACAAAGCCAGGCAGACATACTGAGCCGGCTCTATGACATGAAGCGCAAGCAAATTGAGCACGCGCTCCAACAAGGGCAAAACCTGCGCTGCCAGGTACTCGAAGCAGAGGCAGAAGCCATTTCAAACGCACTCAGGTCGGTTCGTTAGCTACCGACCACAAGCTGCTGACAACTGCCGCTGCCGGTCACCTGTTGCCACTTTCTGGTGAAATCAGATGGCCGCCGCCACTTCGGTTCCCTGCCGGATGGCGCGCTTGGCGTCCAGTTCCTCTGCGACATCTGCACCGCCTATCAGGTGCGCTTTCACCCCGATATTGGCCAGCTGGTCATACAGCTCCCGCATAGGCTCCTGGCCGGCACAGATGATGACGTTATCCACAGGCAAAATCGTGTGTTCCTGCACCTTGCCTTGTTTGTCTGTCAGCGTAATGTGCAGGCCCTGGTCGTCTATACGGTCGTAGCTGCACCCCCCGAGCATGTCGACATCCCGGTGTTTCAGGCTGCTGCGGTGAACCCAGCCCGACGTCTTGCCCAGACCACCGCCCACTTTGCTGGTTTTTCTCTGCATCAGATAGATCTTACGTGGTGAGGGCGTCGGGCTGGGTTCTGCCAGGCCACCGGGGCCGTCAAATTCCGGGCTGACGCCCCACTCTGCCTGCCATTCAGCAACGCTGATTTGCTCACCTTCCGGGTGATCAGCGAAGTTGTGGGTCAGGAATTCGCTGACATCAAAACCGATGCCACCGGCGCCAATAACCGCTACCGAGTTGCCGACCGGCTTGTTGTGACGCAGCACGTCCAGGTAACCGAGGACTTTCGGGTGGTCGATACCCTCTATGTTCGGTGTTCGCGGCTTCACGCCGGTCGCAATGATGACATCGTCGAAGTTCTGTTCAGCCAGTGCCGCTGCATCAACACGGGTGTTGAGTTTCAGGTCAATCTCCAGCAATTCGATCTGGCGCTGAAAATAGCGAAGCGTTTCGTAGAACTCTTCCTTGCCGGGAATCCGCTTGGCGTAGTTGAACTGGCCACCGATCTTGTCGTCGGCCTCGAACAGGGTCACTTTGTGGCCGCGTTTCGCCGCCGTGGTAGCTGCCGCAAGACCTGCAGGGCCCGCGCCCACGACGGCAACCCGGCGAACCACGGGTGCCACCGTCAATACCAGCTCCGTTTCATGGCAGGCTCGGGGATTCACCAGGCAGGAGGCCCGCTTGGCCTGAAAGACGTGATCAAGGCAGGCCTGGTTGCAGGCAATGCAGGTGTTGATCTCATCGCTTCTGCCCTGCTCCGCCTTGCGCACAAATTCGCTGTCGGCGAGCAATGGCCGGGCCATAGACACCATGTCGGCCTTGCCAGCGGCAAGAATTTCTTCCCCTTTTTCCGGGGTGTTAATGCGGTTGGTGGTGCATAAAGGAATCGACACTTCACCGTAAAACTTGGCAGTCACGTCTGCGAAGCCACCGCGCGGCACAGAGGTCACAATGGTGGGCACCCGGGCCTCGTGCCAGCCAATGCCGGTGTTGATGATGGTCGCGCCGGCCTGCTCGATGGCCTTGCCCAGGGTGACAATCTGATCCCAGGTCTGGCCTCCCTCCACCAGGTCCAGCATGGACAGCCGGTAGATGATGATGAACTCAGGGCCCACCGCCTCACGCATGCGCCGCACGATTTCGACCGGCAGGCGCATGCGGTTTTCGTAGGGCCCGCCCCACTTGTCTGTGCGCTTGTTGGTGCGTTCACACAGGAACTGGTTAATGAAATAGCCCTCGGAGCCCATTACTTCAACTCCGTCGTAACCGGCAAATTTCGCCAGTTTTGCGGCATTCACAAAATCATTGATTTGTCGCTCAACGCCTTTGGTCGACAGCGCGCGGGCCTTGAACGGGCTGATTGGCGCCTTGGTGGGCGAGGCAGAGACAATCAGCGGCTGATAGCCATAGCGCCCGGCATGCAGTAACTGCAGGCAAATTTTGCCGCCGGCTTCATGCACAGCACCGGTAACGTGCCGGTGCAGCAGCGCGCTGGCACGGTTATTCATCGTAGACGACAGCGGGGCCAGCTGCCCGACGAGATTGGGCGAAAAGCCGCCCGTCACCATGAGGCCGACGCCACCCTCGGCCCGCTCCGCAAAATATCGGGCAAATTTGTGGATGTTCCAGAACCGGTCTTCCAGGCCGGTGTGCATGGAGCCCATCAACACCCGGTTTTTCAGTTCAGTAAAACCGAGATCGAGGGGTTTCAGCAGGTTGGGATAGCGTGTGGTCATGAGGCTCTCACAAATAATATTTATCCGGAGTATACACTTGATCAATGGCAAGTTGACTTGACCTTCCGGACGGGCCACGTATCATCGGTTTTCAAGTTCGACTGACGGAGCACCCATGACCGGAAGGTCCCACGGCTGCATAGATTCCACAGGATCCCCCCTGACCGCTGATATTGTTTTACAGCGGGGGCGATTGCCCTATTTTCCTGACCCGCCCTCCCTCGCCTGACACCTGTCAACGCCGGGACATGCCCGTTTTTTGTGCAGGACGACTGGCCGACCGCTAGACTTTCCCTGGTCCGTCGTCTTCATTCACGTCTGAGAACACCAACATCGAGGTTGCGATGTCGCTACCGCTGGTTGTACTACTGCCTTTTCTAGGCGCAATTGCTGCCCCCCTGTTTGCCCAGGGAGGGCGAACAGCAATTGCCATAGCTTCGTCTGTACCCGCTTTGATTGGCCTGGCGGCCCTGTTTCCACACTGGGCAACACTGGCTGACGGTGGCGTGGTTCTTCACAGCTATGAATGGCTCCCAGCGATAGGGATATCACTTTCGTTCCGGTTAGACGGTCTGGCGCTGATGTTTGCGCTGCTGATCCTGATTATTGGCCTGCTGATCATTCTCTATGCCCGCTACTACCTGAAGCCCAACGAAAATATCGGCAAGTTCTATGCTCTGCTGCTGTGCTTCAAGGGTTCCATGCTGGGCATTGTGCTCTCGGGCAACCTGTTACTGATGCTCATTTTCTGGGAGCTGACCAGTCTCACGTCGTTTCTTCTGATCAGTTTCTGGAACCACAAACAGGATGCCCGCCGGGGCGCCCGCATGGCGCTGGCGGTGACCGGTGGCGGTGGCCTGGCATTACTGGCTGGCATCCTGATTATCGGCAACATTGTCGGCAGCTTTGAACTGGACGACGTGCTCGCCGCCGGCGACCTGATCAAGGCCCACGCCATGTATCCGGTCGCGCTGACGCTGGTTCTGCTCGGCGCCTTCACCAAATCAGCCCAGTTCCCGTTCCACTTCTGGCTGCCTCACGCCATGCAAGCGCCCACACCGGTTTCCGCGTACCTGCACTCGGCCACCATGGTCAAAGCCGGCGTTTTTCTGATGGCCCGACTTTACCCTGCGCTGGCGGGTACCGAGCAGTGGTTTTACATGGTCAGCTTCACCGGTATGGCCACCCTGCTGATCGGCGCGTACGTTGCCATGTTCAAGCACGACCTTAAAGGCCTGCTGGCGCACTCTACCGTCAGCCACCTGGGCCTGATTACGCTGCTGTTCGGCATGGGCACGGAACTCGCCGCCGTCGCTGCCCTGTTCCACGTCATCAACCACGCCACTTTCAAAGCCTCATTGTTTATGGCGGCGGGCATCATCGACCACGAGACCGGCACCCGGGACATGCGCCGGATCAATGGCCTGTGGCGCTACATGCCTCACACCGCAACTCTGGCGATGGTGGCCGCTTCGTCCATGGCCGGTGTTCCGCTGCTGAACGGTTTTCTCAGTAAAGAAATGTTCTTCGCGGAATCTCTGGCACTGAACCTGCCCGGGTTCTGGGCGTGGATTCCGCCAATCGTGGCAACTCTGGCCGGTATCTTTGCCGTCGCCTACTCTGCCCGCTTTATTCACGACGTGTTTTTCAACGGCAAGCCGGTGAATCTCCCCATCTACCCGCCTCATGAACCGCCCCGATACATGAAGATTCCGGTGGAGATCCTGGTTTTTGCCTGTGTGATGGTGGGCATGTTTCCGGCCATTTCCGTAGGCCCTCTGCTGTTCTCTGCGGCCCAGGCCACGCTGGGTGGGGCCGTACCCGATTATCAACTGGCGGTGATGCACGGCATCAATCTGCCCCTGATGATGAGCGTCGCAGCATTTGTCGGCGGCCTGCTGATGTACAGTCAACGCCAGCGCTTCTTTGATTTTCATGCCCGCTTCAAGGAAGTGGATGAAAAGGCGGTGTTCGAGGCCGTTGTTTCTCGCTTCGTTGACCTGGCCAATCGGTTCACCGCTCTGGTGGAGAACGGATCGCTGCAGCGCTACGCCATGTTACTGGTTGCCAGCGTTATTGCCGTGGCGGCAGCACCGCTGATAGATCTGGGGATCTTTGTCGGTGAAAGCGGCCTGTCGCCGGTGGACTGGCCGACAGCGGTCAGTGCCGTAGTGTTGATGGTTTCGGCACTGGCGACCGCCTTGCTGCATCGTGAACGCTTCACGGCCCTGGTGTTACTCAGTGTGGTGGGCCTGATTGTCGCCCTGGCCTTCGCCCGGTTCTCGGCGCCGGATCTGGCTATGACCCAGCTCTCCGTTGAAGTGGTCACCATCGTGCTGCTGATGCTGGCCCTGTACTACATGCCCTCATGGACACCGCTTGAGACCTCGGCGGCCCGGCGTACCCGAGACGTTACGCTGGCATTGCTGGCGGGCGGAGGAATGACGCTGGTCACTCTGGCCATGCTGACCCAGCCGTTCAGCTCCATCTCCGAGTTTTTCCTCGAAAACAGCAAACCGGGTGGCGGTGGCACCAACGTGGTGAACGTCATTCTGGTGGACTTCCGGGGCTTCGATACTCTGGGCGAAATTACCGTACTGGCCATCGCTGCCCTGGGTATCTACGCCATGCTCAAGAACACAGCGCTTACCCCGCCGCCGGGAGATGGCCAGGGCCATACCTGGACCCGCGACGCCCACCCACTGATGCTCAAGCAGATCGCCCGGCCCATGCTGCCACTGGCTCTGATGGTGTCGGCCTATATCTTCCTGCGCGGTCATAACATGCCTGGCGGTGGCTTTATTGCCGGGCTGATCACCTCCGTTGCTCTGGTTATTCAATATATCGCCAGCGGGATGGACTGGACTCAGGACCGGATCCGTATCAAATACCACAATGTCATTGGCCTGGGCCTGATGTTCGCCACCATTGCCGGGGCCGGCAGTCTGGCATTCAGCTATCCGTTCCTGACGTCAACGTTCGGATACATCACCTGGCCGGTGGTGGGCAAATTCGAGGTCGCCTCGGCACTGGTGTTTGATCTGGGCGTTTACCTCGCGGTCATCGGTGCCACCATGCTTGCCCTGGTAAGCATTGGCCGGCTTTCACCCCACTCCGCCATCAAAAGCCCACGGGAGACGTCGTAATGGAGCTGATTTTTGCACTGGTTATAGGCTCGCTCACGGCGTCTGGCGTATACCTTCTGCTGCGGGCCAGGACGTTTCCTGTGGTGATGGGGCTGACGCTACTGTCCTATGGCGTCAACCTGTTTCTGTTCGCCTCCGGCCGGCTCAGCACCGGTCAACAACCGATCATTGGCAGTACCGATCTCTATGCCGACCCCCTGCCACAGGCTCTGGTACTGACAGCGATCGTCATCGGCTTTGCCATGACGGCCTTTGTGGTGGTGTTGTCATTACGCAACCTGGCCGATAACGAAGACGACCACGTAGACGGCTGCCCGCCGGAACAGCCTGCCGACAGCACGCAGGAACAGGAGGAAACCGGCAAATGAATCACTGGCTTATTGCACCCATCGTGATCCCGCTGTTAGGTGGCATCGTGCAGACGTTTATGGGCTATGCCCCGATCAGCCTGCGGCGCACTCTGGCCCTGGCGACGACGGTGCTGATCGTGGTTTCTTCACTGATCCTGTTGTCCCTTGCCAATGACGGCAGCTACCGGATCTATGCCTTCGGCAACTGGCAGCCACCCTTTGGCATCGTGCTGGTGCTTGACCGGTTATCCGCACTGATGCTGGTCATGACCTCCGTACTGGCGGTGTTTGCGCATCTGTTTTCGCTCGGTGGTGCCGACGAAGGTAACCGGCAATTCCACACTCTGTTCCTGTTTCAGCTAATGGGCCTGAACATCGCCTTCCTCACCGGTGATCTGTTCAACCTGTTTGTTGCGTTCGAAGTACTGCTGATCGCTTCGTACGGACTGCTGATGCATGGTGGCGGAACCCTTCGCACGGTTCCCGGCCTGCATTACGTTGTACTGAACCTGGTGGGCTCTGCCATTTTCCTGATTGCGGTCGGCATGATCTACAGCGTGACCGGCACACTGAACATGGCCGATCTGGCGGTAAAGATTCCACAGGTCACCGGTGAGAGTCTCAATCTGGTTCAGGCCGGCGCGATGATGCTGCTGGTGGTCTTCGCCCTGAAAGCAGCGCTGCTACCACTGTGTTTCTGGCTACCGAAAGCTTACGCCCGGGCAACCGCGCCAGTCGCCGCCCTGTTCGCTGTCATGACGAAAGTCGGTGTTTACGCGATTATCCGCGTTTATGTCCTGATATTCGGCGAAAATGCCGGAGATCTGGCCAATCTGGGGATGGACTGGCTGTTCCCTCTGGCACTGATCACACTGGCCATGGGCGTTATCGGCGCCCTGGGTGCCAGCAGTCTGAAAACCCTGATTGCCTGGCAGGTCATCATCTCGGTGGGAACCCTGCTGGCTGCGGTGGCCCTGGGCACTGAAAAAGGGCTGTCTGCCGCGCTCTTCTACCTGCTCAGCACCACCTGGACCGTGGCAGGCCTGTTCCTGGTGGCGGAACTGATTTCGAACCAGCGAGGCAGTGCCGGAGACCGGATAATCACCGCACCTAAAATGCGGCACCGGACGCTACTGAGCGTGCTGTTCATGCTCGGTGCCGTTGCTGCAGCGGGCTTGCCTCCCCTGAGCGGCTTCTTTGGCAAGGTACTGATTCTGAAATCGGTGGAACCGGGCCCGCATATGGCCTGGTTGTGGGCGGTGTTGCTCATGGGCAGCTTCCTGTCACTGATCGCCTACAGCCGCGCCGGCAGCATTGTGTTCTGGCGAACAGTGGACGGGCACCTGGAAAAAACCGAACCGTTGAAAGGCACGGTATCGGTCTCGGCCGGAGCGCTGATCGCACTCACCGTGGTGATTGTGCTGCTGGCGGGGCCCCTTAATGAGTACACAGATGCCACCGCCGCACAATTGTTCGATACGGCTGCCTATACCGACATCCTGCAGACCCCAATGATCGGGGAGGACGACTGATGCTTGACCGTCTGAGTTTCCCTCAACCCTGGCTCAGCCTGATTCTTTTCACAATCTGGCAGTTTCTGAGCGAAGGTATTTCCGGTGGCAGTGTCGTCATGGGCCTTCTGCTGGCATGGCTGATTCCGCAAATGACTCAGGGCTTCTGGCCGGAGCGGCCAGCGTTCATGAAGGCCTGGCGTATGCCGCTTTACCTGCTGGTGGTGCTCTGGGATATTGTGATCGCAAGTTTCTCCGTTGCCAGGCTGATATTGAGCCCGCGCAAACCGAACCCGTACTTCGTCTGCTATCCCCTTCAGCTGGATCACCCGCTGGCCATATCGATCCTGGCGAGCACCATCTCGCTGACGCCGGGTACCGTAAGCGCAGACATCAGCGATGACAACAAGACCCTGTTGATCCATGCGCTGGATGCCGAAGATGACCAGGCCGTCATTGACGCTATTCACAAGCGCTATGAGAAGCCCCTTATGGAGATGTTCCAATGATGACCACCGCACTCTACCTGACGATCGCCATGGTCATTATTGCAGCGCTGCTCAACGTATACCGGCTGATCAAGGGGCCAGATGCTCCGGACCGGGTACTCGCACTGGACACCCTGTACATCAATGCCATCGCACTCATCATTCTGCTCGGCATAACCCTGGGCACACGCATGTATCTTGAAGCCGCTCTGCTGATCGCCGTCATGGGTTTTGTCGGCACCGTGGCCATGGCCAAGTACCTGAAACGCGGCAGCGTGATCGAATAACCGGGCCGGAGGAAATTTTCATGAGCCAATTTGCCGAGTACATCATTTCTGCCCTGCTTGTGCTGGGCGGCGCCTTCACACTGATCGGTGCCATTGGTCTGGCTCGCCTGCCAGACTTCTACACCCGGCTGCATGGCCCTACCAAGGCCACCACCCTGGGTGTAGGGGCCATCATGCTCAGCTCCGTCGTATATTTCAGTAGCCATGGCCAGGGTCTTGGCATCTCCGAAATACTGATAACGGTATTTCTGTTGATGACGGCCCCGGTCAGCGCCAACATGCTGGCAAAGGCCGCCATGCATATCGGTGTAGAATCCATGGAAAATACCCAAGGAAATCCCTGGGACCAATAACAACAGACAACAAGAGGTATTCCGAGATGGCCCAAACCCGAATTCTTCAGCCAGCAGACAATGCCTACCAGTACCCTCTTCTGATCAAACGGTTGCTGATGTCCGGCCCCCGGTACAACCCGGATCAGGAAATCATCTATGCCAACCGCAGCAAGTACACCTACAAAGATCTGGTTGAGCGCATTCACCGCCTGGCGAACGCACTCACCGATGCCGGCGTAAAACCCGGCGACACCGTGGCCGTGATGGACTGGGACACGCCCCGATACCTTGAGTGTTTCTTTGCCATCCCGATGATTGGCGCCATTCTGCACACGGTAAACGTTCGGCTGTCTCCGGAGCAGATCGTCTACACCATGAACCATGCCGAAGATGATGTGGTGCTGGTTCACGACGATTTCATGCCGATCATCGAAGGCGTGAAAAACGACATCGAGACCGTCAAGACCTGGATTCAGATCACCGACAACGACACCGCCAAGGCCACCACCATCGACACCCGGGGCGAATACGAAGCCCTGCTGGCCAAGGCCGGAAACCGGTTTGATTTTCCCGACTTTGATGAAAACAGTGTGGCAACCACGTTCTACACCACCGGCACCACCGGCAACCCCAAGGGCGTCTATTTCAGCCACCGCCAGCTGGTACTGCATACCCTGGCCATGACGGGCAGCATTTCCGCTTATGATGAAATGCCGCTGTTGCGTTCGTCTTCGGTGTACATGCCCGTCACACCGATGTTCCATGTTCACGCCTGGGGCGTGCCCTATGCCGCAACCATGCTCGGGGTAAAACAGGTCTACCCGGGCCGTTATGAACCGGAGCTGCTGGTGGACTTGCTGAAAACCCATAAAGTGAGCATGTCTCACTGTGTACCCACCGTGATGCAGATGATGATGGCGACCGAGTCCATCAAAACGGCCGACCTGAGTAACTGGCATGTCCTGATTGGCGGCAGCGCCCTGACCAAGGGCTTGTGTGATGCGGCCGCCAGGCTGGGCATTCGCCTGTACACGGGTTATGGCATGTCGGAAACTTGTCCGCTGCTGAGTACTACCCATCTCAAACCCGAAGACCTGGAGCTTCCTCTGGAGCAGCAAACCGCCATCCGGGTGAAGACCGGCATTGCCGTACCCATGGTGGAACTGGAAGTTGTCGATCCGGATGGCCACCCGGTTGCCCATGACGGCGAGGCCAAGGGCGAAGTGGTGGCCCGGGCACCCTGGCTGACTCAGAGCTATTTCAAGGAGCCGGAGAAGGGCGAGGATCTCTGGCGAGGTGGCTGGTTACATACCGGCGATGTGGCGTCCATGGAACCGGACAATACCCTCACCATCAAGGACCGCATCAAGGATGTGATCAAGACCGGCGGCGAATGGCTGTCGTCACTGGACCTTGAGAACCTGATCAGCCAGCACCCGGCGGTCGCGGGCGCTGCCGTGGTCGGCGTTCCGGATGAGAAATGGGGTGAGCGGCCCTATGCTCTGGTCACGCTGAAGCAAGGCCATGATGCATCGCTGGAGGATATCCAGCAGCACCTGACGCAGTTCGTTGACAGTGGCGACATAAACAAATGGGCCATTCCTGAACACATTGATTTTGTGGAAGACATCCCGAAAACCAGCGTTGGCAAGATCAACAAGAAACTGATCAGGGATCAACTGAAAGACTGATCCCGCAGCCACAAAAAAAGGCCGGCACTTGTCATTCAGGCGCCGGCTTTTTTTGTGCTGGTATCAGAGCCCCGAGAAGGTGAAATCTACTTCCGGCGCTCGCCCCGCCACAATGTCGGCCAGTGCAGCGGCCGACCCGCAAGAATGGGTCCAGCCCAGGGTGCCGTGGCCGGTGTTCAGGTAGAGATTGGTGAAATGGCTTTTGCCGATATAGGGAACATTGGACGGTGTCGCAGGCCGCAGCCCCGTCCAGAACTCTGCCTGGTCCCAGTCTCCCGCCTCTGGCATGATCTCCGCAGCCCTTCGGACAATGGACCGACAGCGTGTGTAGTTCAGGTCGCGGGTATATCCGTTCAGCTCGGCGGTACCGGCAACCCGGATCCGATCACCCAATCGGGAATACACCAGTTTGTATTCATCATCCGTCAGGCTGACATTGAATGCGGCCTCTTCGTTCTTCACCGGCACCGTAACGGAATAGCCTTTCGCCGGGTAGATATTCAGGAAAAGCCCCAGCTTGCGGGCCAGTACCGCACTGAAACTGCCCAGGCTCAACACGTAACTGTCAGCCCGAAGAATCTGATGTTTGCCACCTTGCAGCGTTTGTATGCCCAGTATCCGGTCACCGGATTTGTCAAAACCTAACACCTCGGTGCCATACAGAAACTCAACGCCTGCTTCAGCACAACGCGCCGCCAGAGCCTGGGTAAACTTCCGGGCATCGCCGCTTTCATCTTCCGACGTGTAGGTGGCGCCGGCAATGCGATGACGAATAGATTTCAGGGCTGGCTCAAGCGCTACCGCACGATCCGCATCCACCACTTGCCGGTCACAGCCGTGCTCTCGCATGATTCGTGCAGGCTCCAGGGCGGCATCAAACTCCTGGGGATTGGTGTAGAAGTGCAGAATGCCCTTTTCAAGGTGGTCATACTCGAGGCCCGCTTCGTTACGCAGCGCCTGGAGCTTGCCCCGGCTGTAGGTACCCAGGTTAACCATCTGGCGAATATTGTGCGCCGCTTTGGCCGAGGTGCATTGCGTCAGGAACGATAACGCCCAGCGCCACTGGTAGGGATCAAGACGGGGACGGAACAATAACGGCGCATCAGGCTGAAGCAGCCACTTCAGAACTTTCAGCGGAGCCGACGGGTTGGCCCAGGGCTCAGCATGGGACACCGATATCTGCCCCCCGTTGGCATAGCTGGTTTCGAGACCTGACAGGCTTTGACGATCGACCACCGTAACCTGGAGCCCCTGCGCCTGAAGATACCAGGCCGTTGTAACACCAACGACCCCAGCGCCCAGTACCAGTACGTGCATGCCTGACTCCCCTGGAGAATTACCTTTGATTAA
The DNA here is from genome assembly GCA_035303925.1 of Marinobacter sp. Taxonomy (GTDB): domain Bacteria; phylum Pseudomonadota; class Gammaproteobacteria; order Pseudomonadales; family Oleiphilaceae; genus Marinobacter. Next base: position 11,159 of record DATGQY010000025.1, on the reverse strand, counting down.
ATGTCAGCCGCCAGACCGTTTGACCGTCCAACCTTTCTGCTGAAGCAGTGGCACCAGAATGTCCCTCTGATCACCCTGAATTTCCACCACGCCGTCCTTTACTGTACCACCTGTGCCGCATTTGGCTTTTAGCACTTTGGTGTAGTCTTTGAGCTCTTTGTCATCCAGCGGAATCCCGGTAATCAGCGTAACGCCTTTACCCTTTCGCCCCTTGGTTTCGCGGCTGACCCGAACAACACCATCGCCCTGGGGCCGCGCGGGCTGCCCGCAGGCACATTCTGCAACCGGGTTGCGGCACTCGGGGCACATGCGGCCCTGCTCGGTGGAAAAGACCAGGCCGCCTTCTCGCTTTTTCATACCCATCAACGAAGTCCTGTCTGGTAATCAGTTCAGGCCCGGAGGGTATTTCGAAAACATTTCCGAGACAACCTCGTCAATCAATTCGCGCCGGGTTTCAGGGGATTGGCTTTCATTCAGATAGCGACGACTGGCTGCGCGCCACACCACCTCGGAGCTCTTACGATCCGCCAGTTCAACCACCAGTTTGCCCTCTGTAATCTCGCGAACCGGCGGCGGAGCCGACAGTGCCCAGCCAAAATTACCGCGACCAAAACCGAAGCCAAGCCCTACGCCCGTCTGCTCAAGCCGCTCTTCCGGCACGATCTGCCAACTGACCAAAAGGTCTGCCTCGGCATTCGGAACTTGCTTCATCGCCTTACGATTGAGTTCCCGCTCAATCGCCGTACGAACCCGAGCGTCATCCAGCGATGTGAACCCGGAGTCCTGCTGCGAAGGTGCATAGGCCCAACTGCTGAAATTCCCGAACACTGTCGCGGAGTTGTAATCGGTCACCACGTTACCGGCACACCCAGCCAGCAAGGCCGCCATCGCCACAAACAATAGAACACGCATTGGTTTTCTCCTGCATTGGAGTCTGTTGGTTCCAGTATACGCCCAGTGAGGGCTGTTCAGTTCGCTCCGGTGATCAGCTTTCAAAACGGTAATCCAGCTTCTGGGCATCGCAAAAGGCGGTGAATTCCATGAGCCTGACCTCAGGTACAGAAACCAGCGCGCGCACACGGGTACTGTAGTCAATCGACTCGATATTGCCCTCATGGCCATCGCACCAATGCCTCAGGGGCTGCTCATCCGCAAAATCCAGTTCCACACGGGCCTGAATCCGTGCCTGCTGAACTACACGGGCAACCTCCGAAAGCACGCTCTCGGCTGCGCCGGCATAGGCGCGCACCAGCCCCCCGGCACCCAGCTTGATGCCGCCAAAATAGCGGACCACGATAACCAGCACATCCCCCATATCCTTGTGCTGTATCACGTTCAAGATAGGTTTGCCTGCCGTGCCTGATGGCTCACCATCATCATTCATGGCAGCTTCAGCCGCTGAACCGGGGCGGCCGATCTGATAGCCCCAGCAAACGTGACGGGCGTCCGGGTAGTCCTGATGCGCCTCGGCCACCCGCTCACGCACCTCATCACGACTGCTGACCGGATACACCCGGGCGATGAAACGGCTTTTCTTCACTTCCGTTTCACGCTCAAGGTATCCTGCAGGAATCGGGTAATCTTTACTCATGAGGTGACCTATGGCATCCGACGACAATGATCATGACAAGCCCGGCACGGCAAGCCCGGCTAAAATCCGCAAAGCGGCCTGCGGCATTCGTTTTGAAGAAGACGAACTGCAGGAGGGTATCGATTTTTCCGCCGCCGCTCACCTGAAACCCGATGACGAGGACTTCGAGACCAAACCCGCCACACCGCCAGCAAGCCGGAACTCAGCCACCGATAAAGATCGGTAGCTGAATTGTCACCTGCAGGCCGCCAGCCGGTCTGTTGTATGCGGTTATGGTGCCATCGTGGGCACCTATAATGTCCCGCGCAATCGCCAGACCAAGCCCCCAGCCCTTGCCGCCCCGGGATTTATCCGCACGAAAAAAGGGTTCGAACAGGTGCTGCAACAACTCATCCGGCGCACCCGGGCCATCGTCGGCAATGGTTACTTCAATCCGCCCGGCGACAACCGCCAGCGACACATCGACGGATTTTCCCGGCGGTGTATGGTCCAGCGCATTCTGCAATACGTTATCGAAGGCACGCTGCAACAGGCCCGCATCTCCCAGCACAGACACCTTTCTGGTGTCATCGCTGGCCGTTAGCTTGCAGTCTACGCCCTGATGTTCAGCGAAGTCGGCAGCGTCCCCCAGCACACGATTGATCATCGCCAGCGGTTTGACCGGCTCCCGTTCAATAGAACCACCATTCTCGGATACCCGGTACAGGGTCAGAATCTGACCGGTCATGGTTTCCAGGCGCTCATTCTGGCGCAGGATACTTTCCATCAGTGCTGAGTCCGCACCCGCATCGCTCGCCAACTCAATCGCCACTCTCTGCCGGGCCAGTGGCGTTCGCAAATCGTGTGAGATGTCCCGTAACAGATGGTTCTGCCGCTCCAGCAGCTGGCAAAGGCGGTCGGTCATGGCATTAAACGCGGTGGCCAGTTGCCCGACTTCGTCCCGACGCCGGGCAATCCGGCTGGCAACCCGTAATCGGGTGTCACCCTCGGCGATGGAGCGGGCGGTGCCTTCCATATGTCGAAGGGGGCGGGACACGAACCGGGCAATCCACCAGCACGCCAGAGAAATCAGAACCAGCGCCAGGCCCAGCTCGATGAACCGGAAAAAGCGAGGGTCCAGCCAGCCGTCACCACCCATCCGGGGCCAGGCCACCAGTTGATAGCCCTCATCCAGATCGATTACCGCCGGTTTGTTCGGGTACCAACCAGACTGAATGCGCTCCCGGATACTTTCGGGCAGGCGATGGTCACCCTGCTCCTTTTCAATCAACATCAAATGCAGCTGAAGGCGCTCACCTTCGCCACGCAGAAAGCGCCAGACGTCACCACGACCCTGCTGTTCGCGCAGTTTGACCGCCTCAAGGGCCAATTCGTGCAGGCCCACCTGCCGTTCGATGGCCAGCCGCTCCCGGTCGAGCAGAAAACGTGTGGCCAGGTTGCTGGCGATGACAGTCACCGCCATGGCCAGCCAGATGGACAGGAAAATGCGCCAGAACAGAGGGAACATAAAGCGCTTCATAGTGCAGGTACCCGATAGCTGTATCCCAGCCCCCGTACCGTCTCAATTCTGGGCGGGTCATCATTGCCCAGTTTTTTCCGCAGGTTACTGACGTGCATATCCAGTGTGCGGTCGTAGGCCTCAAGCCGTCTGCCCAGCGCCCACTGCATCAGATCCGTTTTGCGAACAACACTTCCGGCATGGGCCAGCAGTACCTGCAACACTTCATATTCTGTCGCGGTCAGTTCAACGGGCACATCATTCTGGTAAATCCGGCGCTGTCCCGGCTCAACCCTGAGATCACCATAAGTTCGGCTGGCATCCACGTCGGTCTTTTGATCCCAGGCGATGCGCCTCAGCAAAGCCTGCAGCCGGGCTACCAGCTCCCGCGGGTTGCAGGGTTTCGGAATGTAATCATCTGCGCCAACTTCAAAGCCGACTATGCGATCCGTTTCATCGCCCCGGGCGGTCAGCAGAATCACCGGCAGATGGGTCTGCGCCCTCAGCTCGCGCAGAACATCCAGGCCATTGATATCAGGCAACATGATATCCAGAACCACAATGTCGCAGTCCTGCCCAAGGGCAAGCGCCAGGCCATCACGGCCATTGGCCGCCTCTCTGACACTAAAGCCCTGGGTGGTCAGGTAGCGCGCCAGCAATTGCCGCAGCTCGTCATCGTCTTCAATCAGCAATACGCGGTTCTGCATTTCCATCCCTCTTGTGTTGTCCGAAGACAGTCTATCACGGCCCCAGGGCCGCTCTGAGGCCAGACATTTTCTCTTTACCGAACCTTTACACCGATAGACAGAAGCAAACCCGACAGTGATCAGAAGCCGGTTTCTGTCGTATGGTAGGAGGACCATTAACCGAACCTGAGCCAAACCATGGCAGTACCCGACTCCCCCGACATTATCCTGACAACCTGCACCAGCATTGAGGCCATCCCCCGGGAGGATTGGCAGCGACTGGCCGGTTGCACCAACCCATTCCTGCGTTATGAGTTTTTTCAGGCGATGGAAGCGTCAGGCTGCACCCGTCCGGAATCGGGCTGGACGCCCAGCCACCTGGTGTTTCGCCTGAACGGTGAGATACGGGGCGTTGCTCCTGCCTACCTGAAAAGCCACTCTATGGGCGAATACGTGTTCGACTGGAGTTGGGCCGACGCCTACCAGCACTACGGCCTGCCCTATTACCCCAAGCTTCTGATTGCCATCCCGTTTACGCCTTCACAGGGGCCAAGGTTACTGCTTGATGACGAATTACGTGCGCAATTGACCCCGAAAGCGCTCGATGGCCTGTTGGCCAGTCTGACGGAACAGCTTGGCGCCCACTCCTGGCACATACTGTTTCCCGACGCAGCAGATCAGGCACTGTTGAGCCACGATCAGGAACTGCACCGCATTGGTTGCCAATTTCACTGGCACAACCGGGATTACCGGAACTTTGAGGATTTTCTGGCCACCCTCACCTCCCGCAAACGAAAATCCATCCATAAGGAGCGGCGACAGGTTGCCGAGCGCGACATCAGCTTTCGCCACTTTCACGGTCGCGACATTTCCGACCAGGTATTATCCACGTTCTACATTTTCTACCAGGCCACCTACCTCAAACGAGGCCAGCCGCCCTATCTGAACCAATCCTTCTTTGAGCACTGCCGTGAAACACTTCCGGAGCACCTGCACCTGATCATGGCAGTACGTGAGGGCGAAATGATTGCCGGCGCCTTATTTCTGGCCGGAGACACCACACTGTATGGCCGCTATTGGGGTTGTCTTGAAGATTACAATTTTCTTCACTTTGAAACCTGTTACTACCAGGGCATCGAGCTTGCACTGTCCCTTGGGCTCCAACACTTCGATGCCGGTGCACAAGGCGAACACAAGCTGATACGGGGGTTTGAGCCGGTCATCACCCATTCCTGGCACGGCATTCTTCACCCCGGATTCCGTGAAGCCATTGCCCATTTCACACAGGAAGAAGCAGAACAGGTAACCGCCTACTTTAACAATGCGCAATGTGTTCTTCCCTACCGTCAACAGGAGTAGGATAAAGCTCTATACTGAAGTCCCGGGACAGGAATTCGACGGAGGTCGAGCGCCATGGATACAGGCCAGCTTTGGAGTTTATTGTCATCAGACGGCGTACTGCTCTGGCTGGCAGCCGGTGCCATTCTGCTGGCGTTGATTGCCATTCTGCTCAGTTCTGGAGTCCGGCGACGCCATCAGGAACAGATCGTCACCTTGCGGGAACGCGCCGACTGGCTCTGTCGGGAAATGGACGACTTGCGGGTGGCGCAATTCCATCGCCCCAGGGAACAAACGGGGCATGCCCCGGACTCATCACTGGACGATGCCCGCTACCAGACCGAAAAAGAAGCCTATGATCGGCTCTGGCCCCAGGTGTGGCACCTGCACGAACGCCTCGGCATGTTTCTCAGAGCCGTTGAGGCAGGCGAAGCATCCGGGGAGTTGCGGCTGGAGGCCCGCCATGCTGCCATTGAAGCCCGTAACCTTCTGAACCGGAACCGGCCTTTCTGCAGCGAAACCGTTGAAAGCCTGACCACCCGACTGATCGACACCGAAATCAAGGCACACCTGGCTGCCTGCCAGCACCTTGACCTTCAGAAAGAAGTCGCCAACGCTTCATCCAGTCACGACCGGCGGGTGCTCCAGGATAAATGCCATACTCTGCATGAGGGCGATGCCCGGGAGCTGATCAACCAGCTCGCCGCGACCATCCGACACCGGACCATACGAGATTCCTGAAAGCTTCCTACCCCTCCGTTCACTAACATGGATTTACGTGTGATCCGGAACTTACCTGAGGAGGTAGAGTCTTTGTACTCTCTTCACTTCGGACGAAATGAATGAAACAGATTTTCAGATACACCGGCTGGTTTTTCGGCGCCCTGATTCTGCTGCTCGCCGGCCCCATCATGCTTGCAGCCAACGGTACCCAACCAGAGCGGAACAGCTGGCAAACCGCCAGCCGGGACAGCGCCGGTCTTGCGCCGCCTGCGGCCGAAGTCCATGAGGCCATTGTTCAGGTGTACGGCGCTCGAGCCTGGAGCTGGCGCGGATATTTTGCAGTACATACCTGGGTGGCCACCAAGGAGGAAGGTGCGGATCATTACAAAGTGCACGAGGTGACCGGATGGCGCCGGCACGTAGTGAACTCACGCCCGGATGATCCGGACCGTCACTGGTACGGTGCAAAACCGGAAATCTATGCCGATATTCGTGGCGAGGAAGCGCAAGCCATGATTCCGGATATCTACAAGGCCGTAGCGTCGTATCCTTACGCAAGCGAATACGACGCCTGGCCGGGACCCAACAGCAATACGTTTGTGGCCTGGGTGATTCGAGAGACGCCAGAGTTGAATGTCGCCTTACCCAATCATGCCATCGGCAAGGACTATCTGGGCAGCCGGATAGGCGCTTCAACGCCTGGCGGTGCCGGCTATCAGCTCTCTCTGGGCGGTTATTTCGGTGTGCTGGCAGGGGTAAGAGAGGGGCTGGAGGTGAACATTCTGGGCCTGTCACTAGGGATTAATCCCCTCGCCCTTGGCATCAAGTTGCCCGGCCTGGGCGAGCTGGCGCTGAGGAATACTAATCCGATGTCTACCAACGCTGGCGAATGACTGCCAGCCGGGGAGTGGGTGAGCCTCCCAAAACACGCTCCTTCGGCACATCCATGTGACGCTTGGGCTCCGCCATCCATGGCTCCGCACAGTTTTGGGAGGCTCACCCACTCCCCAGCCTGCACCGGTCTTTGCGTCAGAGCTTGGCGAACTCCAGATAACGGCTGGCCGCCTGTTTCTTTTCATCCTGACTGTTCAATAACTCCACCCGCAACCTATCGATGATCTTGAAATAGTCATCCAGCGGTGATTTTTTCTTGCCTTGCTCTTTTGATGCTTCGATGAAGTCCTGCTGTTTTTGGCGGATCTCGTTCAGTTTCTCCAGAGCTTTTTGTATGGCTTCGATTCTGGCATCCACAGGGCCATTACCATTCGAGTTGCCGTTGCCGTTAGCATTGTCATTGCGCACGCCAAGCGACGTCACCTCTGCTGGGGCCTTCTCGGTGTTCTGTTCAGCCAGATCAAGCTCTTCCAGCGTGCGGACTTCGCCGTTGGTGGTCAGGTAAATGCCAGACGCCTTGATCTGCCCCAGAGGCACGCCCTGCGGGTTGGCCAGGGTAAACCGATCATCCGCGCTGTCTACATACAGGGCCTGCACGCCAACGTCCTTAAGCGAACGCAGGGCCTCGCCGCCATCCGCGGTTTGTACCCAGACCGACAACGACGAGAAGACCTCATCGTTGGCATCAATCCAGCGATTGCCGTCGTCGTCGAAGCTGGCCAGTTCACCAAAACCGGAACCGGATTGCGGGCCAAACAGCTCGGAGCCGTCATCTACCTTGCCATTTCCGTTTCGGTCAAATACCAGATAACCACTGCCGGAGCCCAGGCTGGCGAACTGTCTGGTCTGGCCATCGCCATTCATGTCGAACTCGAACAGGGTGTCGGTCAGTTGTGCCGTGGAGGCGCCGAAGTTGATCACCAGGGGGTCGGTCAACGGCCGCTCCTGAATCCGCACCAACTCGGAATACTCGTAAGTTCTGGACTGGGACTGGCGCAGTGACAGGGTAAAGTCGATGGTTTCACCGTTCTCCAGGCTAATACTGCCAGTAGAGGCAAAGCTGCGACTTTCACTTTCCGAATAGAACATATAACGGCCAGCGGTGACCGACAGGCTGCCCTGGGGTTCACCTACCGCATCACCACCCAGTGCGGCGCGGCTGACCGTTAGCGCCTGTTGCCCGAGCAAGAAAAGATCTGCGGATTTTTCTACCAGTTCAGCACTGGTGAACGTCGCGGTCCGGTTTTCGCCATTCACCTGACTTGTACTATTGAACGCCAGCTGCTCCTCACTGCTGTATCGGTAGGCCGCCTGCCGGAACAGTGACAACTCGGTAGCCCCGGTCTGCACCCCCTGCGGGGGAACACCCGCAGTCTGCTGGGTAATGCGCAGCTGACTGCTGTCCAGAGCCGATACCTGGCGGGTGCTGTTCTGGAACAGAGAGATCTGACTGGATGAAATCATGGTGTACGCGCCTCAATTAACCTGATGGGGTTATCGGCGACGACCCGGAAAACTTGAACAGAATTCAACCAGCCACAATCAAAAGGTTAGCCCAGGAAACGCACCAGAGCGGCTGCCAGAAGGCCGACTGAAATGGCCGGAAGCGGTTTACGAATGGCCAGCATCGTAACAGCTGTGGCCACCAGCGCCGACAGAGCACCGGCGTCCCCTGACACCGCCATGGGGACGATAATGGCGATCAGCACGGAACTGGCCATGGTATTGATAAAGCTCTCTACCCGCGGGCTTATCTTTACAAACGACATGATAAACACGCCGCCGAAACGGGTTACCAGGGTGACCAGTGTCATGATCACAATCAGCCCGAACACGCCAAGCGTGGTGGTTTCAATGACCATGGTCAGGCTCCTTATCCGCTGAACTATTCCCGGAGCGAGGCTCCAGCCAGAATAGCCCGATCATTCCACCGGCCAGCGCACCCACCACCACGTGCATGTTTGGCGGTAGCCACTTCCACGCCGCCAGGGAGGTGAAGCCCGCCACCAGCCAGGCCACCAGCACCCGGGGCGTTTTCTTGCCCCCCAACGCCATGGCCAGCAGAAAGCACCCCAGCACCATATCCAGACCGAAGGCCTTCGGGTTCTGCAAAAGCCCCCCGAAATAGACTCCCAGGGCGGTACCCACTATCCAGGCCAGCCACAACACCAGACCGCCGCCCAGAATGACTTCCAGATTGCGCCGTCCATTCTGATAATCCTGGGCCGAGGCCGCCCAGTTGGCGTCCGTCAACAGCAATAACAACCCGTATCGCCGCCCCGGCGAAACATCCTTGAGCATCGGGTAGAGCGATGCTCCCATTAACAGGTGCCGGGAATTGATGGCAAACACCACCACCATCATCGGCAGCACAGACACTTCCGTTCCCCACATATCCAGCGCCGCAAACTGGGACGCCCCGGCAAACACTGCCGTGCTCATCAAGATGGATTCAAGGGGCGAAAGGCCAGCCTGGGTTGACGCCAAACCAAAGGCAGCGCCGAATGCCACCACAAACATCGAGATGGGGAACAGGCGGAAGAATTCGGCGCGCACTTTGCGCGACTGGAACTGATAGGGGTAGGTATTCATCAAGAGAACCTATGACGGAACGCACAAAACACGAATAGGTAATACCCGTAAGCGGGCAATTTCTTTTTCTGAAACCTCAGACAGTTACATGATTTAGTCATCTTTACGGCAAATTCAGCAATGTCTTCGTGTTGACGTTCACGTAAACTTAATCTAGCTTGTTTTTGTCCCGCCCCACAAGGGCAACCCGACCAATCCTTCGGGAACGACACTGAAATCGAAACGCCGGCCAAAAGCCGGAACGACAAAAACAAGACGAACCTACCGCCGAGATCCGGCCAGGTGGGAGAGGATTTCAACATGTCTGATCTTTCACGCACCCCCAACGGGCTGCGTCCCGTCAGCCTTGACGATGTCTGGGAAAAAGATTCCGGCACCGTCTACATGAACGGCAGCCAGGCTCTGGCCCGTCTTCCCCTGTTGCAAGCCCAGCTTGATCGCGCCAACGGCCTCAATACCGCCGGCTTTATTTCCGGCTACCGCGGCTCGCCCTTGGGCGGTTTCGACAAGGTGCTGTGGAAAGCCCGCGACTACCTGAAAAAACAGAACATCCATTTTTTGCCGGGCATCAATGAGGACCTGGGTGCTACCGCGGTCTGGGGTGCCCAGCAGGTCAATATTTTCGAAGGCGCCAAGTACGATGGTGTATTCAGCCTGTGGTACGGCAAGGGCCCGGGCGTTGACCGCACCGGCGATGTGTTCAAGCACGCCAACGCGGCCGGCACCTCCCGCTTTGGTGGCGTGCTGGCGGTGGCCGGCGACGACCATGCCTGCAAGTCATCCACCCTGCCCCATCAGAGTGATTACGCTTTTCTGGATGCCGGCATGCCGGTACTGAACCCGGCGGGTATCCAGGACATTCTGGACATGGGCCTGTATGGCTGGGCCATGTCCCGCTTCAGCGGCTGCTGGGTAGGATTCAAGGCACTGGCGGAGAACATGGACTCGTCCATTTCCGCCAACATTGATCTCAGCCGCATCGACATTCGCATTCCGCGGGATTTCCAACTGCCCGAAGGCGGCCTCAATTCCCGCTGGCCGGACAAGCCCATGGCGCAGGAGGAACGCCTGCACCGCTACAAGCTGGAGGCTGCCAAAGCCTTCTGCCGCGCGAACCGGCTCGACCACACCGTGTATTCCGCCCGCCAGCCGAAATTCGGCATTATTACCACTGGCAAGGCCTATCTGGACGTGATTCAGGCCCTGGCCGACCTGGGGCTGGGCGAGCAGGAGCGCGAGACCATCGGCCTGACCGTCTACAAGGTGGCCATGCCCTGGCCGCTGGAGCCGGAAGGCATCTACGAATTTGCCACCGGCCTGGAAGAAATCCTGGTGGTGGAGGAAAAGCGTGGCCTGATCGAGGACCAGCTCAAGACCCAGCTCTACAGCTGGCAGGATGCGAAACGGCCCAACGTCATCGGCAAACGGGACGACCACGGCAACGATCTGCTGCCGACCATCGCCGAACTGACCCCGGCCATGGTGGCCCGCGCCATCGCCTCCCGGCTGGATGGCCGCTACTGCAATGAAACCCTGCAGAAACGCCTGAACTTCCTGACCGAGAAAGAACACAGCCTCGCCAATCCGCGGGAGCGCCTCGAGCGCACCCCGCACTTCTGCTCTGGCTGCCCCCATAACACCTCCACTCAGGTGCCCGAAGGCAGTCGTGCCCTGGGTGGCATTGGCTGCCATTACATGGCCACCTGGATGGAACGGGGCACCGACACCTTCACCCAGATGGGCGGCGAAGGCGTGACCTGGCTGGGCCAGGCGCCCTTTACCAGCCAGAAGCACGTGTTCCAGAATCTCGGCGATGGCACCTATTTCCATTCCGGCG
>DATGQY010000024.1:0-43045 GCA_035303925.1 Marinobacter sp. | reverse complement strand
TGGAGAAGCAGAGCAATGAAAATTCGTCCGTTACACGATCGAGTTGTCGTGCGCCGTAAGGAAGAAGAAGAGAAAACTGCAGGTGGCATCGTGCTGCCGGGTAATGCCAAAGAGAAGCCGTCCCAGGGCGAAGTGATCGCTGTGGGCAATGGCCGCATTCTGGACAATGGCGAAACCCGTGCACTGGCAGTCAAGGTCGGTGACACCGTGGTTTTCGGTCAGTACGCCGGTAACACCGTAAAGGTTGACGGTGAAGAGCTGCTCATCATGAGCGAAAGCGACATTTACGGCGTGCTTGAGTGATCGCATCAGCGACAGGCAATAACGCTCATTAATCCGATGGGTTCAAATTCGGTTTAACGAACAGGAACAGAAGACATGGCAGCTAAAGAAGTTAAATTCGGTGATAGTGCCCGTAAGCGTATGGTTGCAGGCGTAAATGTCCTGGCAGACGCAGTCAAGGTAACTCTGGGGCCGAAAGGTCGTAACGTGGTTCTGGAGAAGTCTTTTGGTGCACCGACCGTGACCAAAGACGGTGTGTCTGTAGCCAAAGAGATCGAACTGAAAGACAAGTTCGAGAACATGGGCGCGCAGATGGTCAAGGAAGTTGCTTCCCAGGCCAACGAGACTGCTGGTGACGGCACCACCACCGCCACCGTTCTGGCTCAGGCTATTGTGAGTGAGGGTATCAAGGCGGTCACGGCCGGCATGAACCCGATGGATCTGAAGCGCGGTATCGATAAAGCCACTGCTGAAGCCGTCAAAGCCATTCGCGAGATGGCCACTCCTTGCGACGACAGCCGCAACATTGCCCAGGTAGGTACCATTTCTGCCAACGGCGACGAGACAATCGGCCGCATCATCGCAGACGCGATGGAGCGTGTTGGTAAAGAAGGCGTGATCACCGTTGAAGAAGGCCGTGGCCTGGAAGACGAGCTGGACGTGGTTGAAGGTATGCAGTTCGATCGCGGTTACCTGAGCCCGTACTTCATCAATAACCAGGACAACATGTCTGCCGAGCTGGACGATCCGTACATCCTGCTGGTTGACAAGAAAATCTCCAACATCCGCGAGCTGCTGCCAGTTCTGGAAGCTGTCGCCAAGGCTGGCAAGCCACTGCAGATCATCGCTGAAGACATCGAAGGCGAAGCGCTGGCCACTCTGGTTGTCAACAACATGCGTGGCATCGTGAAGGTCAACGCTGTTAAAGCGCCGGGCTTTGGTGACCGTCGTAAGGAAATGCTGCAGGACATCGCCATTCTGACCGGTGGTACTGTGATTTCCGAAGAAGTGGGCCTGACTCTGGAGAACACCACTCTGGACGACCTGGGTACTGCCAAGCGCGTTAACGTGACCAAGGAAAACACCACTCTGATCGGCGGTGCCGGCGCGCAGGGCGACATCGAAGCCCGCGTTGAGCAGATCCGCAAGCAGATCGAAGACAGCACCTCTGACTACGACAAAGAGAAGCTGCAAGAGCGCGTAGCCAAGCTGGCTGGCGGTGTTGCTGTGATCAAGATCGGTGCTGGCTCTGAAGTGGAAATGAAAGAGAAGAAGGCTCGCGTTGAAGACGCGCTGCACTCTACCCGCGCTGCCGTTGAAGAGGGCATCGTAGCTGGTGGTGGTGTTACCCTGATCCGTGCCATTGCTGCGCTGGACAAGGTAGATGCGATCAACGAAGAGCAGAAAGCCGGTGTTAACATTCTGCGCCGTGCCATGGAAGCTCCGCTGCGTCAGATCGTATTCAACGCCGGTGGTGAGTCTTCTGTTGTTGTAGCCAAGGTAAAAGAAGGTCAGGGCGCCTTCGGTTACAACGCTGCCACTGAAGAATACGGCGATATGCTGGAGATGGGTATCCTGGATCCTGCCAAGGTAACCCGCTCTGCACTGCAGGCTGCGGCTTCCGTTGCGTCCCTGATCATCACCACAGAGGCGATGGTTGCAGACGAGCCGGAAGACGAGAAAGCCGGTGGCGGCATGCCGGACATGGGTGGCATGGGCGGAATGGGAGGCATGGGCGGCATGATGTGATGCCGGCCTGATCCCGACCAGGTCTCAAATTCTGAGGCTTGGCCTGATCGACCCATGAAAACCCCGCGCTGGTTCACACTGGCGCGGGGTTTTTTATTGCTTTAATCATGAACTTGCCAAGAGCCTTTGTTAGACTCGGCTACCGGTTTTCAAATGTGCACGACGTATGAGTGAGTCTCCATCAAAGTCTTTCTTCGGCCCAGGCAAGTTTGTCTTGCTCCTGTTGCTTGGTCTGTTGGTGTTCGGGGTGATGCTGGTCGTGCGCGTGCCCGTGGGCTGGGTGTGGCATCAGCTTTCTGACCAGGTTGAGTTGCCGCCACAGGTTCAGGTCCGTCAGATGTCAGGAACGCTGTGGGGAGGGGCCGCTGGGGTCATCGTAGGTGGTTTTCCGGCGAGAGTTCAGTGGCAGTTTGCCTGGCCTTCTGTCACGGAATTGGCGTTGCCGATTGAATTTTCAGTGTCTTCGTCACAATCCCGAGTGGAAGGGGTTGCCACGGCAGGTTGGCCCGGTAATTTTGAAGTATCAGCCAATGGCATTGTGGCGGTATCGGAGTTCGAAGACCTGATCCGCCAGAGCGGTGGGGCGATGATTGAGGGTGAGGTCACAATCGATCGTTTGAAACTGGCGTGGGCCGAGGAACGCCTGCAGCTTGCAGAAGGTCTGGGGCGGTGGAATGGCGGTACGGTGTCCTGGCCCATGGGCAACCAGACCGGTCAGGCACAGTTTCCGCCCATGCAGGCCAATCTGGATACAGTGGACGGTGGTGTTGCTCTTGATATTGCCGAGCAGGGTGGCGACGGGCCGGCAGCCGACGCCAGTATTCTCTGGGATGGCATGATGGAAATTCGCGTATACAAACGCATGGTTGATCTGGCCCAGCAACCCTGGCCGGATAACGCCCGGCCGGGTGACGTTGTGTTCCGGGTCAGGCAGCCTCTGCTGCCAGGAGGGCTGTAAGGTGGCTGGGGTATCAATACAGGCGCAGGAGCGGCTGTCCCGCGGCCTGGCAAACCTTCTGCTCATCTTGCTGGTGGTGTACCTGGGTGCAGAGCTGGCGAGAGTAACCTGGTTGTTTGCCTGGCAGGACCGGCCAGTGCCGCAAATCTTTGGCCAGACTTCCATGGCTACGGATGCGGGCCGAGGTGGCAACCTGGCACCAGTGGCGGGCTATGAGTTGTTTGGTCGGCCGGAATCCCAGACCGGTGTTGCTGATGTGGTGCGCAGGTCGGCGCCTGAAACCGGTCTTCGTTTGCGGCTGGAGGGCGTGCTGATAGGGCAGCGCCCGGAAGACTCCGGTGCTATAGTTGCCGGAAGCAACGGCGAAACAGAATATTATCGCGTGGGCGACACACTGCCCGGTAACGCGGAACTGGCTGAGGTGGAGCCAGGCAGGGTTTTGATCCGGCGGGGAGGGCGTTACGAGTCGCTGGCATTCGAGGACGAGGTGGGTGTTGAGGGCATGCTGGCGGAATCGCCACAGCCGCAAACCGAGCCCGTCGAATCTCCGGATGCGTTTCTGGCGAGCGCCAGAGCCCAGCTGGACGCAGAAGGGTCGGCCGCGCTGACAGCCTACGGGCTGAGCCCTGCCGGTGAGGATGGCCAGTCAGGTTATGTATACGACGGCTCGAATGCCATGCTCAACGCCGTCAATCTTCGTCCGGGTGATGTGATCACTGCGGTCAACGGTCAGCGATTGGGTAATGTTGAGCAGGACAAAGCGCTACTCGATGACTGGCGCAGCCAGCCCCGGCTGGATATTGAAATAGAACGTGACGGAAGCCTACTTACGGTCAGTTACGCCATACCCGAGCAATGGCGCTGACCAGGTAATCTAAAACAGGACGATATCGCCAGATGTATAACCATAAGACCAATATCCTCAGGGCTCTCTTGTTTGCTCTTCTGCTGCCCCTGGCATCCATGGTGCACGCGCAGGAAGAGACCTGGAGGCTGAATCTCAAGGATGCAGATATCAGGGCATTTGTTACCCAGGTGGCAGATATCACTGGCTACAGTTTCGTGGTGGACCCCAGGGTTAAAGGCAAAGTCACCGTGCTGTCCAGCGCGCCCATGAACAAGAATGAGATATACGATCTTTTCCTTGCGGTTCTGAATGTTCACGGCTTTACCGCAATTCCCGGTGAAGAAGTGGTCAAGGTGGTTCAGCAGGTGGATGCCAAGCAATCCGCCGAGGTGCTGGATCGCTTTGATACAACGCCGTCCGAACAGCTGATCACACGGGTTATCCAGATTGATAATGCCAATGCCCTTGAGCTGGTGCCCATTCTGCGACCGCTTGTTGCCAAGTATGGTCACCTGGCCGGTGTTGCAGCGGCCAATGCCCTGATCGTCAGTGATCATTCCTCCAACATCCAGCGCATTGAACAGATTGTCCGCGAACTCGACAGCCCGTCAAAATACGAAGTGGAAGTCATCCAGCTGGGTGAAGCCTGGGTGGGAGATATGGTAAAGCTGTTGCAGGAGTTGGCGCCGGACGAGCTGGGCCGGGCCGGTGGTGACAATGCCGCACGCAAGTACAGCGTAACCGCCGATGAGCGCAGTAACCGCCTGATTCTTCGTGGTGATGAAACCTTCCGGGACAAGATGCGCGGACTGATACGTAAGCTGGATCAGCCATCTGCCAGTGGTGGCACAACCAAGGTTCTGCGGCTGCGTCACGCGGATGCCAAAACCCTGACTGAAATCCTCAAGGGTGTTATGGGTGAGGCCATTAAAGAAAGCAGTGGCGGTGGTGCTGGCGGTGCCGGAGGTGCGGCCAGTAACCCCAACAACAATTTTGCTGTGTTCGCCGATGAGGGCCTGAATGCCCTGGTGGTTCGCGGAGATCCCTCACTGATGCAGGAGGCCGAGCAAATAGTGGCGCAACTGGATGTTCGCCGGGCCCAGGTCATGATTGAAGCGGCGATTGTTGAGATCAGCGATGAGCTGGGTGATCAGTTGGGTGTGCAACTGGCGGCCGGCGATGAGTCCGCATCGTCCCTCCCGGTATTGGGCACCAACCTGACCAGTGGTCAGGGTATGGTTGGCCTGAACTCGGTGATTGGCGCGCTGGTGGGCGATACCATCCCGCAGCTGGCCGGAGGTGTCACCCTTGGTGCCGGAAATCGTGATGAGAACGGCATTACCTGGGGTGTGCTGATTCAGGCACTGTCTTCCTCATCGGCGGCAAACCTGTTGTCTACGCCAAGTATCATTACCCTGGATAACCAGGAATCGGAAATCATTGTTGGTCAGAACGTGCCGTTCCGGACAGGTCAGTCTACTGTGACAGGCGATGGCACCACCAACCCGTTTACCACGATTGAACGCCGGGATGTCGGGCTTTCCCTCAAGGTCACCCCGACCATCAGTGCTGATGGTCTGGTTCGTCTAGTGGTCGAACAGACAACTGAAGACATTTCCACCACCACGGTGGACGGTGCTTCAGACCTGATCACCAACAAGCGTGAAATCAAAACGACGGTTCTGGCTGATGATGGTGAAACGGTTGTGCTGGGAGGCCTGATCAAGGATGACTATCAGGTGAACAAGAGCAAGGTGCCCCTGCTGGGCGACATCCCTGTGCTTGGCCGACTGTTCTCTTCCGAGTCTGAAACTCGTATAAAACGCAACCTGCTGGTGTTCCTGCGCCCGACCATCATGCTGGGCAAGGAGGACGCGGTAGCGGCCACCACCGAGAAGTTTAACCGCTTGTGGGACGTCAACCTGGAAGTGCGGGAGAAGCTTGGCTTGCCGGCTCCGGAAGCCGGGGCGTCGGTGGATATGTTTTTTGAAGGGCGCCGGCAGTAAGCCGTTCAGGCCGGGGTCTGAGACCCCGGCTTTATTGCCTCCGGCTTAGAGCGGAGGCATTGGGCAGTCCAGTTGGTCTGCCACCAGTCGCATCAATTCGTATTCCCGCACATCCACTTTCCCGTCATGCATGATGCAATGCCCGCAGGCGTCGATAATGGCCGGCTTGAGCAGGGGGGACAGGCGGCTCAGTGCTTCCAGGGCTTCTCTCAACTCGTTGATTGACACTTTGCTGGTTGTTGTTTCCGCCGGTTCGGAGGCGAAGCCCGCCATGGCTTCGTGAAAGAGTTTGGTCGACTGTTCTTCCGATGCGGTGCCAGCACGGGCAAAGAGGCGGAGCACTCGTTCGATGGCCGGTAACACCGAGCGGTAGTTACGGTGTTTTACAGGCACTGCGTGCTCGGCATCAGGGGCCAGGTGCCGGTTCAGGAAAGTGTTCAAGGCCAGCTCGAACAGGCTGAGGCGGTTGTCAGCGGCCACCAGTTTCTGCACATTGGTCAGCAGCGCCTGGCGCTCTTCCTGGTCGAGTTTCCTCAGGGCTGGCATGGCCAGCTCCAAAATCGGAAATCTCGCCGGTTCTCCCAGTTTTATCAGCGTTGGCAGCAGCTTTTCCAACAAATCTGTCTGCTGGCCGAGTAACGGATGGTTATCCAGCAGCCCAAGGCATTGTTTCTGGTCAGCATCTGACAGATGGTAGATCAGCAGACCATAGCAAAGCTGGATTGCGCCTGCCCGGGTATACAGCAGATTACGGAAGGTCGAAGGCAGCTGCTCCAGCAGGTTGGCGGCGTAGGCCTCACTTCGCTGCGTTACCGTTCCCACGCGCGTAGAGAGCTTGGTGGGGGTGGCTGGAGGTTCGCTTTCAGTGAAGGACGACTGCAAGGGAGACAGCCGGCTGCCTGGACGGCTTCGGACAGGTTCCGCAACCTGGTTCGCCAGATCACCCAGTCGGGTGCTGTCACTACCGGCTGTCGTCTTCTGGCGCGGATTGGCACCGGGTTCTGTGTCTCTCAGACGGCTTCGGAGCCGAGCCAGCAAGCCAGGCTGGATGGCGTTGATGCGTTCATTTACCGGTGGGTGGGACGCCAGGAGCGACGTGAATTTCATTCGGGCGGATTCGCCAAAGCACATGTGGTTCATGTCGCTGGCGTGGCTTGTGGTGTCCAGGTACCCGCTTGCCATGCCGATTTTGAACAGGGCACTTCCGATGCCCTCCGGGTTCCGGGTGAACTGCACGGATGATGCATCGGCCAGCATTTCACGTTGGCGAGAAACGGCGGCCTGAATCAATCGACCGAAAAAGACGCCGACATACCCGATGATCATCAGTGCCAGCCCCAGTAAGCCCATGGCGGCCTGGGCCCGGCCATCCCGGCTTCTGCTGCGACCGCTGCTGTAAAAGCCGGCACGCAGCAAAAACCCACCAATCTGGCCGATCATCAGAATGCCTGCCAGCAGGGCGATGAGGCGTACGTTAATGCGCATGTCGCCGTTCAGGATGTGGCTGAATTCGTGACCCACGACCCCCTGGAGTTCATCCCGGTTGAGTTGGCTCAACGCACCCTGGGTTACGACCATAACAGCCTCACCAGGTGTGTAACCGGCTACGAAGGCATTGATGCTGGTTTCGCTGTCCATGACATAGAGGTCTGGTACCGGTACGCCGCTGGCAATGGCCATTTCTTCCACGATGTTACGGAGTTTGCGCTCATCAGTGTTCCGGGTGTCCGGTTCAATCAATCGGGCGCCGACCATCTTGGCGACCCGGCTACCCCCGCCAGCCAGATCCACCCACCGCACCAGTGAGCCAATGCCGATCAGCGCCACCACGGCGGCGGCGGTGGCCATACCGTGGGACGATAATAGCCATTGGTGAAAGGGCAGGGGAGAGCTCTCACTGCGGGTTACCATGTAGCCGACCAGGCAGACCGCCAGGGTAATCAGGGTAACCGCAGTCAGAAACAGAACGATAAGAAGGCCGGTATTGCGCCGGGCGTGAGCCTGACGCTGGAAGAAACCGGGGTTTGCCATGGATCAGGCCTCAGAAGCTGACTTTCGGGGCCTGGCGGGCTTCCGGAGTTTCCAGTTGTAGCTGGGCGGTTTCTTTGAACGCAAACATGCCGGCAACCAGGTTGTTGGGGAATTTCTCACGGAATATGTTGTAGGTCATCACGCCATCGTTATAGGCCTGGCGGGCAAAGGCTACGCGATTCTCTGTGCTGGCAAGTTCTTCCATCAGTTGCTGGATGGTTTCGTTGGCTTTCAGCTCGGGGTAGTTCTCGGCCACTGCGTAGAAGTTTGCCAGGGCTTTGGTGAGCAGGTTCTCTGCACTGCCAAGGCGCTGAATCTTGGTATTGTCGCCAGGGTCTTTGGCGGCGTCTTTCTGGGCGCTGACTGCGTTATTCCGGGCTTCCATTACCTGAGTCAGCGTCGATTTCTCGTGGTCCAGATAGGCCTTGGCTGCTTCAACCAGGTTAGGGATCAGATCGTGCCGGCGTTGCAGTTGCACATCAATCTGGGCAAAGCCATTTTTGAACTGATTGCGCAGCGATACCAGGTTGTTATAGATAAAAACCAGGTAAAGTACGACAACGGCGATAACAACAAGGCCGATGACAGTTGTCATTCCCATGTCTACTCCTCAGGGTGGGGGTTAAGCGTCATTTTCCATGATATTGGCGTGGAATGTCTGTACAAAATTCTCAAAATCTTTGGGTAGCAGTGGCCTGCTGAAGAAATAGCCCTGGGCCAGCTTGCAGCCACGCTGGGTCAGGTAATGTTCCTGTTCGGCGGTTTCTACACCCTCTGCAATCACCGTCAGGTTCAGGCTGCGGCCCAGATCAATGATGGTGTTGGCTATCCGGGTGTCTTCTTCGTTTACCAGCAGATCCCGAATGAACTGTTTGTCAATTTTCAGGTGCTGAACCGGCATTTGCTTCAGATAAGTGAGGGAGGAATATCCTGTGCCGAAGTCGTCAACCGCAATGCTGATGCCGGCCCGGTGCAGCCTGTGCAGTTTGGCTACGGCGTCGGTCAGGTTAGTCATAAAGCTGGTTTCAGTGACTTCCAGCTCCAGTCGCCCTGCCGGAATTCTGTGTTTCTCCAGGGTGGCCAGAATGTCGTCGACAATGGAGTCCTGGCGAAGCTGAACCGCTGACAGATTAACGGCAATTCTCAGGTGTGAGCCTTCGGTTGCCCAACGCGCCGCCTGCCAGCAGGCCTGCTCAAGAACCCATTGGCCGATTTCAACGATTGACCCATTGGCTTCCGATACGGGAATAAACTTATCTGGTGGCACCAGGCCGTATTCCGGATGATTCCACCGCAACAGAGCCTCGGCGCCGATAATGCGCTTGGTCTCAAGGTTAATCTGGGGTTGGTAGACCAGGTGAAACTCGTGGTTGGCGAGGGCACGGGACAGGTCTTTTTCCATCTGCTTCCGTTCACGAATTTCCTGGTCAATGCTGGCCACATAAAACTGGAAGTGATTGTGGCCGTTCTGTTTGGCCAGTGCCATGGTTTGCTCAGCGCTTTGCAGCAGACGGTCCGCTTCATCCGCATCAGACGGATAGAGGGCGATGCCAATGGTCGCCGTCATTGAGATTCGGTGATTGCCAGCATTGATGGGGGCGGCAAAGCTGGACAGCACTTTCTCAGCGGTTTCGGCGGCCTGGAAGCCATCCCGAAGTTTTTTCTCAACAATTACAAACTGGTCACTGCCCAGCCGGGCTATGTTGAAACGGTCTGATGACAGGCTGGTGGTCAGGCGACTGGCGACGGTTTGCAGAATACTATCACCGGTCCGGAATCCGCATTGGTCGTTGACGGATTTGAAGTCGTCAATTCCACAAACCATCAGGGCCACAGAAGCCTGCTCAGATTGAGCTGTCTGGATGTCCAGGCGTAATTCTTCCATAAAGGCGTCGCGGCTTGGCAATCCGGTGAGCGAGTCAAAGCGGGCGAGCTGGCTTGCCCGGTCTTCGGCTTCACGATGCCGCTGCTGGCTTTCGGCGATGGCGACCAGAAGGTTGTTGGTGGCATTGACCCAAAGCCCGAGTTCGTCGGCCTGGTGCCCTTTTGGAATGCTCAGCAGGCGGTCATCGGGATGAACCGGATCCACCTTTTTGACGGAGTGCACAATCCGGAGCATCGGGCTTGTCAGTAGCAGGTGGAAAACGATGAACAAGACAAAACCGAGAATGAGAGCAATAGCGATGCCTGAGGCGAACGTGACCAACGCCCGGTTGAGCCAGATTTCAGCGACCGGCGCTGTGTCGTAGTGAATCTCCAGATAGCCGTAAATGACGTTGGCGTTGTTGCTGCGGTTCAGGGCTTCGCGATATTCCAGAACACTGTTGAATATCCAATCGGTGATCGGGCGGAAATGAAGCTCCTGAAGTGGGCGCACGCGACTGCCCAGTTCGTCACCGTCTGGGTGAGTAATACGAGCCATGTGGATAGGTTCCAGGGCAAAGAGCCCGTCCACTACTTGCTGGGCGAGGGTGTCATCGATGCTGAAAACGGCCTGGGTTGCTGCGTCGCGCACCATCGTCATGGTCTGCGAGGCCTGGCGTTCCAGTTCTGACGAGACCCGTTGGGCATCCAGCACCACCTGAACCGTGCTGACAGCAATTCCGCTGAGCAGGGCAACTACCATTACCCAGCGCAGAATCCGGAATCCCAGATGGTTTTCTACGTGAAAGGCTTTTTGCATTCTGGTGCTGATAGCTCGTTTGTCGTGGTTGTTGTGGGAGCCTGATGTTTAGTTATGCCGGCTCATACGACAGTATGGTTCAGGCTGACGACATCGCCATTGAGTATGCCTGATTTTTTCGGTTTATCTTCTTACTACATGTATCGATTTGTTGCAGTTTGGTCGCGTTCAGAAACAGAAACGCCCGCCGGGTCAGGCCGGGCGGGCGTTTCTGTTTCCGGCGACGACAGCTGTCGTCGCCGGATGTGGTCATCGGGTTACGCGAGGTTTTCGTTCACGAAATCCCAGTTCACCAGGTTCCAGAAAGCTTCCAGATAGTTCGGGCGGCTGTTCCGGTAGTCGATGTAGTAGGCGTGTTCCCATACATCCACGGTCAGAACCGGCTTGTCCGCGCCGGTCAGTGGTGTTTCTGCATTGCTGGTGTTGGCGATAGCGACGCTGCCGTCAGCTTTTTTCACCAGCCAGGTCCAGCCAGAACCGAAGTTGTTGGCAGCCTTGTCGTTGAACTCTTTCTTGAATTCTTCGAACGAACCGAAAGCCTTCTCAATGGCCTCTTTGGCCGCGCCAGTGGGCTCGCCACCACCATTAGGGCTCAGGCAGTGCCAGTAGAATGTGTGGTTCCACACTTGAGCGGCGTTGTTGAACAGCGGGCCGCTGGCACTTTTGATGATGTCTTCCAGGGACTTGCCGGCATTGTCAGTACCTTCAACCAGGCCGTTCAGCTTGGTGACGTAGGTGTTGTGATGCTTGCCGTAATGGTACTCAAGTGTTTCCTGGGAGATGTGCGGTTCCAGTGCGTTCTTTTCGTAAGGCAGTGCGGGAAGTTCAAATGCCATGAGGTCGTTCTCCCTGTCTCTCTATGTTTGTGAGTGATCGTACAAGCAATATAGGGGCGGTTTGAGTTAAATCAACCCTTTGCTGTCAGCGAACTTTTAAAATCCGGACTGCCCGGCAGGAACTGGGCGCAGTTTTTTACCCGCCATACCAGTTCTTCGTAGCTGTCGGCCAGGATATTTACGTGCCCAAGCTTGCGTCCCGGGCGTTCACCTTTATTGTAAAGGTGAACGTGAGCGTAAGGCAGTTCCAGTATGCGTTCAATGTCTCCGTGCTCGCCAATGATGTTGATCATGCAGCTCACGCCCCGGGCTTCTACATTTCCGAGAGCATGGCCGCTGATGGCGCGGATGTGATTTTCGAATTGGCTGGTCATGGCGCCTTCGATGGTCCAGTGGCCGGAGTTGTGGACTCGCGGGGCCATTTCGTTGGCGACCAGGCCGTCTTCGGTTTCGAAAAGCTCCAGGGTCAATACGCCGACGTAATCCAGTTCGTTCAAAAGTGCCTTGATGTATCGTTCGGCGTCTTGCTGAACGTGAGCTGGCAGGCCAGGTGCAGGCGCGATCGAGTAGCGCAATATGCCTTCATGGTGGGTGTTTTCGGCAATGGGGTAGAAGGCAACGTTGCTGTCTTCGCCGCGCACCGCAATGATGGAAACTTCCCGTTTGAAGTTGACGAATTTTTCGACGATCACGCGGGGATGGCCGATGCTGGCCCAGGCCTCTGCGGCTTCTTCCGGGCTTTTCAGTACCGCCTGGCCTTTGCCGTCGTAGCCTTCGGTAATGGATTTCGCGACAACCGGGCAGCCGAGTGCTTCGGCTGCTGCTTTAAGCGATTCGGCGCTGTCAGCTATCTTCCATTCTGGGGTAGGGATGCCCAGCTGGCCAAAGAGTGTTTTCTCGGCCTCCCGGTTCTGGCATACCTGCAGGGCTCTTGGGCAGGGGTGCACGGGTTTGTGCTGGGCCAGTTTTTCCGCAATCTCAACGGGCAGGTGTTCGAATTCGTAGGTGACCCGGTCAACTCTGGAAAGGAAGTCGTCCAGATACGTGCCTTCGCGGTCAACGATGGTTTCGCCAAGGCCGGCACTAGGGCTGCCGGACATGTCATAGAATACGAATTCTTTGGCCAGCGGGTATCCGGCGAGGGCCAGCATGCGCCCCAATTGGCCGGCACCTAAAACACCAATTCTCATTCTTGGTCTCCTGCCAATGTTTCGGCTCTTGCATTGGTGGTATGAGCAGGTCGGGTAGGGCTTTCCAGGAATGCTTTGGAAAGCCCTACCCGACCTGCTCATCCAGCTTTGGGAGCTGATTTTACTGATCTTTTGGATCAGGATTGTCCAGGATTGTTTGTGTCTGTGTTGCCCTGAACTTATCAACTGCTTTGCGTACGCTCTCGTCAAACGTACCAATGATCTGTGCGGCCAGCAGGCCGGCATTGGTGGCACCGGCCTTTCCAATAGCCAAAGTGCCGACGGCAATGCCGCCGGGCATCTGGACGATGGACAGCAGAGAGTCCAGTCCGTTCAATGCTTTTGATTGCACCGGTACACCGAGTACAGGCAAGGACGTTTGCGAGGCAACCATTCCGGGCAGGTGTGCGGCACCGCCTGCGCCTGCAATGATGACTTTCAGGCCGCGGTCGGATGCGGTCTTGGCGTAGTCAAAGAGCAGGTCGGGTGTGCGGTGGGCAGAGACTACCCGGGTTTCGTAGGGTACGCCGAGCTTGTCGAGCATGTCGGCGGCATGTTCCATGGTGGGCCAGTCGGATTTCGAGCCCATGATGAGTCCTACAAGCGGCTGCATATGCAACTGTCCTGTGATAATTGGAAAGCGAGGCATTGTATGTTTTGCCTACCTACCATGCAACATAGTCTGCGCCCCGGAAGGAACACTCTTAACGTTCGTTATTTTAAGGTTTCGCCCGGTACGGGTATTATCGAACGCTATGATTTAACTATCCATATTCAGGAGCTGTAATGGAACCCATCCGTCCCGATGACGATGAGCTGCGAGCTGAAGCACCCTTTGGTGGAGCGGAACCCAGAAAGCCGGAAGCGAGTAAAGAAAAGCCTGCGGTTAAAAAGGAGAAACCACCAAAGCCCCCGAAGGAGGCCAAACAGCCCGGAGGTCGTGGCGGGCATAACGGAGGGGGCTCATTGATGGTTTGGGTGTTGCTGATCCTGGTAGCAGCTATGGCGGGTGCCGGTTGGTACGTTCAGGAGCAGCGTATTCAGGCACTTGAAGGACAACTTGAGGAAGCGGATTACTGGGCCCGTCAGAGCAAACTGGCTTTAGCGCGGTTTGAGGGCGAACTTTCCGAGACCGGTGAATCCTTGCAGGAGCGGGGTGCCTCGCTGGAAGAAAAGATTGCGGCGAATGACAAACGCCTGGAATCTGCGAATGGTGAAATCCGTAAGTTGTGGGCAATTGCCAATGAGCGGAACAAAAAGCGGTTGGACGAGCATCAGCAGCGGCTGGCAGCGTTGGATGAAAAGCTGACCGGGACTGCCGGCTCCGTTACGGGCCTGGAGGCGTCACTGGAGAAGGTGCGCTCAGGCCTGTCGGATGACCTGGTTCAGTTGTCCGGCCGGCTGGACAGTTCCGTAGCGTCGCTTGAGCAGGCGGACAAAGCCTCGGCTGTGCAGTTGAGCATCCTGAGCCAGCAGATTGGAGACGTCGGCCAGTTGGTGGACAGCCGTGTGCGCCGGTTCGAACAGGAGCAAAAGCTGGGCATTGATGGCCTGGAGGGGCGCATCTCTGCACTGGAGAAGGAAACTTCCGCGATGGCGGGAGATGGCGAGGTTCGCGCGTTGCGCAATCAGCTGGCGGAGATGAAGAAGGTAGTGGATGCCATTGATGCTTCCCGGGCACAGCTTACCTCCCGGCTGGTCCGCCTGTCGGAGGAAATCAATCAGCTTCGCTCCGGTTCTCCCGCGCAGTAGTCCGTCAAAGGGCGTTCGGAAAGGGCTGAATGTAACGGTTTGTATTCATCCCTTGCGGTAGCTCTCATTTCTCTGAGTTGGCAGTTGTTATGATTTGCCAACTCGAGAAGGGATGAAGAGTACAAAACAATGAGAATCCGAGTGCCTTTCGTAAAATACACAATTGCAGTGATGTGTGTGGTGGTTCTGTCCGGCTGCACGGTGTATCAGTCTATCGGCAAAAGTGTCGGTGGTTTTCTGCATCCGGTGTCGGGCCACAATTTTGTGCACATCGATACAGATGCCTGGGACCAGAAGAACGCTTTGCTGTATTTCTATCGTACCCACTCTCAGTGGGCTGCCGACGAAATTGAATCGCCCAGCGTTTATATTGACGATAAACACTACTTCAATATTCGTAATAACAGCTTCACCTGGCTGGAGGTTGCTCCAGGTGAGCGGCATTTGGCGATGCGCCGGCCGTTGCTGGGGCTTGAAGGCCTGAATTCGTTCAGCCTGAGCCTGATTGCCGATGCCACATTGAATGTTGAAGCGGGCAAAATCTACTACCTGCGATACAACGAATTGACTGAGCCGGAACGCCCCCACCCGGATCTGGACCCAGAGCATCCGCTTGCGTCCGGTGATTTGCAGCTGGTCACTCGCGAGTACGCCATGCAGTCCGGCGAAATTGTCTCGACCTTGTTCCTGAACAGCGATCTGCTGGCGCCAAATCATGCCGCGACCTCCATCGTCGAGGTTAATCAGGACGCGGACTATGAAAAGCGGAAGGCCGTCCTTGAGGAAGAGCGGGAGCTCGAAATCGAGCGTCTCAAGCAGCAGGGCAAGTATGAATCGGCCTCCTGGTACTGGCCGTTTGGTGGTGGCCCTACGGTTCCGCTGGAGTCGGATCGCAAGCTGAAGGAGCTGGATGAACAGTATGCCCGGCTTGAGGCGGAGCGTGAGCGTCGTCGTGAAGCGGAATCTGGCGGCGGCTGGTGGATTTTTTAACGATTGAGTGTCTACACTGAATGCGATCTGGCAGTAAGTGAGAACAACAAATGTCACTCAAAGATGAAGTGTTTGCCCGGCTTGATCATGTTGCCGGGCGCCTGGGGCCATACCTCGAGGAATCCTGGCGGGATGTAAAAGAAAGATTGGATGACCTGAATCGCTCGCTTGCGGCGCAGGCTATCCCAGAAGAGCGCAGGGCTCAGGTCAGTGATCTGTCCTTGCGTTCCAAAGGTGAGCGGGCAGGGCAGAAAACCGCTGTGGTCAAAGACTTCCCGAAGGTGGGAAAGTGAGGCTCAAGCCTCTGATTTTGATCAGTAAACGTTCAGTACTGTGTGCTAGTGAAAAAACTTCCGGAATTTTCCGGAAAACATTTGACTCTGAGAGTGAAATGCTTAAAATGCGCGTCTCACTTGATTGATGCAGCAAGTCTGAATCGACAAGCGCTTCAAGTTTAACAAGTGACTGCTTAGGGTTTGAAGAACAGTAAAACCCCGAAGTGGGTGGTTAGCTCAGCTGGGAGAGCATCGCCCTTACAAGGCGAGGGTCGCAGGTTCGATCCCTGCACCACCCACCACTTTAAAGCAGAATGCCAGAATGTGTTCTGGCAACCGGTTCAACTCACAGGGTTGAATCTATGCGGAGCGGTAGTTCAGTTGGTTAGAATACCGGCCTGTCACGCCGGGGGTCGCGGGTTCGAGTCCCGTCCGCTCCGCCAACTTTTTCCCGGGTGGTTAGCTCAGCTGGGAGAGCATCGCCCTTACAAGGCGAGGGTCGCAGGTTCGATCCCTGCACCACCCACCAGTTTTGAAGAAAAGCAGATCCATGCGGATCTGCTTTTTTTTTCGCCTTCAGGAAAGTATCAGGCTTACGCCGGCCACAAAAAAAACCGGGAGGCCTTAGCTTCCCGGTTTGCTGTACTGGCGCTTTTACCGATTATTTGCCAATCAGTGACTGCCCGCAGACCCGCACCACGTTGCCGTTCACGCCGGCAGAGGCAGGGTTGCAGTACCATGCGATGGCTTCGGCAACATCCACCGGCTGGCCGCCCTGAGACAGGCTGTTCATGCGCCGGCCTGCTTCACGAATGGTGAAAGGCATGGCGGCCGTCATTTGGGTTTCGATAAAACCCGGGGCTATGGCGTTGATGGTAATGCCGTTCTTCAGATGCTTTGCCATAGACTCCACATAGCCGATCACACCGCTCTTGGCGCAGGAGTAGTTGGTCTGGCCGAAGTTGCCGGCAATGCCACTGATGGAAGAGATGCACACAATTCGGCCGTTGTCGCGCATCAGATTGCGCTCAGCCAGTTCCTCATCAATCAGTTCCTCTGCAGTCAGGTTGACGGCGATGGTCATGTCCCAGAAGTGTTCTGGCATGTTGCCAAGGGTTTTATCCCGGGTGATGCCTGCGTTGTGAATCACAAAGTCCACCCCGCCTGTCTCTTTTTCAATAAAGTCCGCAATCAGTTTGGGCGCTTTCTCGTCAGTGATGTCGCAAGCCATGGCTTTACCGTTCAGGGCACCTGTAACCTTTTGCAGCTCTTCCATAGCCGGCGGAATATCCAGGCCAATCACAGTGGCGCCGTCCCGGGCCAGGGTTTCTGCGATGGACGCGCCAATGCCCCGGGAAGCGCCGGTTACCAGAGCAACCTTGCCGGCCAGTGGCGCGACCGGGTTGGTGGCTTTGGCTGAACCGGCCTTGCCAATGCGAACGGTTTGGCCGGACACATAGGCAGAGCGTGGAGACAGGAAGAAGCGTACGCTGGAGTCCAGCTGGTTTTCCGCATTCGGGGCGATCCACACCAGGTTGGCTGTGGAGCCCTTCTTGCCAATTTCCTTGCCCACGGCCCGAACAAAGCCTTCCAGCGCCTGCTGGGCCGCTGCCTGGGGAGCCTTGCGGCAGGAATGGGGGTCCTGGCCGATTACCAGGATACGACCGTTGGCAGCAAGTTTACGAATCGTGGGGTGGAAGAAATCGTATAAGGCGCGAAGGTCGTGGGGGCTTTTCAGGCCAGTCGCATCAAACACCAGAGCCGAGAACTTGCCAGCCACTTCACCACTGACGTCCAGGGCCTTAGCCTTGTTGCCAGCTTGGGAGGATTCGGCCAGCGTGGTCGAGCCCGTAGCGTGGAACAGCTTGGCCGGGCTGGCGCCCAGAATCGCTCCCAGGGTGGATATGGCTTTCGCTCCGGCGCCTGCGGCAACCAGCACATCACCCTCAATGAAAGGTTGATCTACGCGCTTCATGCGTTTGAGTGGTGCGGGTGATGGCAGGCCCAGAGATTGTGCGGCAGTTTTACCGACCGGTGTGTTTACCAGTTTCAAGTAGAGGTCAGACATGGATTCTTCCTTGTATGGTGTTTAATAACCGTTAGCCTAAAGGGTAATGGTTATTCACGCTATTGGATTGACTGAACGCTGTGCAGCCATTGTCAGAGTTGCCAATGAGACGCGCCTGATAGTCGATAGACTTCAACATAACGCCGGTTTATCCAAATCTATATCCCTATAAAGGACTCTTTGTTATGGCACAGGCCCAGAATAGCTCTAAAACCAAATCTCCATCTGCGAAGCCTGCTCCGGGTGTTCGCCGCGTCGCGGTCCTTGGCGGTAACCGCACCCCCTTTGCCCGTTCCAATACGGCCTACAGCAAGATCAGCAATCAGGAGTTGCTCACTTCAACTCTGAGGGGGCTGGTAGAACGATACAACCTTCAGGGCATGCGCATGGGTGAGGTTGTTGCCGGTGCGGTAATCAAGCACTCGCGAGATTTTAACCTGACCCGTGAATCCGTATTGAGTTCAGGTCTGGCGCCGGAAACGCCTGCTTATGACATCCAGCAGGCCTGCGGTACCGGCCTTGAGGCGGCCATTCTGGTGGCAAACAAAATCGCCTTGGGGCAGATTGAATGTGGGATTGCCGGTGGTACTGACACCACGTCTGACGCCCCGATCGGCGTAGGTGAAGGCCTTCGGGAAATTCTTCTGGACCTGAATCGTGCCAAAACAGCCAAGGAGCGCCTGAAGATTCTCGGCCGCTTTCGTCCCGGCCACCTGATGCCGGAAATTCCTGAGAACGGCGAGCCCCGCACGGGCATGTCCATGGGGGATCATTGCCAGATTACGGCGAAAGAGTGGAGCATTGCCCGTGAAGACCAGGACCGCCTGGCCTGGGAGAGCCATCAGAAGCTGGCAAAGGCCTACGAAGAAGGTTTTTTCGATGACCTGATCACACCCATGGCAGGCCTGGAGAAAGACAATATTCTTCGCCCCGACACGACATTGGATAAACTGGCCTCACTGAAACCCTGCTTTGATCGTGAGAATGGCACCATGACGGCAGCCAACAGCACTGCGCTGACCGATGGTGCTTCGTGCGTGCTACTTGCCAGTGAAGATTGGGCAAAACAACACAATATGGAAGTCAAAGCCTGGTTGACCTTCTCTGAAGTGGCGGCGGTCGACTTTGTCGACAAGAAAGAAGGCCTGCTGATGGCGCCGGCCTATGCCGTCCCACGTATGCTGGAGAAGGCGGGCCTGACCCTGCAGGACTTCGATTTCTACGAAATCCACGAGGCGTTCGCGGCGCAGGTACTGTCTACTCTGAAAGCCTGGGAAGACCCCGGTTTTTGCAAGGAGCGTCTGGGCCTGGATAAGCCGTTGGGGCGTATCGATCGGGCTAGAATGAACGTCAAAGGTTCGAGCCTGGCCACCGGTCATCCGTTTGCGGCCACCGGCGGTCGCATTGTCGCCACTTTGGCCAAACTGCTCGAACAGAAGGGCAGTGGCCGTGGCCTGATCTCGATCTGTGCTGCTGGCGGACAAGGGGTTACGGCCATTCTTGAGCGCTAAGTGACGAGAATGTAGCGATTTCCTTTGACATCGTCTGTTGCAGGCCGTATTATTCGCGCCTCGTTGATCAGGGCGACCTGATTCACAAAAAGTTTGATGCGGGGTGGAGCAGTCTGGTAGCTCGTCGGGCTCATAACCCGAAGGTCGTAGGTTCGAATCCTGCCCCCGCTACCATATAAAAAAAGGCAGATCAGTAACTTACTGGTCTGCCTTTTTTGCGTTTGGGCGAAGCCCATCAGATATGCAGGCGCCCAGAGCCTCCAGGGTTCGGGCACTAAGGCAGGTTCTGGCGCCAGTGCTTTACCCGAACTTGTGCCTTGATGGCCTCTATAATCTCGAAAATCAGAGCGATAAGCGCCTCCTTCTCGGTATCCTCACCGCCGGCTGCACCGGGTTCGGGCAGGAATACGTTCACGATGTCTTCAATAAAAGCATGGTTGGTAGAGGAGGCAAGGTCGTCCAGAATCTGATGAATTACGTTAGCCACGATATCCCCGACGGCATTTTCCAGGGTGTCCTGAATGGTGGGGCCAACCACCGGCAGGTATTTCAGCCGTGACAATTCAAGGTTCTGTTTCAGGGCGTTGTCTACCCGGTGCTCGAGATAGGCACGCAACGCGCCTCGGTTTGGAATGTAGCCCTGCTGGGCCGCCTGGGCTACACGATCAGATAGCCAGTCCGAGAGCATCTGCCGTCTTGGATACAAAATGTCGTGCTGGATCCTGTCGAACAGAGGGGAGCCCTGCTGGATTTCATACTGAACGCCACTCAGCACTTTCAGTACGATTCGGTCCGACAGCTCTTCCATGAAGGCGTCGTAATAGAACGCAACAAATCGGTACAGCCGGGTACTGGTGACGTCGATGATCTTGTATTGATGCAGCCGGTATACGATCGAGATAATCCGCAGTATTCGCAAAAAGCGCAGGCTACCGACCGGGATGCAGCCTACCAGGTCATACCAGTGGATGAATGGGTAAAAGTACCAGCGATCGTAAACCTTTGCCTTGATGGAATAACCCCACCGAATAAAAAACTCACTGAGAAATATCCAGACGAAGATCAGGTCGTAGAAGATAAAGTTTTCGTGGATGGGGTGGTAGGCAGACTGCACTGCAGGCAGGTGCTCCTTGAGGAGATTCTGCACGGCGATGAAATTATAGATGGAGTCCCAGGTAATAAACGCAAGGTTGATAATCAGCAGGCCCAGCATCAGAAAATCGATGAGGAACCAGATCATCTGATGGCTGGATTTCAGGTTCTCGCGGTTTATCCTGAGCATTCTGGCTACCTGTAAATGAGTCAGGGACTGGTGATAAGTCCCTGACAGGTTAGCCTATTTGAGCTCTGAGGACGACTTGTCGAGCAACCTCCGGGCAATGATCAATAGCTGGATCTGCTGGGTGCCTTCAAAAATATCGAGTATTTTTGAGTCCCTTGCCCATTTCTCCAGTAACTCGGTTTCGCCGTAACCGAGGCTGCCGCACAATTCTGCACACCTGAGAGTTACCTGGCTGCCAACGCGGCCAGCCTTGGCTTTGGCCATGGAGGCTTCCCGGGAGTTGGGCTGGCCGTTGTCAGCCATCCATGCGGCGCGCAGCGTCAGCAGACGGGCGGCTTCCAGCTCGGCTTCGAGCAACTGGAGTTCTCTGGCAGCAGCCGGCAGGCTCCAGGTCTGTTGTTGGTAATCCAGCGACAAACCGCTGGAGGTCAGTATTTCACGGGTGCGCTCCAATGCGGCTCGGGCCACACCGATGGCCATGCCGGCGACGACCGGGCGGGTATTGTCGAACGTTTGCATGGCTCCGGCAAAGCCCTTGTCGACGCTGATCTCTGGGTCGCCGAGCAGGTTCTCCCCGGGAACGCGGCAGTTTTCGAAGCGAATGGCCGCCGTGTCGGATGATCGAATGCCCAGCTTCTTTTCCAGACGCTCAACGCTCATGCCCGGAGTGCCTTTTTCTACCACAAAGGACTTGATGGCCGCGCGCCCCCGGGACTTGTCGAGCGTGGCCCACACCACGACAGCATCGGCTCGTTCGCCTGCGGTTACGTAAATTTTTTCACCATTGATGATGTAGTCCCCGCCGTCCTGAGTGGCGGTGGTCTGAATGGCAGCTGAGTCTGACCCCGCTCCCGGCTCCGTGATTGCCATGGCCGCCCAGGTGTTGCCAAACCGCTTCAACTGATCTTCGTTTGCGACTGCCGCGATGGCCGAATTGCCAAGACCCTGGCGAGGAATGGACAGCGCCAGACCGACATCACCCCAGCACAATTCGGTCAGGCCGAGTACGGTTTTCATGTTGGTGCCGTTGCGGTTACCGGCTTCCCCGTGGCCACCGGATCGGGCCAGGCGGCCAGCGCCGGCACCGCCATCGGCGGCTCCATCATTCATGCCGTCCATGATCGAGGCGAACAGGTCCAGCTCTTTCGGGTAAGCGTGTTCAGCACGGTCATATTTTCTGGAGATCGGCCGGAAGACTTCCCGGGCAACTTGCTGTGCCTGGTGGATAATGGGGACGAATTTGACTGGAATTTCCAGGTTCATGGAGTGCTCCTAGATGTCAGGCGTGAACGCCGCCGTGGTGAGTGGCGACTGAACGGAGATCCCGGTACCAGCGCTCAACCGGGTGCTCTTTGACAAATCCGTGGCCACCGAGCAACTGCACGCCATTGCTACCGACCTCCATGCTCTTTTCGTTGCACAGCAATCGGGCAAGGCAGGCTTCCCGGTGGAAATCCAGCCCTGTCTCTGCCCGGCTGGCGGCGCGCCAGGTCAGCAAGCGCATGCTGTCAGTTTCTATGGCCAGATTGCTGATCATGAAGGCAACAGACTGGCGGTGGCTGATGGGCTCGCCAAATGCCTGCCGGTCATTGCAGTAGGGAATCACGTAGTCGAGAACCGCCTGTGAAGTTCCAATGGCTAGGCCGCAACGCATGAGTGCACCCTGGTCGATGAACGCCGGGTAGTGGAAATCATCTCCCCCTAACAGCGCATCGGCTGGCAGCTCCATGTTTTCAAAGCGGATTCTGGCAGCGCCGGTGGCGCGCAGCCCCATGCCAGCATCGTCGGCTATCTGAAGTTGTTTGCCTGCTGTTTCGACAATGAATAGCCGGGGTTTGCCGTCAAGGGCTGCGGCTACCAAGAGCAGGTCGCATTGGCCTCCAAGGACGACCTGGGCTTTCTCACCCGTCAATCGGTAGCCCTGTTCGGTTGCGATTGCCGTGGTTGCCAGCTTCATCGGATCGAACAGAGCTGCTGGCTCATCCAGCGCAATGCTGGCCAGTGGAGGGTTCTCTTCACAAAACGCGGGTAGATAGCGGGACTGTTGTTCGCCAGTGCCCCAGCGACTGATAGCCTGGGCAACACTGAACGGTGCCAGCATGGCCAGGGCAAGCCCCATGTCGCCCCAGGCGAGTTGCTCGGCGATCAACACGCTGGTTACTGGCGACTGTTGCTCGGCAACACCACCGAATTCAGCGGGCACGGCATACATGGGTAGGCCCAGCTCCGATGTTGCCAGAAAAACGTGGTCGGGGATGCGCCCGGTTTCATCGGCTTCGGCGGCCGCAGGCCTGAGTACATCCCGGGCCAACCTGCGAAGACTATCGGTAACCATCTGCTGGTCGTCATCCAGAGTGAGATCAAACAGGTCGCTCTGCTTTCTCGCAGGTAAGCGTGTTTGTGGTAGCCAGTTACGAACCCGGTTGAATTCACGGCCCGCCAGGGCAATGGTGCGGAAGCCTGCGCGGGTGCCGTGGTAGGCGGATTTCTCAAGCGGGGTGCGAAGCCCGAACCGGTCTAATAGCGGATTGCCGGAAATCCGGTTCATAATTGAAAGGGCAAGACCTATGGGGTCCCTCGTCACGGCTGCCTCCTGATCTGGAGTGTGCATGGATAGTTCTGGAACCTGAGCATGGCCCTGGTTGTCACATTGGCCATTGGCGGCGGTAGCATTGCTGTTGGGCAATGTGGTCAATTGTGATTTTGTCGCGCCAGGCGTGGCACGGTTGTTTAGGGATCGGTAAACTCTCGCCCCAGTGTCAGGGATTCATCACTACACCCGGTTGGGATACCAATACATCGCATGTTTTCACCCTCCATCAGCAAAAGGACAGCGATCACGGCCTCAGGGCTGTGTTTGATGGGGCTCGCCTGTTTGGCCACGGCGAGCCAGGTTCAGGTTGAAGTTGAAGGTGATTACAGCGCGCTGGAAGACAACGCCCGTGTGTTTGTAGGGGATGTGGAGGACAGAACCGCAGATGGTTTACGGCGCTACGCACCGACAGCGATTGCCCAGGTAGAGGAGGCTGTTCGGGCTTTAGGTTATTACAGCCCCGAGATTACCTGGACGGTCAATGAGGACGGTGACGGTCTTGCCGAGCTGGTTTTGACGGTAAGGCCCGGAGAGCCGGTCAGAATACAGAGCCGCAACGTGGTGTTTGACGGGCCTGGGCGTGAGGACCCGGAGCTCGTGAGTCAGTTGCCCGATGAGCCAGCGGTTGGTGATATTCTGAACCACGGTGAGTATGACAATCTGCGCCAGAGTATTCAGAACCGGGCAGGCCGGCTGGGCTACTTTGACGGTGAGTTTGAATCCCGCAAGCTGGAAGTTGATCCAGTCGAAAGAACTGCAGATATCAGCCTGACCTATGTGACCGGTGAGCGTTATCGCCTGGGTGCGGTCAGCTTCCAGCAAGGGCACGGGTTTGAACCGCAGTTGTTGGATCAGTTCGTCACGTTTGAACCGGGTGAACCGTTTCATGCAGGTGAGATCGCCAAACTCAGCCGAGATCTCTCAAACAGTGGGTATTTTTCCGGCGTGGATGTTGATGCCTCGCCAAACCGGGCGGAAGATGGAGTTATTCCGGTGAATATCGGCCTGACACCGAGAAAAAGACGTTCCATAGCGGCCGGTGTCGGCTTTTCCACGGATGTCGGTCCTCGTTTGCGAGGCAATTGGCGCGAGCATTATATCAACCCGATGGGCCATCGACGGGGCCTGGAAACCGAGCTTTCCGAGCCGCGCCAGAATCTCACTGGCTGGTATGAGCTGCCGCTCGACCCGCCCATGACAGATTCCATCCGGCTCAGCACGGGCTACCAGCGCGAGCACATCGAAGACGTTGAGTCAGAGCGGCTGACCCTCGGGCAGCAATGGCGGCATCAGCTCGATGACGGCTGGATGCAGGTGCTGTCGATGCGCTGGGAAGGGGAGCGCTTCACCATTGGCGAAGACGAAGAAGGTAACTCCACTCTGTTGCTGCCTGGTGTCAGCTATTCAAAACTGCAGGCCGACTCCCCCCTGGACCCTTCGCGCGGGTACCGTCTGCAATTGGACGTAACCGGAGCGCACCGCGCGGTTTTGTCTGACGCCGATATTTTGCATGTTAATTTTCTGGCACGCGGCTTATACACGCTGGCCGACAATCACCGCTTATTGGCACGGTTTAATTTTGGCGGTGTGGCCACCAACAGTTTTTCAGATGTCCCTCCGTCGTTGAGATTCTTTGCCGGTGGTGATCAAAGTGTCCGCGGCTATGGCTACGAAACCTTGTCACCAAAAGGCTCGGATGGCGTCGCAATAGGTGGGCGTTACTTGATGGTCGGCAGCGCGGAATATCAGTATGAGTTCGCAAGAAACTGGCGAGTGGCTGCGTTCGTTGATGAGGGTAACGCCGTAGATGATGTGTTTGATCCGCTGGCAACGGGTGTTGGTATAGGTATTCGCTGGGTAAGCCCGGTTGGCCCGTTGCGGCTGGATATTGCGCAGGGGCTGAATGAGTCCCTTGGCGGTGGTTGGCGGGTTCACTTTTCAATGGGGCCAGAGCTGTGACCGCACAACACGATGAACCGAATCACAAAGATCAGTCTCGGCCCGCGAGAGAGCCGCTGCGTCGGCGCTGGTGGTTCTGGTTGCTGGTGATCATGGCGGTGATTGTGTTGCTGCCTCTGGTGCTGATCGGTGCGGTTCTCGTGGCGCTGAATACCGAAACCGGCACCGCCTGGACGATAGAAAAGATTCCGGGATTGCAGACGGAAGCGGGTAGAGGTTCGTTGTTGGGCCAGTGGCAGGCCGAGCGTCTCGAATGGCAGGGCTACGGTGTGGGCGTAGTGGTGGAGGCTCCGGAGTTGGATTGGTCACCGACTTGCCTGTTCGAGCTGACGCTGTGCCTCGATACTCTCAGGGCAACCCGCATTGGAGTAACGGTTCAGCCCTCTGATGCTGCTGAAGCCGATGGTCAGGGCGGCATAAACCTGCCCGATATCAACCTGCCACTTGCGCTGAACGTCGGGGATGTCGCATTGGGCCCATTGACTGTCAACGACAGTGCGATATGGGATCGCGCTGAACTGCGTACCAGTGCCTCTGGCGCCAGTCTTCAGATCGACCACGCTTTATATGAGTTGGGCGATATTCGTGTTACCGCAAATGGCCGGGCCGAAATGCGCAGAGACTGGCCCGTTGATATAGACGTTGTGGCCGAGCTTCCTCCGCCGTCTGGCGACGCCTGGCAGCTTCGCTTGAACCTTGGTGGCAGTGTGAGGCAGCTCCGAGTCGCCGGGGTGAGTGAAGGTTACCTGAATGCTCGCCTGAACGGGATGGTAGAGCCGCTCGATACACGGCTGCCGGCAAATCTTGCTGTTGAATCGCCGGAATTTATGGCGCACGACAGCCTGCCTCATACCCTCACTCTGAAAAACTGGGTGGTGGGCCTCAGCGGCTCGCTGGCCAACGGTTTCGTCACCGAGTCCAGCGCCACGCTGCCGGGCACTACCGGAGATATCCAAGTTGCATTGAAGGGCAGGGTGACCACGCAACAAGCCTCCGGACTGGTGTTGTCGCTGTCGGGCCCTGCCGCCAGTGAGCGCCAGCAGCCAGGCACCTTCGAAGCCAGAGGTGGGGTGTCCTGGTCCGAGGGTCTTGATGCCCGTGCCGATCTCAACCTGGATGCTTTCCCCTGGTACAGCCTGCTGCCTGATATGCAGGCCCCACGGGTTGTGCTTGAGAAGCTTCAGGGGCAGGCAAGCTACCGGGGTGGTAACTACCAGGCAGATCTGGCGGCCCAGGTGAGCGGACCTCTTGGCACCGCAGACCTGACCACTCTGGTAAGCGGTGACCTGCAGTCCTTAGCGATCACCGAACTGGCGATGACAACCGGTGCCGGCTCGTTGAGCGGGCAGGCAGACCTGGCCTTCTCCGGCCCCTTGTCCTGGGAAGCGGCGCTGGTTCTTGACGAGTTCAACCCCGGTTACTGGCTGCCTGTACTGGAGGCCAGTTTGAATGGTGAAGTCAATAGTCAGGGCCAGCTGCAGACTGGAACCTTGCCGCTGATGTCTGCCGACTGGGATCTTAAGGGCACCTGGCAGCAGCAGGCGACTCGGGCAAAGGGCGCGCTGACCAGCGACGGTTCTGACTGGATATTGGATGATTTACTGGTGGCTGTTGGCGAAAACCGGATATCCGGCGGAGGGCGTTACGGAGCCGGCATTGCTGCGGATCTGTCGGTATGGCTGCCGAAGCCGGGAGCGTTGGTGCCTGGCCTGGGCGGGGAGCTATCGGCCCAGCTGACCGCGGCAGGTACCGCAGAGGACCCGGAAGCAAAGCTCAGCCTGACCGCAAACCGGCTGGTGTGGCACGACCTGTTGCAGGTTGAAAGCGCAGACCTGAAGGCAGAGCTTGCCACCGGTGAGGTGCTGGATGCCACTCTGCAGGCTAAAGGCATAGTGGCATCCGGGCAGGAAGTGGAGGAAGTCAGCCTGGCGGCGAGCGGAACCCGACAGAACCACCAGCTTTCGCTGAACGCGAGTCACCCTGAGGTATCCCTGTTGCTGGACCTTGTCGGCAGCCTGGGAGACGACCTGGCCAGCTGGAGCGGTGCACTGACTCGTGGTGAAATTGACGTGCCCGGCCCTGGCCAGACCTGGGTGCTGGAGCAGTCGGCAGATCTATCCTATAGCGATGAGGGTATAGTGAGTTTTGGCGCCCACTGCTGGCGTTGGCAGGATAGCTCCGTGTGCGCCGGTGAGCAGCAACTGTGGCCTGATTCCAGGATTGCCTATCAGATCAATCAGTTCCCGACGCTCGCCCTGGAACCCCTGTTCCCCGAAACTTTCCGATGGAACGCCCTGCTGGATGGGGACATTGATATTTCGTTTACCGATGCGGGGCCAGATGGCCGGATTCGTCTGGATGCCGGTGAGGGCACCTTTGACTTTTTGGTGCTTGATGACTGGCAACAGCTGAGTCACCGAACCCTTACCCTGGATGCGCTTCTCAAACCGGAACAGGCAGAGCTGTCATTTGCCCTGAGTGGTCCGGAGCTTGGGGAATTCAGCACTCGCCTGGCGGTTGATCCACGCTCGGATGAACGAACAATCGACGGCGAATTCAGCCTGGAAGCATTGGATCTGGCATTTGTATCGGCCTTTGCTGGCCTGGAGGAAATCAGAGGGCAGGTAAATGGCCGAGGCACACTCGCCGGACCCCTGCTAAAACCCAGAGTAGAGGGGGAGTTGGCCCTCTCCGAGGGACATTTTCAGGACCCGAAGCTGCCGCTGCCTATGGAAGACGTGGTGCTCGTATTGGAATTTATGGGTTACTCGGCTGACATCAGCGGGCGCTGGCAAAGTAATGACCGCAGCAAGGGACAGCTCTCCGGAGCCTTGAACTGGCAGCAGGAACCGGAACTGGAGCTGAATATCACCGGCAACAGGTTGCCCGTCAAGTTTGAACCCTATGCCAGCGTAGAAGTTGACCCTGACCTTGCCATCCAGTTCCGAAGCGGAGAGCTGTCGGTGTCCGGCCGCGTTGAGGTCCCCAGAGGGGACATTGAAATCAAGGGGCTGCCGGAATCGGCGGTTTCAGTCTCGGAAGACGAACTGATTGTCGGCGTTGAGCGTGAGGCGCCGGTTATTCGAACAATGCTGATGGACATTACCGTGGTAGTCGGGGAAGACGAAGTAACCTTCGATGCCTTTGGTCTGACCGGTAATCTGGAGGGAACGCTGCGCATCGGCAACAACATGGATACACGGGGCGCCTTGCGGTTGATTAATGGCCGTTACGAGGCCTTTGGCCAGGAGCTGGATCTGCGCAGGGCCAGAGTGGTGTTTGTCGGAGCCCTGACCGAGCCATACCTGGATATTGAAGCTGTCCGAGAGGTGGACACGGTGGTGGCGGGCATAAGGCTGAGTGGGCCGATCAGTGAACCGGAAACCGAAGTGTTTTCCGAGCCTGCCATGCCGCAGAGTGATGCCTTGTCGTATGTGATTCTGGGTCGGCCACCTCGCGGCAGGGGTGACGAGGGCCAGATGAGCCAGGCCGCCATCTCGCTCGGACTGACGCAGACCAGCAAGTTTACCCAGAGCATTGGAGATGAATTGGGCATCAGGAATCTGGTTCTTGAAGCGGAAGGCTCAGGCGATCAAGCCGCTGTGGTTGCCAGCGGCTATCTCACGGATGAGCTTAGTCTGCGTTACGGGGTAGGTATCTTCGAACCCATCACCACAGTGGCTTTGCGTTACGATCTCGGCCGTTACTTCTATCTGGAAGCCGCGAGCGGACTGGCAGCATCACTGGATATCTTCTACACCCGGGATTTCTGACCGACCGGTTCAGTCCAGCTCGAAGGTGGCGCTCACGCTGGCCCGGACCTCCCTGGGCCCGACGCTGGAGACCGTATTCCCGGCAGACTTCGCCTCGGCCATCATCATCGGAACCGGTCGGTGGCCACCGCTGATGTTGATCGTTACGACGTCGCCACAGCGTTTGTCGAGCTGCTCGGCCACGAATCGGCATTGGTCCCGGGCATCGTCAATTGCCCGGGCCAGTGCTTGTCTCTGCAGATCCTGCTCGTTTGAATGGTAGAACTGATGGCTGCCCAGGTGATATTGCAGGCCCAGTTTCTGGGCCTGTTCCAGCAGCGGATTCAGAAGCTCAAGATCGCTGATCGAAAAGCTCACGGTCTGACTGGCCACCGTACGCTGCTCGGGTTCCTGGCCCCGTTCCTGAACCGGTAAAGACCGGGTATAGAGGTTCACCTCTGCGTCTGAATAATCTTCGAGCTGGCTTCGCAGATTGCGAATGCCCTCTCGCCACTGATTCATGGTGTCTGCAACCTGTTTGGAGGCTTTTTCTGGCAAGTTGTGTTCAGCGCTGACAGTAAACTGAAGCCGAGCGCTGTCTGGGCTGTAGGTCACAATACCTTCTCCGTTCAGGCTGACTTCGCCGGCATACGCTGCCATAGCGGGCAGGCCGCCGGCAATCAGGGCAGTGGTCAGGGCAAGTGCCTGGCTGCATTTCGGCATGATCAATCTCCTTGGTCATTCGTTGGTGTGTTTTCGTTTTCCAGCCGTTCCAGTTTTCGCGCACAGGCCGCCTGCACAAAATGGCTGAAAATGCGGCGATGGCCCGGGTGGTAGAGCAGGTATTCAGGATGCCATTGCACGCCCATAAGCCATTGTTGTCCGGTACTCTCTATGGCTTGTACGAAAAGGTCGTTATCGACCGCTGTCACTCGCAAGTTGCGTCCCAGCTGTTTGATGGCCTGGCTGTGGATGCGGTTAGCGCCGATCTTGTGGCTGGGCATCAGTGCGCCGATGCGGCTGCCAGTCACCAATCGCACGGTTTGAAGCGGTAGTAGAAGGGGGCGGTGGCGTGTTCTGACCCGCAGTGGAGTAACGTTCTGGCACAACGATCCACCGTGAAAAATGTTGATGAACTGAGCGCCTCGGCAAATGCCCAGTACCGGAATGCCCAGCAGTTCCGCCTGCTCCAGTAACCGGTAGTCGGTTTCATCCCGTTTTGAGCTGTAGCTGGCGGTCACCTGAGGTTGCTGCCCATAGCGTTCCGGATGCACGTGAGTCCCACCTGACAGCACCAGTCCATCCAGGAGTTCGACGTTGGTATGGGAGCC
The DNA here is from genome assembly GCA_035303925.1 of Marinobacter sp. Taxonomy (GTDB): domain Bacteria; phylum Pseudomonadota; class Gammaproteobacteria; order Pseudomonadales; family Oleiphilaceae; genus Marinobacter. Next base: position 12,950 of record DATGQY010000024.1, on the reverse strand, counting down.
CGGACGTATATAGTGGGTGCGGGCGCCGTGCAGTCGGAGGCCCAGGCTGATAAGCCGGTGGGCCAGGGAACGCCGGCCAGGCCCGCTGATGCCTATGGTCAGCCCCGGAACCTCCGGTGCTTCCGGGCGATCAGACATAGCCATGCTCATGCAGCCACTGTTCGGTGGTTTCGCACCAGGAATGAGTCAGGTTGTGCAGACTGAACTTCTGGGCGGCTCTGAAACGTTCTCGCAGGTCAGCCAGATGCTGGGCGTTGTTGGCAATCTGCTCGAGGATTACCCAGTCGTTCCAGACTGTGGAAAAGTGCCACTCGGGATTGTCGATGTCGCAATCCGGCAGCCGGTAGTGGAGAGTCGGTCGACTCTTGATTCTTGGGTCGTGCACGTACTTGGCCAGTAGCTCGGCATCCAGATGCGCGAACAGCGGCAGCAGGTCAAGTGCTTTGTTTCTGGTGGGGTTGTAATGAAGGTAGTCAGACATCAGGCCCTGGATGTCAGGATCGTAGTCATCGGCCATCAACTTTTCCGTGTACCGGCTGCTCCAGGGCTCGATGTAAGTCGTGAACTTTCGGCTGATATCCAGTTGGTGGCGGGATTTGAGCCACTCGTACAGGGCGGCGAATGCCTGCAGGTAGCGCACGATGGTGCCGGGCTCCAGGTCCGGAAGCTCGGGGTTCAGTTGAAGCCCGAACGCATAGTAGATGGCCTCACGGCTACCCACCGCATCCAGATCCCGAAGTTCATCGACCAGTTTCTCGATAAGCCCGAGTCTCGAAAAAGGCAACGGCGGCCCGACAATCTCCAGGGGCACGATCTTCTCCGCGGCGAAGTCGATAACGTCCATCGCATGGGTACCAAATTCACGAACCGCCTCAGGTAACCGCTCGTCGGCCAGGTCCAGATCTTTGATGGGGTCTGAATCCAGCTCGATGGCAAAGGTTCCCGCTTCGGTCTTAAGGCTGGTCACATAACGGGAGTCAAGGTGGGGTGATCCATTGAGCAGTCGACTTGCATGTTCTACAAGCGCTTCATAGCTGAGCCCCGAGAGTTCAATCTCGACGCCAACCCGTCGTTCACTGCCATCAGAGGTATGAGTGCGATCCGGCATGCTGCATTGATGATCGGGAATCATGATTAGGTTCTGCATCCTTATCAAGGCGTTGATTTTCACCTTAACACACCGGTGTTCTATGTCCTGTTAACGAAAAGAAAATACAGCTAAGGGTTTACACTGGATAAAACACTGTATATAGTCAAATCACTGTATAAAAACCCAGTCTATGTTACCCGGAGTGCCTTGCATGAAACTGACAGCCAGACAGTCCCAGGTGCTGGATATTATCCGGCGCTACCTTGATGAAACCGGGTATCCACCAACCCGTGCGGAAATTGCCGCTGAACTGGGTTTTCGTTCGGCGAATGCTGCAGAAGAGCACCTGAGAGCTCTGGCTAGAAAGGGTGCAATCGAGATGGTGCCGGGTGCGAGTCGCGGTATCCGGCTACCCGAGGCAGAACCGGATCTCGGGTTGCCCGTGATCGGTCAGGTCGCCGCTGGTAGCCCGATTCTGGCGCAGGAACATATTGAAGACCACTGCGCGTTGCAGCCAGGGTTCTTTTCTCCCGCTGCGGATTATCTGTTGCGGGTACGTGGTATGAGTATGAAAGATATTGGCATCCTGGACGGTGACCTGCTTGCGGTGCATCGCACACAAGACGTTCACAACGGCCAGGTTGTGGTTGCCCGGGTAGGTGACGAGGTTACGGTCAAGAGGTTCCGCAAAGAAGGCAGCAAAGTCTGGCTGATTGCGGAAAATGAGGAGTTCGGTCCCATTGAGGTGGATCTCACCGAGCAGGAGCTCTTTATTGAAGGGCTTGGCGTAGGTGTTATCCGGCGTTCTGAACTGCATTGAATGCCCGAAAGTCTGTTTAGCGTATATCGCAGGTAGGTGAGTGATGGAACAGTTGAGCTTCAATCATAATGTGGCGTTTCAGCCAGCAGTCGCAGTGCCGGCCGATGTCATCTCTTCTGGCCAGAGGCGGGCAGGCGCTCATCGTTCATCGTCTGGTGCGGTGGACTTCGGTGGCAATGTTACCGAGATAATTTTGCCAAAAGGGCAGGTCGAAAACTTTCAGATGTTGCTGCCCATGCTTACCCAGCTGAACCAGGAAAAGCGGTGGTTGGCCTGGATTGACCCACCACAGGCATTGGTCGGTAAGTGGCAGAAGATGCACGGTATCGTGGCAAATGAAATCCTTGTGCTGCGTTCAACGCCTGAAATCCCCGCACAGCAGCTTGCTGAGCTGGCTCTGGGTGCGGGTACCTGTCACGCAGTGGTTCTGTGGACAAACAAGCTTGCACGTTCGGCTTTTGAATCTCTGCAAAAGGCCTCGGCGCAGGGGAATAGTCACGGAGTGATTCTGCGCCAGAGGTAAGCGTTATCAGTGCAGTGTGTAGTGAGGCTGGGAGTCGCCAAGCTCGCTTTCGTCGTCATCCCAGTCTATGTCGTGAGCAATGGTGCCGGCGGCTTCGATGCCCGACGCGATCATCGCTTTCGCGACACTCATATCCCGGTCCCCCATCATTTCCCGGGCTTCCTGCGAGAATGAAATGCGGACCAGTGGTGCTGCATCATCATCTATCCGACGCAGTGCATAATCGCCGTTAGACAGCTGAACTATCTCGAAAAACGATGGTGACATTCTTTAGGCCTTTATCCTGATACGTTCTGTTCTTGGGTCTTTTACGGTTAATTCGCGGAGGTGAGTTTCACCATTCGCTGTGCCGTTCCTCCAGCGCGCGAGCAAATTCTGCCAACGCTGTCAGGCTTTCTTGAATACGCTTTGCTGAACGATCTGGCCCCTCTTCCGCCGAAACAGCAATGATGTTGTCGGCCGACACGGTTTTTTTTGGGGCCGGTGGCTGACTTATGGCTTTTTCCAGCTGCGCCAGATGGTTCCACCAGCTGCTACGGTCTCCAGCGAGCAATTCAAGATTTTCGACTTCCTGAACCTCGTAGGGAATCAGCGCCTTAAGTTCGTCCAGGGACTGAGGTGCAGCATGTTTTTGCTGATGGGAACGCGCTATCATGGTCAGCAGTGAGCTTCTGCTACGAAGCAGAAGTTCTGTGACCCCTTGGGTTAGTGCTTCTTTGAGTGCTGCTGGCGGCTGGTCTGAACTCTGAGCGAGCTCATCTGTTTGTTCGAGCTGTGCCAGCAGTAATCTCGCCAGATAAACCTTCTGGGAAACCAGCGAATACCATTGTGAAGCCATAAGCGATCTGCCGGAAATAGAGCTAAGCTGTCGATGAAGCGGCTCAGTGTATCATTTTTGGTCAGGCATTTCTTCCTGCTTTGCCGGATATCTCTGTCACAAGAAACTACAAACATTCTCTTGAAACGAGTGTTTGAATTTGGCAAAAAGGGTGCACTTTGGGTGAAATTCAATCACCCACGAGATTCATGTTGGAGGTTAAGGGATGCGAAACCGTTTACTTGCGGCCATCACAGCGGCAGTTATGGGTGTTTCCGGTTCGGTGTGGGCCAAAGTTTCACCGGCTGAAGCCGAGCGGTTGAATGGCGAATTGACGCCTGTGGGTGCCGAAAGAGCCGGCAACGCAGCGGGTACCATTCCTGATTGGCAGGGTGGTTTGTCAACGCCACCGGAGAACTGGCGTGAAGGAACGGTTGAGATCAATCCGTTCCCGGACGACAAACCATTGTTTGTGGTCACCCAGGACAACCTTGAGCTGTATCGTGACAGCCTTACCGACGGTCATGTAAAACTGCTCACTCAGTATGGTCCTGAGTTCGTGATGCCGGTTTACGAATCACGCCGGACGGCGGCATTTCCTGAGCACGTGTACGACAAGTTCCGGGAGAATGCCCTGTCTGCGGAACTGCTGGATAACGGCAATGGCGTGCGCAATACCATTATGACCAGCCCTTTTCCGATTCCTCAGAATGGCCTGGAGGCGATCTGGAATCATATTCTTCGTTATCGCGGTGAAGAGGTTTCCTTCCGCAGTGGCTCGGCAACGCCGCAGCGTGATGGCTCTTTCAACCCTGTGATCAACCAGTACGACTACTTTTTCTCCTACAGTCGTGTGGGTGCCGATCTGGAAGATATCGACAACAAAATCTTCTACCTGAAGACAGAAACCCTGGCGCCCAGTACGCTGGCGGGTACCATCACTTTGGTGCACGAAACCCTGGATCAGATTCGTTCGCCGCGTTTGGCCTGGCGTTACGACGCTGGCTCACGGCGCCTGCGTCGTTCGCCTAATCTGGCTTATGAAACTGATTTGCCGAACTCGTCTTCGCTTCGATCGGTCGACCAGAAGGATATGTATAACGGCGCGCCTAACCAGTACGACTGGGAGCTTAAAGGTAAACGCGAGATTCTGGTCCCTTACAACGCCTACAAGCTGCACGACCGCAATGTGCGCCCGGATGACGTAATTCGCGCGAACCACATTAACCAGAGCCTGACCCGTTACGAGCTGCATCGGGTGTGGGTAGTTGAGGCGAAGCGCCGCACCGGCATTGGCCACATCTACGATCGCCGGGTGTTCTACATCGACGAAGACAGCTGGCAGATTCTGGCATCTGAGGAGTATAACGAGGCAGGAGAACTCTGGCGGGTGTCTGAGGCGCACAGCATTAGCTATTACAGTGTGCCGGTGTTCTGGACTACCATGGAAATGACCTACGATCTCAAAGCGCAGCGTTATTACATTGATGGTCTGGACGATGGTTACCCGGCTTATGACTTTGAGCCCGGATACCGTGGCAACGAGTTTACAGCGTCGGCTGCGCGCCGGGCTGCTCGCCGGTAACGCTCTGATCAATACAGCCGCGACCTTATCCGGTGGCGGCTGTATTGCGGGTTTCGCCAGGCCCAGGTTTCCCCAACCCAACAGGAGACGGCCTCATGTCTAATTCCGAATCCCTTCTGGCAGAGCTTGACCAACTGAACACCTTGCTACACGAAGCGCTTGAAGCCCAGGACTGGGATGCGCTGGCTGATCTCAACCGAAAAGTTAAACCTGCCGTTGAACCCCTGATGTTGGCGATGGAACAAGGCAATGTGGAGCCTGCCCTGGTCAAGGCCCGGCTGGAGTCGTTGAATCAGTTTGTTCAGGATGCTGAGCAGGGTGCTGTCCGGGCCAGAGAAGAGGCCCGACAATCGTTGAAGGGTGTCAACCAGAACCGCAACGCTGCAAAGGCCTATGAAAATGTGTCGTCTGGCCGCCCCAAGTAACACCTTCGCACGGTCCGGTATCGTCTGAAAATGGCGTCATAAAATTGACTCCGGGCTCAGGACAGTCTTAAATACCGCTCAAATCCCCGACAGAGATCTCTGTGCATGTCGAAAAATAACAAAGTGCTGGTGCTCAGCGAAGACGAGACCAGGCGCCGTGATCTGGTCACCATTCTGGAGTTTGTCGGCGAAGACCAGGTTCTGGCGGGTGACGAAGCATTGGCGCTTTTAGCCAGTGAGGACGCCGCCGAAAAGGACAGTGCATCGGTTGCAGTTATCAACGGTGAAGATGGCGGAGCCAAGGCAGCGATCGCTGCGGTATGCAATGCCACACCCGGGCTGCCCATCCTGTTAGTCGGTGATCTTGATACTGCGCACCTGTCGGACGACGATGCTGCGCGGTTGATCGCTCGTATGGAATGGCCGCTGAACTATACCAAGTTCGTCGATTCCCTCTATCGGGCGCAAATTTATCGGGACCAATTCAGCCGCACCCGAGAGCGTGGGCAGCAGCGGGGGGTTCAGCTTTTCCGGAGTCTGGTGGGTACTAGTCGGCGTGTGCAGCAGGTTCGTCAGCTGATGGAGCAGGTTGCGGACAAAGACGTCAGTGTGCTGATTACCGGCGAGTCAGGAACTGGCAAAGAAGTTGTCGCCCGTAATCTGCACTACCATTCAACCCGCCGGGATAAACCGTTCGTTCCCGTGAATTGTGGTGCCATTCCTGCGGAACTCCTGGAAAGTGAGCTGTTCGGCCATGAAAAGGGCGCGTTCACCGGGGCTATAACCGCCCGGGTGGGGCGTTTTGAGCTGGCCGAAGGCGGGACGCTGTTTCTGGATGAAATTGGCGACATGCCGCTTAACATGCAGGTAAAGATTCTGAGGGTGCTTCAGGAGCGCACGTTTGAGCGAGTGGGCAGCAACCGCACTCAGTCAGCAGACGTCCGTATCATTGCAGCTACCCACAAGAATCTGGAGAACATGATTGAGTCCGGAGAGTTCCGGGAAGATTTGTACTATCGTCTGAACGTGTTTCCCATCGAGATGCCGGCACTGCGTGACAGGGTAGAGGACCTTCCTCTGCTGATTAACGAGCTGATCTCGCGCATGGAAAAGGAAAAACGCGGCTCCCTGAGAATGAACTCGGCGGCGATCATGAGTTTGTGTCGGCATGATTGGCCCGGCAACGTCAGGGAACTGGCGAACCTGGTTGAGCGACTGGCAATCATGCATCCCTACGGTGTCATCGGAGTGCAGGAGTTGCCAAAGAAGTTCCGGTACGTGGACGACTACGATGAAAACCGGCCCGTTGAGGACACGGGAATGCCGTCGGCAATACCTGGCCTGATTGGTCTGGATGCGCCTGCGTTGCTTCCGGTGAATGGTATTGATCTCAAGGACTATCTCTCCAATCTGGAGCGACAGCTGATCCAGCAGGCGTTGGACGAAGCGTCCGGCGTTGTTGCCAGAGCTGCAGAAAAGCTTCGTATTCGCAGAACCACACTGGTCGAGAAAGTCCGTAAATACGGGCTTCGTGACGATTCTGAGGAATCCTGAGATTCGGCCGTTTGCGGCGTCAAAGGTTCGTAACCTGATGGCGCCGCGGCCTTCAGGAATCGACAAAAAGCCGTCACCCCTTCTTTTTTGAAAATCCCTCCTTGTTGAAATTAAAGAAAAAATAGAATCTGGCATAGCATTGGCATAGCTGACTCCAAACGAAACATCCGAGTGGTCTGGTCTTTGGGGACTGGTCTCAGGGGGAAGGTTATGAGTCAGGCACAATTTGTTCTGGAACCGGGGCACACCAACGCAGGTGTGAATGCCGCTGCTGATGCGAATGACAAGGTGACGGCACTGTTTCCGCAACAAGACGACGAAGCGGTTGATTCGGCCCTGGAGCTGTTTAATCGAATGTCGCGTCAGATTACAGATTCCTACCGGACACTCGAGTCACGGGTTAACCAGTTATCGGGCGAACTCTCCCACGAATCGCGCCAGCGTCAACAGGAGCTCGAAGAGAAAGAGCAATTGGCCGATCGTTTGTCGACTCTCCTCAAGGCGCTGCCGGCGGGTGTAGTGGTGCTGGATAAGCGCGGCGTCGTTAGCCAATGCAATCCGGCGGCAATGGCGCTGCTTGGCGAGCCACTCGACGGAGAACGCTGGATCGACGTGATCAAGCGCTGCTTCTCCCCCCGCAGTGATGATGGCCACGAAGTGTCTCTGAAAGACGGTCGTCGGGTCAGTATTGAAATCCGGACCATGGAAAACCAGCCAGGCCAGCTCATTCTGCTGACCGATCTGACCGAAACACGCCAGCTGCAGTCTCAGCTGGCCCATGCCCAGCGTCTGTCTGCCATGGGCAAGATGGTAGCATCGCTGGCGCATCAGATTCGCACACCGCTGTCGGCGGCCATTCTGTACGGAGGCCACCTGAGCCAGTCCGACCTGGACGAAGAAATGCGTCAGCGCTGCACCTCACGTCTTATGTCGCGCCTTACTCACCTCGAACAGCAGGTTCGGGACATGCTTATTTTTGCCCGGGGCGAAACCCGGCTCGCGGAGGAGTTGTCCGCCAGTAAGCTGGTCGCCGCTCTGGAGTCTGCTATTGAGGGGCTGAAGCTGGCACCGGGAGCCACTGTTTCCCTGGGCAACGCGGTCAGTGAGCAGTGCCGCCTTATGTGCAATCGGGACGCCCTGGTGGGTGCGTGTACCAACCTGGTGAATAACAGCCTGGAGGCGGGTGCGAAAGAGGTTCGGCTGCAAGTGGCGTCGTCGCAAAGCGGACTGGACATTCGTGTTCTGGACAACGGCCCCGGCTTTAACCCGGAGCAGGCAGGCAAGATTATGGAAGCGTTCTACACCACCAAGTCTCATGGCACAGGTCTGGGGCTGGCCGTGGTGCAGGCGGTGGTCAAGGCTCACAGGGGTGAGTTTTCGATTCAATCTTCCGGGCAGGGTGGTGCAGTGGCCGTAATGCGGCTGCCAACTCTGTCTGGCCGGGTTAAAGAGCAGGTGGAGGCATAACATGGCAAAGGCCCAGATTCTGATAGTAGAAGATGACCAGGACCTGCGCGAAGCGTTGGTGACAACGCTTGAGCTGGCCCGGTTCCAGGTATGCGAAGCGGCCAACGCGGAAGAAGCCCTTGCCAGCCTGGCTCGTAACCCGGTCGATATGGTGGTCAGTGACGTCAATATGCCAGGCCTCTCTGGCCACGAACTGCTGGCGGAAGTGCAGCGTCTTTACCCCGGGTTGCCGATGATGCTGATTACCGCCTACGGGCAGATCAGTCATGCGGTATCTGCGATGCAATCCGGCGCCATCGATTACCTCGTCAAACCATTCGAACCGCAGGTGCTGGTGGATGCTGTCACCAAGGTGGTTGGCGGTGTGCGTCAGAAATCCGGCGACGAGCCGGTTGCAGAAGATCCAGTCAGCAAACGTATGTTCCAGCTAGCGGCCAAAGTGGCGGCCAGCGATTCTACCGTGATGATTTCCGGTGAGAGTGGTACTGGCAAGGAAGTGCTGGCCCGTTATATTCACCAACAGTCTCCCCGGGCGGATCAGCCGTTTGTGGCGATTAACTGTGCGGCGATTCCTGAAAACATGCTGGAAGCAATTCTGTTTGGTCACGAAAAAGGCGCTTTCACCGGGGCGGTCGCGTCGTCCCCCGGCAAATTCGAGCAGGCCAACGGTGGCACCATTCTGCTGGACGAAATTTCTGAGATGGATCTGGGGTTGCAGTCCAAGCTGCTTCGGGTTCTGCAGGAGCGCGAGGTAGAGCGAGTCGGTGGCCGCAAGACCATCGCGCTGGATGTCAGAGTATTGGCCACGACCAACCGTGACCTGGCTGATTACGTACGTGAAGGAAAATTCCGGGAAGACCTGTATTACCGCCTGACCGTATTTCCCATGCGCTGGCAGCCGCTGCGTGAGCGCCCGCTCGATATTATGCCGTTGGCGAAATCGCTGCTGAAAAAGCACTGCCGGAAAATGAAACTGACCGGTATCAGCCTGGCGGATGATGCCCGAAAAGCCCTGATGGCCTATGGCTGGCCCGGTAACGTACGCGAGCTGGATAATGCACTTCAGCGGGCGCTGGTATTGCACCAGGGCAACGTGATTCACGCAGGTGATCTGTGTCTGGAAATGGGTATTACCGGTGCAGCCGGTTTCAGCCAGCCCTCCACCCCGGTTACTGAGCCTGAGTTGCAGGCCGTCCAGCAGGAGCAGCCTTTGTTGTCGGGGGACAGTTGGGGTGAGGCCATTGATCAGGACGATGCTGTGGGCTCACTGGGGGATGATCTGCGTCAGCAGGAGTTCCGTATCATCATTCAGACCCTTCGCAAAGAGCGTGGGCGTCGCAACCGGGCTGCGGAGCAGCTGGGTATCAGTCCGAGAACACTGCGCTACAAGTTGGCGCAAATGCGTGATGCCGGTATTGATCTGGATGCAGAGCTGGCGATCGTTTAATCAGGTTTGTTCGTCTCCTTCGACTACTCCTTCAGGCACCCTTCGGGGTGCCGCTTTTTTGCCGACCACGGCCCGCTGCAATAAGCCTCCCGCCGGATTACCGTCAAAAGTTTGTCTGCATGCTTGTTTTAATTTCTTAGTTATTTGAAAACGTTAATAAAAAATGTTTTGGCCTGCTGTTTGCTTTATCACCCTCAGAGAATGAATAACTGATACCCCGTCAGGGTATCCGGGAGAGTGATATGGTTCAGCGTGCCGACATCAACAGTGTTCTTTCCGACATCCGGAATCTGCGGTCCCAGATGATGCAGAATCAGCGGATCGAACAGGATCAGTCTGTGCGTGGTCGTATTGATGGCCCGCGACAGGTTCAGGAAACCCGGGATGTACCCAGCTTCAACGATATGCTTGGTAAAGCGGTCAACAGCGTCAATGAAGTGCAGGGGCAGGCCAACGAACTACGCACCGCCTATGAAATGGGTGATCCCAACGTAGACATCACCCGGGTGATGATTGCCGCCCAGAAATCCAGTGTGTCCTTTGAGGCACTGACCCAGGTGCGTAACCGGGTGGTCAGGGCCTATGAAGACATCATGAATATGCCGATCTGATAACGGAGCAGTAGCATGGCAAGCGTACCCGCCCAAACCACAGCGTCTGACCTGCCTGCCACCCAGGACTCGGATGCACCTGAAAGCCAAAGCAACCTGCTGCTTGGATTCAATCGTCTGCATCTGCTGCGCCAGATTGGCCTTATGGTGGGGTTGGCGGCCAGTGTTGCACTGGGCGTCGCTGTGGTTTTGTGGGCTCAGGAGCCCAATTACCAGCCGGTTGTCGGTGATTTGTCGGCCTACAATCCTCAAGACGTAACCACCATTCTTGATAGCAGTGGCATCGAGTACAAGATGGACCCGCGCACGGGCGCTTTGCTGGTGCCTTCGGACCAGGTTTATAACGCACGCCTGAAACTGGCTGCAGAAGGGGTTACTGATCGTAAAACCATTGGTTATGAGTTGCTGGACCAGGATCGTGGCCTGGGCACCTCACAGTTCATGGAAACCATCAGCTATCGTCGTGGCCTGGAAGGTGAGCTTGCCCGCACCATCGCCAGCATGCGGGGTGTCCGGAATGCTCGTGTGCATCTGGCCATTCCGGAACGCTCAGTCTTCATACGGGATGCCCGCGAACCTACCGCCTCAGTATTTCTTGAGGTGTTTGCCGGCCGTCGTCCGGAGCAGGAGCAGATTCGTGCCATTGTGAATCTGGTGGCGGGTAGCATACCAATGATGAATCGTGATCAGGTGACGGTTGTTGATCAGAACGGCAACCTGCTGACCGGTGATGAAGCCAAAGGCGACACCGATCGCATGAAAGATCAGTATGAATACACCAGCAGGGTAGAGGAAAGGCTGACTCGCCGTGTGGCTTCCCTGATCTCTCCGATTGTGGGTGACGGCCGTTATCGGGCTGAAGTTTCGGCCGATCTGGACTTCTCGGCGGTAGAGCGGGCCGAAGAACTGTATAACCCGGAGCAGCAGGCCGTGCGCAGCGAGCGTGAGCTGTCTGAGCAGCGTGGTGCCGGTGGCGCTATGGCTGGAATACCCGGCGCCCTGTCCAACCAGCCTCCCGGGCAGGCGACCGTGCCCGAGGTGGCAACCGCAGAGGCTGGTGAAGAGGGTGCTGCGGCAGCACCACCGGTGAATGTTCGCAGGGAATCCACCCGAAACTATGAAATTGACCGCACCGTCAGCTATACCCGCCAGGAACTGGGCGCTGTAAAGCGCGTAACCGTGGCTCTGGCCGTGGATGACATGAAGGTGGTCAACCCAGAAACCGGCGAAGTTACCTATGAGCCCTGGCCGGAAGCCGACCTTCAGCGCCTGGCCATGCTGGTTCGGGATGCCGTCGGCTATTCGGCAGCCCGGGGTGACAGCGTGACCGTGATGAACACGGCGTTTGCGCCCGAAGAGGCGGTGACATTTGAAGAGCCCGGCTTCTGGGAGCAGCCCTGGTTCTGGGACCTGATGAAACAGGTGCTGGCCGGCCTGGTTATCCTGATTCTGGTATTGGGCCTGCTTCGCCCGACCCTGAAAAGCCTGTCGGGTGGTGGGCGCCGCGAGCGTGGCGAAGGTTCCGAGGACGACAGTTATGGCGGGCTCGACAGCATCGAGGGTGGCAGTGCCTTGCGCGACGCCATGTCGTCTCAGGATGAACTGCTTTTGCCGGGCGCTACAGACAGCTATGATAGACAGCTGAATGCACTCAAAGGCCTGATTGCAGAAGACCCGGCCAGGGTTGCACAGGTTATGCGCCAGTGGGTGAACGTCGATGACTGAACAAAACCTCCAGCAGGGTGAAGCTGCTCCCAAAAAGCCGCAGAGAAAAATCTCCCGGGTAGAGCAGGCTGCGATCCTGCTGATGTCGCTGGGTGAGGCTGATGCCGCTGAAGTGCTGAAACACATGGGCCCGAAAGAGGTTCAGCGCGTGGGCGTTGCCATGGCGCAGATGCAGGACGTCAGCAAGGATGACGTAACCTATGTGCTTAATCAGTTTGTTGACGCCGTCGGCGGGCAGACCGGCTTGGGTGTGGGTAACGACAACTACATCCGTGCGATGCTGACCCAGGCGTTGGGGGACGACAAAGCCGCCAGCCTGATAGATCGCATTCTGGTGGGCGGCAACACCACCGGCCTGGACACCCTCAAGTGGATGGAGCCCAGGGCCGTCGGCGACATCATTCGCTACGAGCACCCACAGATTCAGGCCATCGTTATTTCCTATCTGGACCCGGACCAGGCCGCCGAAATTCTGGCCACTCTTGATGAACGTGTGCGCCTGGATGTCATGATGCGGGTCGCCTCGCTCGAAAGCATCCAGCCCCAGGCTCTGCAAGAGCTCAACGACATTCTCGAGAAACAGTTCTCGGGTGGCTCAGCGGCCAAGACCAGTCGTATTGGCGGTGTTAAACGGGCCGCTGATATCATGAACTTTATGGACCGGGCGATCGAAGGCACCCTGATGGACTCCATCAAGGATATGGACCCGGACCTTGCCACCACCATCGAAGATCTCATGTTTGTCTTCGACAACCTCAAGGATATCGACGATCGGGGCATTCAGGCCCTGCTCCGAGAGGTGTCTTCCGAGGTGCTGGTTGTTGCCCTTAAGGGGTCCGACGAAGCGGTCAAAGAGAAGATCTTCAAGAACATGTCCAAGCGGGCG
>DATGQY010000023.1:0-29310 GCA_035303925.1 Marinobacter sp. | reverse complement strand
GAAATCGACGTGATTGCCGAAGAGCTGACCCGCCTGCAGGCCGGTTTGCTGGACCTGGCCGAGCGCGAAGCCGAGACCATCATGCCTGGTTTTACCCACCTTCAGACCGCCCAGCCGGTGACTTTCGGCCACCACCTGCTGGCCTGGTACGAAATGCTGGTACGCGATGCCGATCGCCTGCAGGACTGCCGTAAGCGGGTGAACGTGATGCCTCTGGGCGCGGCCGCCCTGGCTGGTACTACCTACCCGATTGACCGCAACCTGACGGCGGAGCTGCTGGGCTTTGACCGGGCGTCCGAGAATTCCCTGGATTCGGTCAGTGATCGGGATTTCGCCATCGAGTTCTGCAGCTTCGCGGCGCTGCTGATGACGCACCTGTCCCGCTTCAGCGAGGAACTGGTGCTGTGGACATCGGCCCAGTTCGACTTCATCGATCTGCCGGATCGCTTCTGTACCGGTTCGTCCATCATGCCCCAGAAGAAAAACCCGGATGTTCCGGAGCTGGTGCGTGGCAAGACCGGCCGGGTAAACGGCCATCTGATTAGCCTGCTGACCCTGATGAAAAGCCAGCCGCTGGCCTACAACAAGGACAACCAGGAAGACAAAGAGCCGCTGTTCGACACCGTCGATACGATCAAGGGCTGCCTGAAAGCCTATGCCGATATGATTCCGGCCATCCGGGCGAAGGCGGACAACATGCGGGTAGCCGCCAAGCGCGGTTTTTCAACCGCTACCGACCTGGCGGATTACCTGGTCAAGAAAGGCGTACCGTTCCGGGATGCTCATGAAATTGTCGGCAAGTCGGTCGCCTTTGGCGTGGCTGAAAGCCGTGACCTGTCCGAGATGACATTGGAAGAACTGCGCCAGTTCTCCGATGTGATTGGAGAGGATGTGTTTGATGTACTGACTCTGGAAGGCTCAGTGCAGGCCCGTGATCACCTGGGTGGTACCGCACCGAACCAGGTCCGGGCTGCTGTCGCCCGTGCCCGGGCAGCACTGAGATAACGGGATATTGTCTGAACACCGGTGCCGGGTTGTCTGGTCACCGGTGTTCAGTCAGCCGCCGATACGGCCGGTACTCAACTCCACCGCCGCGGGTGTCAGAGCTTCCAGTGGCTGAGGCTCGGCCAGTCGGTAACCCTGCCCGAAGTGAATGCCCAGCGTCCGGACCTTTTGCAGGGTTTTGTCGCTCTCTATAAACGTGGCAACGGTTTCTTTACCCGCTGCTTCGGCAATCCGGTGCAGTGCATCCACCATGATCTGTTGCACCGGGTCGTCTTCCAGATGGTTCATGATCCGCCGGTCCAGTTTGATGATATCGACGGGCAGGTTAGCCGCCAGGCTGTAACTTTCGACCGAGGCGCCGGCACCTTCCAGGGCGACCCGGCACCCCACCTGATGCAGAGAATCGCACAGCACCGCCACTTCGTCCGGATACTGGGTGGCGTGGGACTCCCGGATTTCCAGGCAGAAGCAGCGGGCCAGGAAGGCAGACTGCGCCACCATCTGCTCCATAAAATCGGCAAAGGTGTCATCCAGCACTGTCGCCAGTGACAGATTAAAACCACAGTATTTCAGTCGTGGCTCCAGCAAGCGGTGCTGGCCAAGCCACTCCATAGTCTGGCGAATCACCTGGCGGTCGAGCTTTTTTGCCAGATCAAAGCGTTCGGCCACTGGCAGGAAATGTTCCGGTTTCAGGGGCGCGTGGTCGGGCCCTCCGGGAATGCGGCACAGAATTTCGATGTGATCGCCCCAGGTTACGCTGGCAACGGGCTTGAGCGCCTGGTATTCCAGAATCAAAGAGCCCTCATCCAGAGCCTGGTGCAGTTGCTTGAGCTGCCAGTCGCTACCGGCTTCCCTGTTGTGTTCCGGGGGCAGGGCTTGTGCCGTGTGAATGCGGTTTCGGCCAGAGGTTTTTGCGGTATGGCACAGGTCGGCGGCCTGGGTCAGCAACAGTTCCGGTTGCTCCGGGGTGTCCTTGCCCATAACCAGCAGGCCGCCGCTGACGGTGGTCTGCAGCAGCTTGCCCTGCCACTCGAACTGGAACTGGCCGATTTGCTCCCGTATTTCCTCGGCAATTTTCCGGGCCCGTGACTCCGGGCAGTTCTCGATAAACAGGGCGAAAGTATCCCCGGCGAGCCGGGCCAGTGCGTCCCGTTGCCGAACCCTGAGGCCAAGCATGCCGGCCAGTTCCCGCAGGTAACGGTCGCTGGTGCCGCTGCCGGCAATCTCGTTGAACTGCTCAAAACTGTCGAGATCAAGAAACAGCAGGCCATCGGTGGTCTGGCGTTTGCGTTTGTGGCTCATGGCTCGTTCAAGGTGCTCGATAAAGGAGCGCCGGTTCATCAGGCCGGTGACCGGGTCATGGCGCATGCGGTAGTCACCGCTGCTGCCTTGCTGGATACGGCTGCTGATGTCCCGCGCAATGTGCACCGCTCCCACCACTTCGTTGTGCGCGCCGCGAAGGCTCTGGAAGTGAAATTCGAAAACCGGAAAGCCTTCACCCTGTCGGTTTAATGGCATTTCGGCAACAAAATGATCGCGGTCAAACGCCCTCTGCCACAAGCGTTCGATCAGCCGGCGCTCGTTCGGGAATTCCTGGAGCAGCGTTTTCAGATTGTCCCCGAGCCGGGGTTCCCTATTGAACGCGGTTTTGAATTGCTGGGCCCAGGGGGCGTTGAAGTGCAGAAGGTTGAAGTGAGTATCCACCGCGACCATGAGATCCGGAGTAGCGGTTGCGGTCGCCTCCAGCAGGCGCTGGGCTTGTTGCTTCTGGATGTCGTGGTGCATGGCTTCGCTGTGATTGACCATGACACCACCGAGTTTCTGTACCCGGCCACCGGTTTTGAGCGCGCGCCCCGCCAGAGTCACCCGCAAAATCTTCTGGCGGCTGCTCATGACCGGCAATTCCATGCTGAAGGGCTGGCCAGTCCGTATGCAGCGGCGGAACAGTGCGCGCACGCGGTTCTGGCTTACCTGGCAGTAAAACAGGGCCTGTTCAGGGGAGAGCTCGGTGCCTGGTCGTAACTCCAGTAACCGGTACATACCTTCTGACCAGGTGATTTCGTTGGAGGGGATGTCCAGCTCCCAGAGGCCGAAGCCGGCACCCTGTTCGGCCAGCCGGAGCAGTCGATCATCCATGTCGGCACTGTCTTTGAGAATGATCGAGGCATTGGCTGCCTGGTCAGTGTCGCGGGTTTCCAGGCGTAAACCCAGTGTGGCGGTAAAGAAAAAGCCTTCCTTATGCCGGAAGGTCACCAGCACGGTTTGCCCGTTATCCAGCAGGTGTCGGTGCGCTGGGGCAAAGGGGTCATCCTGGCGGGAGGCCAGAATGCGTTGAACGGACAAGTCGGTGAGCTCGCTGGCCTCATAACCGAACATGGCTTCTGCGTGACGGTCTGCCTGAATAATTCGGCCATCGTCGTCAACGCGCAGCTGGGTTGCGTGGATGGGCGGGCCCGAAGGGTCTGGACGGTATCGTTCAATCAGGAATTCTTTCACAGCGCAAATGCCTCATCGGGATCTCTCGGTTCCGGGGACATCCGGAAACCGGTCGTTCTTTTATTTGTTTGCCGGTTTTGCCACGATTCGTCCATCATACTGACTATCAGCCCGAAAATAACCTCTTGCCGGAGCTCCCTTGACCGTTCAAGCACCGCCTATTGTTCTCGACTTTGAGGATGGCATTGATCGCAAAACCCTGCGGCGGCTGCGGGACCGGTTTCTGTTGGTTAACCGGCAGCGCTGGGAGCGAGCCTGTTCAGCACTGACCTATCGGCAGCAGATCGTGCTGGAGCTGCTACCCATGGTTTTCCACCGTAATCATCCGGCCCTTCCGGGTTATCTGGATGGCGACTGCCCCCAGGGATTGAGCAACTATACGCCGTCAACCCGCGAACTGAATGCCGCCCGGCGTTTTGCCCGCAGCTTCAGCGACCGGGACAAGGGCATTCGCAAGCCGGACCTGGACAGTCTGTTTCTGATGGGTAGCCCTGGCACCCTGGGACATTCCGTTGCCAGTGATCTGGATGTCTGGTTGTGCCACCGGGAAGATCTTTCCGAGCACGGTATTCGCTGCCTGGAACGGAAGGCCGAGAAACTGTCCCTGTGGGCGGCGGATTTCGGGGTTGAGTTGCATGTGTTTGTTTTCTCAGCGGCGGACTGGCGCCAGGGGCGGCAGCGGGCCGAGGTGGCAGGAGAGAATTGCGGCAGCGCCCAGCATTTTCTGTTGCTGGATGAGTTCTACCGCACCAGCATTCATCTGGCGGGGCAATACCCGTTGTGGTGGTTGATTCCGGCGGATATGGAAAAAGACTACGAGCAATGCCGCCGCCGATTGGTTGAATGCCGTTTCATCAAAGCCAGCGACTACATCGATTTTGGTGCCGTGCCGGACATCCCCGGTGAGGAGTTCCCGGGCGCCGGTATCTGGCAGTTGTACAAAGGCATCGACGCTCCCTGGAAGTCCATTCTCAAGTTATTGCTCATTGAATGTTACGCCACGGTCGAACGTGCGCCGTTGTTGTCCGCGGAATTCAAACGCGCGGTTTATGAAGGTCGGGCCGGGGCTGATGATCTGGACCCCTACATCATGCTGTACCGGCGGCTGGAAGACTGGCTGCTGGAAACAGACGCACCGGACCGTCTCGATCTTGTGCGCCGCAGTCTGTACCTGAAATCGGGGTTGCCACTATCCCGGGTTGGTCCGGCCGGCGACCAGTGGCGAATCGGTTTGCTTCGTCGCCTGGTGCTGCATTGGGGCTGGACAGATGCTGACGTTCAGGCGATGGATGACCGCCAGCGCTGGAAGGCGGAAGAGGTCACGGGTTTGCGCAGGAGCGTCGTCGCCGAGTTGACTCACAGCTACCGGCTGTTATCCCGAATGGCGAAAGAGCAGGGCACGGCTGCGTCGATCAGTGCGAATGACATCAATCTTCTGGGCCGGAAGCTCTACGCCGCCTTTCAGCGCAAGGCGGGAAAGATTGAGCTCATCAATCCCGGCCTTGTGCCGTCCCTGGCAGAAGAAAACCTGTCGTTCCATCATCAGTCCGAACAGGGCGCTGAAGGCAATGGCTGGCTGCTCTATCGTGATCTGGAAGATCCTTCGGATGCCTTCTGGCAGCCGGTCATCCGCCGGGCAGGAAATCTGACCGAGTTGTTGGTGTGGTGTTACAGCAATGGCTTGCTGACCCGAGCCACCCGGCTGAATGTCCGGGCCGGCACCAGTGCTGCGACCATTGCCGAGCTCAGGGAGGTGCTGAGCGTGCTGGCGGAGGCGCTGCCTTTTCCAATGGCACCGGCACACCGGGATGCCCTGGCCAGAGGTGTGCGGCCTATAACCTGCCTGCTGCTGATCAACGTTGCGGTGGACCCGCAACTGCACCTGACCGAGCGAGGGTTGCATAAGTTGAGCTCCCGTTCGGACTCCCTCGGTTTCAGTGGCGGCCGGGATAACCTGGTGATGACCGTTGATCAGGTAACCCTCAATAGCTGGCACGAAGTCAGCCTGCAACACTACGCGGCGGGGGATACCCTGATCCAGTGCCTGAAAAATGTGCTGGCGCAGGTGGCTCTGAGCCCCGCAGAGCTGCCGCAGATCCAGGTTTGGGCGCCCAGCAGGGGGCACGGTAATGCGATTGCCCGCCGGGTAAAGCAGCTATTTGCTGATGTGCTAAGACAGTTTTTTGCGGGCGGTGCAGGGCCGCATCCACTCCGCTACATCATCGAGATGGACCACCGGTATTTTCTGTTGCAGTTTTCCGACAGGGAGCCGGGATTTCTGGCCCTCGACAGTCGGCAGGCGCTGATGGAGGCGTTGTTACAGCCGCAAGAACACTACCTTCCGGTGGTGCCTGACCGTTACGCCTTGCAGGACGAGCCGGTTCTCAGGGCGGTGTGTGACGCCTCCCAGGCCGGCAGCATACAGGTGTTCTGGAAGCATCAGGGTTCGGAAGGTCAGCTCTGGGTCGTCGATGAGCAGGGCAGCATCTGGTCGCACACCCAGCAGGCCGAGAATCGCCGTCATTTGCTGGCGCCCCTGCTTCGTTTTCTGGACAACCTGGTTGAGCGCCGGCAACTTCGCCAGGCCGACAATGAGCACAGCGTTGGCGGTATTCAGTGCTATGAAATGATTCGCCGTGGGGATCGTTGGCTGGCGGAAGCCCGTCCGTCGCAGGTAGCGAGCCTGGCTGTTTCGGGGCTGGAAGTTCAGGCTGTTGGTGTACAGGAAGGCGAGAGCAACCTGCGCTTTGATCTCTACTGTGATGATCAGGAGTTCACCGCCCAGGAATACGGTGACAGTCTGATACCGGCTGTTGCCCACTACATTCGATCCCTGCGCCGAACCGACGAGTTCTACCCGGTCTACCTGACCGACCTGCATCTGCCCCATGATCTGGCTCCGCAGTGGTATCAACGGGATATCCAGACCAGTCAGTACCTGCACTATCGCAGCCTGCTTGAAGACGCCCTGAACCGACATTTGCTCTGAGCGCATGCGTCCCTCGCGATGCGGGGCGGGTGTCGGGTATACTTCGCCCAATATTCACACAGGGGTAAGGGTATGCAGGCTGTACAGATGCGCCGCCCGGGCATTGCCACACTTTTGCTGCTGGTAACGTTCGTTATGACCGGTTGCGGCCAAAAAGGGCCGTTGTACCGGGAAGCACCGTCAGACGTTGTGGCGCCGCCGGCTGCGGCGCCCGCACAACACGCTGACGATGATGGCCGTGAGAGCGAATAACCTGCGCACCGACCAGCACTTTTACCCTGCCCAGAGAGTTCAGGAACAGAATGGATCATTTCAATTACCGTAATGGCGAGCTTTACGCCGAAGATGTGCCTGTTGCCCAGATCGCTGAGCGTTTTGGCACCCCCGCCTATGTATACTCCCGCGCGACCCTTGAGCGCCATTACCGGGCCTATGATGACGCCCTCAGCGGGCGCCCGCATCTGGTGTGTTATGCGGTAAAGGCCAACAGCAACCTGGCGGTGCTGAACGTACTGGCAAGGCTGGGCGCAGGGTTTGATATCGTGTCGGCCGGCGAGCTGGAACGTGTGCTTCGGGCTGGTGGTGACGCCGGCAAAGTGGTGTTTTCCGGTGTTGGCAAGCAGGAATGGGAAATGAAACGGGCGCTGGAAGCCGGCGTGCGGTGCTTCAATGTGGAGTCTGACACCGAGCTGGATCGCCTTAACGCAGTAGCGGGTGAATTGGGTGTGAAAGCGCCGGTGTCACTGCGGGTGAATCCGGATGTCGATGCCGGCACGCATCCCTACATATCCACAGGGTTGAAGGAAAACAAGTTCGGTATTGATATCGCTGACGCGCCGAGGGTTTACGCCCGTGCCGCGACGCTGCCGAACCTGGATGTTCAGGGCGTTGATTGTCACATCGGTTCCCAGTTGACCACCGTGTCTCCGTTTCTCGACGCGCTTGATCGGGTGCTGGCGCTGATTGATAGCCTGGCGGAACAGGGCATCCAGATCCGTCATCTCGACATGGGAGGTGGCCTGGGTGTGACCTACAATCAGGAGCAGCCACCACAGCCCGCTGAATACGTGAAAGCGGTTGCGGAAAGAATGGGCGATCGCAACCTGGAGTTGATTCTCGAGCCTGGCCGCTCCATTGCTGCCAACGCCGGTATTCTGGTGACCCGAGTCGAGTTTCTGAAGTGCACCGAGCACCGGAACTTCGCGATTATTGACGCGGCAATGAATGATTTGATCCGCCCTGCGCTCTACAGCGCCTGGCAAGCCATTGTGCCGGTGCAGCCTCATAAAGACGGTGAGGAAAAAGCCTGGGATCTGGTTGGCCCGGTCTGCGAAACCGGGGATTTCCTTGGCAAAGACAGGGCCCTGCGGTTGCAGGCGGGCGACCTGCTGGCGGTGCGATCAGCCGGTGCCTATGGGTTTGTTATGGCCTCCAACTACAACACCCGTAATCGCCCGCCGGAGCTGATGGTTGATGGCGAGAGCGTGCATGTGGTTCGCCGCCGGGAAACCCTGGAGGACCAGCTGGCCCCGGAAAGTTGTCTGCCAGCATGAACGGGGAGTCAGACATGAGCCAGCAAAGACGGGGCCAGGGGCCGCTGCTCCGGTTTACCAAAATGCACGGTTTGGGCAACGACTTCATGGTGGTGGACGCCATCAGCCAGCAGTTCCGCCTGCGCCCGGACATGATCCGGGAGCTGGCAGACCGGAATTTTGGCATCGGCTTTGACCAGCTGCTGGTGGTCGAGCCTCCGGGCCTGCCGGACGTGGATTTCCGTTACCGCATCTTCAACGCCGATGGTTCGGAAGTGGAGCAGTGCGGTAATGGTGCGCGTTGCTTTGCGCGCTTTGTTCGCGATCAACGTCTGACCAACAAACGGGTGATCCGGGTTCAGACCGCCAAAGGCGTGATTGAGCTGAAAGTCGGTAAAGACGGCCTGGTGATGGTGAATATGGGTGTGCCTGAGCTGAATCCGCCCGCAATTCCGTTTGCCGCCGATAGCCAGAAAACCGTTTATACAGTTGATGTGGATGGTCAGGCCATCGAACTCTCTGCGGTGTCCATGGGCAATCCGCACGGAGTCCTGGTGGTGGCGGATGTTGACACCGCTCCGGTGGAATCCCTGGGGCCAATGCTTGAAAAGCACCCCCGTTTTCCGGCCCGGGCCAATATTGGCTTTTTGCAGATCGTCGATCGCAGTCATGCCCGCCTGCGTGTGTTTGAGCGGGGCTCAGGCGAAACCCTGGCCTGCGGCAGCGGCGCCTGTGCTGCTGTCGTTGCGGGCAGGCTGCGTGGGCTGCTGGATGAGCGGGTAAACGTTGAACTGCGTGGTGGTTCGCTGGTGATCGAATGGCAGGGGGAGGGTACCCCTGTTATGATGGAAGGCCCTGCAACGACCGTATTCGAAGGCCAGTTGCGGCTGCCGGGCGAGGTCCCGTCCCGCCGCAGGAGAAGCCCGAGAACCCACAAAACCAGGCCCTGACGGTTCAGGAGAACACGATGACAGAACAAACGGCCCGCCAGAAGGCCGGCGAACTCACCCGAGAACAGGTTGCCGACTATCTGCGCGCAAACCCCGATTTCTTCGTTGAGCAGGACGAGCTGCTGCGCAGTTTGACCCTGCCTCACGACAGCGGCCGGGCCATCTCACTGGTGGAACGTCAGGTACATCTTTTTCGCGAGCAGAGGGATACCTTGCGCAGCGAGCTGGTAGAACTGGTATCTATTGCCCGTCATAACGATCGTTTGTTCGAGAAGAGCAAGCGGCTGTTGATGCAGGTTATTGAAGCCCGAAACTTACAGGATATGGCCTCTGCAATCGATGACAGCATTCGGGGCGATTTCGGTCTGGATGCTGCCTCGGTTCTGTTGTTCAGTGACACCGATAAACCGGGCCAGTCGCAAGGTGCTCTGCATATTGTGGCTGAGAAGCAGGCTCGGGAACGCCTGGGTTCGTTGCTCGAAGGCGATCGGGCGGTTTGCGGCCACTTCGGGGAAAGCGAACGGGCGTTCCTGTTTCCGAATCGGGACGAGCCTATTGCGTCAGTGGCACTGATGCCGCTTCGCCATGAGGGGCTGGTTGGCGTGTTCGCCGTTGGCAGTTGCCAGCAGGGTTACTTTGACCAGAGCATGGGATCGCTGTTCCTGAGTTACATCAGCGATACCCTCAGCCGGCTGTTGCCACCGGTACTCAAACGCCATGGTACTGAAGCCGCGACGGTTTCGGATCTGACCGTGGAGAGTGGCCAGGGGTGACCATGGCGGAGTGCTCCGACAGCCTGTTGAAAACACTGTCTGATCCCCTTTCAGGTTTCCTGAACCATCTGGAATCAGAAAAACGCCACTCTCCCCGCACCTGCGAACATTACCTGCGTGACCTTCGTCGCCTGGCAGCCTGGCTTACCGAAACCGGCACGGATAGCTGGGCATCCCTCACTGGCCATGAAGTGCGTCGCTATGTAGCCCGGCTGAGCCAGGAGGGTCTGGATGGACGGAGTATCGCAAGGCACTTGTCAGCCATTCGCCGTTTCTATCAGTTTCTGCTCCGGGAAGGCTTGGTGAAAGATAATCCAGCTCTGGATATCCGCGCCCCGAAAAGTGGCCGCCGCCTACCCAAGGTGGCCGATGTGGATCAGCTTGACCACCTGCTGGAAGCCATACCGGACGATCCTCTGGAAATACGCGACCTGGCGATGTTCGAGCTGATGTACTCCTCCGGCCTGCGGTTATCGGAACTCGCCGGCCTTGACCTCGGCTCCCTGGATCTCCGTGGACGGGAAGTGCGGGTGCTGGGTAAAGGCAGCAAGGAAAGGATACTGCCGGTAGGTGGTAAAGCGGTCGGCGCGATTGGCCGCTGGCTGGAGCACCGCAAAGCGTTTGCGGCACAGGGTGAAACCGCGATATTCGTCAGCCAGCGGGGAAACCGTCTGAGCCGACGCAGTATCCAGGCGCGGCTGGCCCGTTGGGGCATTGCTAAGGGCGCAGACCAACGTTTGCATCCGCATATGCTCCGCCACTCCTTCGCGAGCCATATGCTTGAATCCAGTGGCGATCTGAGAGCCGTTCAGGAACTGCTGGGGCATGCGGACATCGCGACTACTCAGGTCTATACTCATCTTGACTTTCAACATCTTGCCCGGGTTTATGACCAGAGCCACCCCCGGGCTCGTCGGCGATCAGGGACAAACCCATCTGATACAGGCAGTGATCCGGCCGGCCACTGAGGGAGCAATTCATGGCATCGGAAGAGTCCTGGAAGGAAAAGTACCTGCAGGCGCTTAGAGAGGCAGAACAACAAGACCAGCAATGGCAATCGCAACGGGAACTCCTGGAACGGATGCTGGTGCGCACCAGCCTGGCCTCAGAGGGTCAACGCCCCGAACTGGATACCCTGCTGGGTCGCCTGCGGTCGGACATTCGAAGCCAGAAAGTCGATGTAGAAGCCTGGCGCCAACTGCAAGAACAAATCGATCGTCAGATCGCGCTGCTCGATGATCCCCTGCCGGCTTCTGTGCCTCAGCCGCCTGCACCCGTGCCCGCCAACCAGGCGGAGGTCAATGACAGCACCGACATATCCGACAAAGACAATCGGCTGATCATTGCCCGCCGCGTGGGTCAGCTGCTGGGGCAGTTGCTCGATCAGGTAACACTGGATTCAGAAGCCGAAGCCCGGGAGCTGCAACAAACGCTGCTTTCCAGCAACGACTGGGAAATTCTCCGTCAGGGCCTGAATCAGGTGGCGGAGCTGGTAATCGAGGCCGTGACCCGAAGCCAGCGTGAATTTGAAGCTTTTCTGAAACGGCTCGATGACCGCCTTGAAACCCTGCGTCAGCACTTTTCCCAGCAGGCTGAAACACAGGTTTCCCGAAAAGACGACACTGAAACCCTGGACCGTGAAATCCGCGAGGTACTGAGCCGGGTCAGTGATGACATTCATGCCAGTCAGGATCTCAATAGCCTGAAACAGTCGGTCAGCCAGCGCCTCGAGCACATCGGCGAGGTTCTCGGACGCTTCAGACTCCGGGAAAACGAACGGGAAGTGATGTTGGCCGAGCAGCTCGAATCCATGCAGCAGAAAGTCGCCGCCATGGAAGCGCACTCCGAGCAGATGCAGGCGCAGGTTCGCAGGGAGCGGGAGCGCGCCATGACGGACCTGCTGACGCAGTTGCCGAATCGTGAAGCCTGGCAGGAACGGCTGTCTTTTGAATACAACCGATGGCAGCGCTATCGCCATCCGCTGACAGTGTCGGTGATGGATATTGACCTGTTCAAACGAATTAACGACTCCTATGGACACAAGGCCGGCGACCGCGTGTTGCAGCTGGTTGCCCGGGAGGTCAGGGCGCGGCTTAGGTCCACGGACTTCATTGCCCGTTTTGGTGGCGAGGAATTCGTGCTGTTGCTGCCTGAGACCGGAGTGGAAGAAGCAACGGCTGTGATCGATCAGCTCAGAGGGCACGTGGGCCAGCTGCCATTTCATTTCGGCGGGCAGCCCGTCACCATTACCTTTTCAGCGGGCTTGTCCGAGTTTCAGGAGGGAGATCTGGAAGACATGGTGTTTGATCGTGCTGACCGGGCGCTTTACCAGGCCAAAGAAGGCGGCCGGAATCGTGTTGTCGCGGGCTGACATCGACCATCACCGGAATTGTGAGGATACGCAGTGAAGTTTCTCCCCCAGCTGTTGTTAAGCCTGGTGATGAGCGCCTCAGCGGCAATTGCCTGGGCGGACCCGCCCCAGGTATCGCCTGCGCCGGTGTTGGGCCTTGATGATCTCGAATGGCTTGGCCAGCAGGAAAACCTGCAGGTGGGTGTGAAGCAAAGCCAGATGCCCCTGATTTTTGATAGTGGCAATGGTCAGCTTGTGGGCATCTGGGCCGACTATCTGACCCGGATCTCGGCAAAGCTGAATCTTCCGATTGAGCCGTTCATGCTGGCGGAGCAGAGCATTTCAGCCGATCTGGTGCTCACCACCCGTATTCCGGGCACGCCGGTCATTCCGGGGCAGAGGCATACCACGCCCATTATGAGCCTGACGTACGGGGTGTTTGTGAACGCCGGCGATGCCGCGTTTCGTACCCTGTTGGATCTGGAGTCCGCCAATGTAGCCATCATTGGTGATGATCCGAACCAGTTTCCCTTGCTGGACCCGGTAGACAGTTTTACGCCGGTGCCGGTGGCCAGCCTAGGAGAAGCCGTGAGTCAGGTTCTGGCGGGCAAGGCGGATGCATTTTTGGCACCGGTGCCGGTAGTGTCGGACTACCTGGAGTCCGCAATGGTCAATGGTATTGGTCTCGCGGTCCTGCTGGATAGCCGGCCGGTGGATGTGGTGCTTCAGGTACCGGTCGAAAACAACCACTTGTTTCGGGTAGTCGACCGGGCGATTGTCTCTATCAGTCACAATGAACACAGGGATATCAGGCAATCCTGGCTGCAGGCCAGCATGCCAGCCCTTGAGGGACGGGGTGTGGCGCTGACAGCGGCCGAGCAGGAGTGGCTGAAGAGTAATCCGGATCTCAAAGTGGGGCTGCGCAGCGACTGGCCACCCTTTGAGTTCGAGCAGGATGGCCGGGCGGCGGGACTGGTAGCCGATCTGGTTGGTCGGCTGGAGGAAAACCTTGGCATTCGTTTTACCCGGGAGCTGATGGAAACCCGGGCGGCCGCGGAAGACCAATTGAAGGCCGGAAAAGTCGATGTGCTTCCTGGAATGTCACGAACCCCTCGTACCGAGCAGGAATTTCTGTTCACGCGTCCCTACGTATCGGTACCGATTGCTCTAGCCATTCGCGACAGCGGACGTTTTATCGGGGATCTCAGGGAGCTTCGGGATGAAAAAGTGGGCGTGGTCAACCGGCAAGCCAGTCATGACTACTTGTTGATCAACCACCCGGACCTGGATCTTTACCCCCAACAGAGTATCGAGGAAGGGCTGTTGGCACTCTCCAACGGTGACCTCGATGTGATGGTGACTCATATTCCCGCTGTCAGCTACACGGTGGCGAGGCTGGGACTGTCGAATCTGAGAATCACCAGTATCACGCCCTATCAATACGATTTGCGGCTGGCGGTCAGGAAAACCAGTCCGGAACTGCATCGGATTCTTAACAAGGCCTTGGGTAGCCTGCCGGCTTCGGAAGCCGAGGCGGTCTACAACCGCTGGATTCACCTGGATATCGAGCAGGAAACCGACTATACGGTGGTGCGGCGGATCATCCTGATCGCCATTGTGGTGGTGCTTATTTTCCTCTACTGGAACCGCAAGCTGTCACTGGAAGTGGATGAGCGAATTCGCTCCGAGAATGCCCTGCGCCGCAGTGAAGACGAACTGCGGGCGGCCAAGCTGGAGGCCGAGAGGCTGGCCAGAGAAGCGGAAACAGCGAGCAGAGCGAAAAGCGAGTTTCTGGCCAACATGTCACATGAGATTCGTACGCCGATGAACGCGGTGATCGGCTACAGCGACCTGCTTTACAACTCGGTCACCGACCCTCAGCAGCGCAACTATCTGAACGCCATTCGGGCGGGTAGCCGAAGCCTCCTGATGCTGATCAACGACATTCTGGACCTGTCGAGAATTGAAGCCGGAAAAATGCGTCTGGACTTCGGCCCGGTGTCTGTTCGCCGGCTGCTCAGTGACGTTCGACACATTTTTGACCTTCGGGCCACCGAACAGGGCATAACCCTGGAAGTGAGTGTGGGCAAAGGTATGCCTTCGGCCATGATGTTGGACGAAACCCGGCTGCGGCAGGTGTTGTTCAATCTCGTGGGCAATGCCATCAAATTTACCCACGAAGGTGAAGTAACCGTTCGTGCCATTGCCAAGCCGCTGGGGGAGCCCGGGGATGACGACGCCGAAGCGCGTTACTACCGTCTCGTGGTGACGGTATCCGACACGGGTATCGGCATTGCGCCGGATCAGCGCAGCCGGATTTTCGAGGCCTTTGAACAGCAGGAAGGGCAGAGTTCCAGGCGTTATGGCGGTACCGGTCTCGGGCTCGCGATCAGCCGGAAGCTGGTTGAAATGATGGGCGGTGAATTGACGGTGAAGAGTGAGTCAGGTGTGGGTTCCACGTTCAAAGTGGTACTGCCCGAAGTCGAGGCCACGGTGGAAGAGGCGGAAGACGAGGGCACTCCCGAAGAATCCGAGCGCCTGCTGGCCCAGACTATGAGCATGCAGGAACGTGGCTGGCTGCGGGAAAGTCTGGCGGAGGATTTTGGTGATGAATGGCAGGACGTGCGGGAAAGTGGTGACCCGGAACAAATGAAAGATTTTGCCTTGCGAATTGTTGATTGGGGCCAGCGCCATCGGTCCCTGTCGGTCACCCGTTATGGTGAGAAACTGCTGGCCGACGTCGAGGCGTTTAACCTGGATGCCGTCAATACGGCGCTGGAGAGTTTTCCCCGGTTGTTGGGGCAGAGCTGAACACAGGATTTACAGGCAGTCGAACTGGGACTGACGATCAAAAGCTACCGATACCATGTCGTACCCGGAGTCTGACAGGGACTGGATCAGCTGGTGGTCTTTGAGCAGGGTCATGCACACTTTGTGAACGCTTGCCTGCAGTTGCTCGGTCGGGGGCAGCTGTCCTTTGAAGCGGAAATCGACGACCAGATATTTCCGGTCGACAGCGGCGAATTCCGGAATGTCCTCCCGCTCCACACTTTCATAGCCGATGTAGGTCGCTTCAGCACTGGGAAACACCTGGTGCATAAGTACATCCAGATTCTCTGCCTGCGCGTTTGTTGCGGCGAGGCAAGCGGTCAGGGCAGTGGTCAGAGCCAGTGATCGGGTAGGCATGGTGCGTCTCGCCGTCGGTGTCAGGAATTGTTATGTAACCGAATGTAAATTTTGGTTACGTTAGATTATTACAGAGAGTGTCGTAATTTTCTGCATATGACTCAATCATTTTTCATTTGTTTGCAAAGCTGACACGATTTCCTGCCCCAAGAATTAATAAGGGTCCACGGAACTGCCGCCGGAAGCGTTTTCAGCTATGATGAAACCAGAGCCATTCCGACCAGAAGATAAGAGGTAACACCATGTTCCAGCTCGTGTTCAAGGGGGAGTGTACGCCGGGCACCGATCCGGAAACTGCACGCACGAACGCCCGGACGCTGTTCAAGGCCAGTGTTGAACAACTGGACCGAATGTTCAGTGGTCAGCCGGTGGTCATTCGCAACAAGCTGGAACAGGTTCAGGCCGAGAAATATCAGGCGGTTCTGGAAAAGCACGGCATGGTGGCCTACGTGCAGCCCATGGCCGGTGCTGCGCCTGAGCCCAAAGCCAGCCAGGCTGCTCCCGCAGCCACTCAGCCAGAGGCCCGCTCTGACTCTGCTCCGGAGGCTCGGCCGGACACGCCGATCCGGACTGGCAAAACCCCCGAAGTTGAGCCTGGAGACCGCTTACCCGTTGCCGGCGAGAAGGTCGATGACATTCTTGCGGGCTCCGGCCTGAGCCTGGATCCGGTTGGCGTTACTCTGGCCGAGCACCAGGAATCTGAGGCACCCATGTTCGAACACCTGGATGACTGGAGCCTGGCGCCACCCGGCTCCGATCTGGGCGTAAAGCGCGATCTGCCGCCACCGGTGGTCCCGGATGTCTCTCATCTGTCCCTTGCTGACGATGACAAGCATAAATAATCCTGCCCAAGGTTTTTTGAACCTCTTCCCGAAAGCCTTTTTCCTGCTGACAACGTTGGTGCTCCTTGCCGGAGTGCCAGCACTTGGTGCCGCTCAGGAAGGGCGGCCAAAGGTCGGACTGGTACTCAGTGGCGGCGGGGCGAAGGGCATGGCTCACGTGGGTGTGCTCAGAGCGCTGGAAGAGATGAAGGTGCCAGTGGATATGGTGGTTGGTACCAGCGCTGGCTCTGCCGTGGCGGCTTTGTACGCCAGTGGAATGCCCGTTGATGAAATCGAGCAGCGCTTCATTGGCCTGGACTGGCTGGCGAGTTTCCGTGACGACCCGGGCCGGGTTTATAAACCGTTGCGGCGCAAACAGTCAGACTGGCGCCTGCCTCTGGCGCCGGGTTTGGGTGTGAGTGAGGACGGTATTCACGTTGGTGGAGGGTTGGTCACCGGCCAGAATCTCGGATTTATCCTGAACGAGCTGACTCGCAACGCTGCATTGGTGGATGATTTTGATCAACTGCCGATTCCCTTCCGAGCGGTAGCGACGGATCTGGAAACCGGCGTGGAAGTTGTAATCTCCAGCGGTAACCTGGCCGAAGCTATTCGCGCCAGCATGAGCATACCCGGCGTCTACGCCCCGGTGGCCCGGGGTGGGCGATTGCTTGTGGACGGTGGCGTGGCAAACAATCTGCCGGTGAGTGTTGCCCGGGAAATGGGTGCCGACATCGTGATTGCTGTCGACATCACCGATCCCTTGCTGAAAACCGAACAGATGAAGGAGGCTTTTTCGGTCGTGGGCCAGTTGACCACGCTGATGACCCGCCGTAACACCGACAATCAGCTGGCGTTGTTGATCGATAACGACATTCTTATCCAGCCAGATCTGGAAGGGTACAGTTCCGCCGATTTCTATGATGGCCCTGTGCTTTTTGAATTGGGCGCCAGTGCTGCCCGGGAACATGCGGTGGCGTTGAATCGTCTGGCGGTGTCCTCCGACGAGTGGCACCGCTATCGGTCGGGGCTGGAAGATAAAAGACAGCCGCCGGGTCCGGTGGCGCGCATTGAATTCAGTCAGGGCGACCGGCTATCCAATGACTTTCTTCGGCAGCGGATACGCCAGGAAGAGGGGCAGGAGCTGGATGTTGAGCGCCTTGAGTCAGATCTGAAACGGATATACGGCCTCGGCTACTACGAATCCGTTTCCTGGTCTTTGTTGCCTTCGGAACAAGGGCCGGTTTTGCTTATTCAGGTTCGCGAGAAGAGCTGGGGGCCGAACTACCTGTCGTTTGGTCTGAATTATGAAGACAATTTCGACGGTGACACGCGTTTTAACCTGGCCTCCGGGCTCAGGATGACGGAGCTCAATCGCCTGGGGGCTGAGTGGCAGACGGACTTGCAGCTGGGCACCCAACCCTGGGTTCGCAGTCAGTGGTACCAACCCCTCGAATATGGTTATGACCGGTTTGCGGTCCTCGGCGTGGAGTATCGTCGTGACGGTTACAGCATCTATCGCGACGGCCGCCGCGTTTCAGAAATCGATGTGGCCTTCCGCCAGGTTGATGCCGCGGTTGGTATGGAGCTTGGCGGTAACGGAGAGGTTCGTCTGGGCTATGTGCGCGGGTATGCCCGGGTTGATGACGAAGTGGGAGAGCCGGTGGCGCCCACAGGCAGTATTCATCAGGGTTATGCCAGCGTGCAATTGGTCCACGATTCCCTGAGTGACGTGTTCTATCCGAAATCCGGTGCGTTTGCAGGCGTCCGGGGGCGGTTCGAACGGGATAGTCTGGGGTCAGATCGGGATTTTGATGCCATTACGGGTATGTTGCTGGGCACGGCCAGCTGGAACCGGTTCAACGTGACCGGTCTGTTATTCACCCGGCAGGTGGTCAGCGGTGATGCGGGCATCGAAAATGCCGCACGACTGGGCGGTTTCCGAAGACTGTCGGCGTATGCGCCGGGAGAATTGACCGGCAATGACGCCGCTCTGGCATCCGCCTATGCGCGTAGGGAATTTGGCGGCCCGGTGCTGCCCTGGTTTGCCGGCGTCGGCTTTGAAACCGGTAACGCCTGGGACACCATGGACGATGCCCGCTGGGCCAACCTGGTGCGCTCCTGGAGCTTGTTTGGCGGAGTGGATACGTTTCTGGGGCCTGTGCAGTTGTCCGTTGCCTATAACAACGAAGACAACTGGACGGCCTATATGAATATCGGCTTTTCGTTTACCCAGCTGTTTTACTGATCAAGAGCCGCAAGGACCTGCTGGCGTTGCTGCACGGCGTATCGACGCAGGATGTCAGCCAGGGCTTGTTCGTCCCGCGCCCGTATCACCCGGATGGATTCTTCCATGTGGGCCAGGTTGTCCTGGAGAACCTGCTTGCCACCCTGGCGAAAGGCGACAAACGCGCAGCGCTTGGCAGACGGCCACAGGTCTTCAATGGCGGACACAATAAAGTAGTTGTCAGCGTAAACCAGCGATGCTTTGGTGTATTCGATACCCAGCTCGAGAAACTCCATGAGTTCGTTCTTCTCGTAGCAGCCCTGCATCTGCTCGTGCAGGGATTCCAGCCGCTCCATGTCTTCAGGCTGCCATTGCCTGGCAAGTTTCTGGCCGGTGTGGGTCAGGTACAGCTCCAGCGTTTCGTAAAGGCTGGTAACGAAGTGTTCATCCAGAGGCGTGACAAAGGCGCCTTTGCGGGGCACGTTTTTCACCAGGTGGCGCTTTTCCAGCAGCAGTAAGCCTTCCCGAATCGATCCGTGACTGACATTCATCTCCTTGGCCATGGCGCTTTCGTAGATGCGTTCGCCGGACCGGAGCTGCCCGAAGGCAATCAGGTTCTCGATGTGGCGGGCCACCTGTTCGGTCAGGGTTTCTCTGGGCTTGAATGCGTTCATGAGATATCAGTAACTGCTTGGACGTTTTTCGGGTTGCTCATAGTCGCACAAGCGCTAACCGAGAACCAGTTCAAAGCAGCGGTGCGAGCAGTCGCACAGCCCGACACCAGAGCCGGAACAGTATGGAACGGTCCTGGTAATCATTTTCGGTCATCAATCGGCATTGCTTGAGGTCTTCTTCGAGCATGCATGCTACCTGCTGGATAAAGCCCTCACTGGTATTAATCGCAGTAATTTCAAAATTCAGGCGCATGGAACGGTTGTCCAGGTTGGCGGTACCAATTGCGGCGTATCGTTCATCCACCAGCACCACTTTCTGGTGCATAAAGCCCGGCTGGTAGCGGTAGATCCCGATACCAGCCTGGCAGGCCTGTACCAGATAGGAGTAGGCCGCAACCCGAATCAGCCGGCTGTCGGACTTCTCCGGAATCAGGATGCGGACATCCACGCCCCGCAATGCGGCGAGCTGAAGAGCATTCATGATCTGGAAGTCTGGAACGAAATAAGGTGAAGCAATCCAGATCCGGCTGCGGGCATTATTAATGCAATTCAGGAAAAACAGGGTGCAGGTTTCCCAGGTATCGGCAGGACCGGTCGGCAGAACCAGTACTTCTTCTTCACCCGGAGGAATCGAGATCGGCGACCAATCCAGATCGGGGCGAATATCGCTGGCCCAGTTCCAGTCCTCCAGCCAGGCCAGCTGCAAGCCGGTGACCGCCGGGCCTTCAATACGGCAGTGAGTGTCACGCCAGGGCTCCTGATCCATTGCAGTGCCCAGGTACTCGTCGCCCAGGTTAATGCCGCCAACGAACCCGATATGCCCGTCGCACACGAGGAGCTTGCGATGGTTCCGGAAGTTGATCTGGAAACGCCGTCTGCGGATGTTGCCGTCACCGAAGGACGCAACCTGTGCACCGGCGGCTGCGAGTTCCTTTAGCCAACGCCGCGAAAGCGACACGCTGCCTACGTCATCATACAGAAACCAGACCTGAACACCTTCCGCCATCTTTTGCTCGAGAATGGATTTGATACGGTGGCCGACCTTATCAGAGCGAACGATATAAAACTCAAGAAGAATGTAGTGGCGTGCTTCTTCCATGGCCTTGAACAACGCGTCAAAGGTGGCCGCGCCGTCCCTGAGCAGAGTGCACTGGTTGCCGCTGGTGAAAGGCTGTCGGCTGAGCTTGCACAGCACCTGGAGCTCGTCACTGAAATGCTCCTGGCCGGGGTTGGAAATAGACGTTGTCTGGTTCTCGAACTGATCCAGCAGACTGCCAAGGGCCTGGTAGCCCATCCGCCGGGCTTTCATGTATCCGCCAAAGCGGTATCGCCCAA
Source organism: Marinobacter sp. (assembly GCA_035303925.1). GTDB lineage: Bacteria > Pseudomonadota > Gammaproteobacteria > Pseudomonadales > Oleiphilaceae > Marinobacter. Next base: position 8,972 of record DATGQY010000023.1, on the reverse strand, counting down.
ATAACAGGAACATGGGAACAGCAAGGTAGGGCAGGCCGATGAGAGAAATGATCCAGGCAATGGCGCCCTGGGCTGTGCGATAGGTCAGCAGAATACGGTAAATGCAGGCCAGAGCCGCCAGATACAGCAGGGCAAGCGGGATGGCGAACAGGGTAAGCGTGTCGCCACTCATCGATGTTGCTCCTTGTGGTCCGCTCTGAATTGGGCCGGCGCTTCACCGGTCCAGCGTTTAAAAGCTCGGCTGAAGGCGCTCAACTCGGAAAACCCCAGAAGAAAGGCAATTTCACCGAGGGCATACTGGTCATCAGCAACATAGCGCAGGGCTTTGTCACGGCGAACCTGTTCGACCAGATCGTGAAAGCTCAGGCCTTCTTTTTTCAGCCGGCGATACAGGGTTTGCCGGCTCATGTGGCACTGGCGGGCCAGGGTGTCGGCATCAATCTTGTCGGTGGCCATCTGCCGAGATATCAGCCGGCGTACCTTTCGGCTGAAAGAGCGGCGGATTTGCAGGCGGGCGAGTACCGCATTGACCTGTTTCAGCACCGCGGAATAAACATAAGGGTTCCGGTGCGGAATGGCATGTCCCAGGTGTTGGCTGGAGAACGCCATTCGGGTAATCCCACAGCCAAACAGGACATGGCCGCCGAACAACTTCCGGTATTCCTGGGCATAACCGGGTTCGGGGTGAGCGATTTCGAGCCAGTCTGCTTTGATGCCCCGGTGAATAAAGTGGCGGGTACGGCAAAGTGCAGCAACCAGTGTCCGGTCCATATCCTGACGGCAGTAATGTTCGGGCCTGTCGGGCTGCCAGGTAAGGATTGCCTGGTCCGGTGTTTGCTCAAAACTGAGGGTAACGGATTCGTTAATCAGTCGGTGCAGGCGCACATATTGAATGACCGCCTCGCCCAAGGTGTCGCAGTTGAAGAAGACATGTCCCACCAGTCCCATACGCTCCGGGTCAATCACCTGGCCGGCATGCAGACCAACAGCCGGGTCTCCGGTCAGCTGTTCGGCAAGCTCCCAGAGGTGGTAATGGGTTTCGGCTGGAATGCGGAGATCCGGGTCGTCCAGTTTGTCCAGGTCCAGCCCGGTTTCCTGTTCCAGAAAAGCACGCTTCAGGAGCCCCTGAGTTTTCAGGTAATGCACCAGCGCCAGTGTGCTTGAGGCGGCAACGTGGGGCGTGCTTCGTTGTTCCGGTTGGGCATCAATCATGCCGTTGGCGGGCTCCCGAGGGTTCTGGTGATGATGGTACAAAATGTCAAGCGAATGGCACGGGGCGTCAACGCCTGACCACACCCTAAACGATAGCATGTGTGGCATCAGGTTGAAGTAACCGAATGACGAAAGCAGGAGTTGTTGTATGAAACAGGAAATCTTTGTCCCCCATAGCGAACTGGAACGTAAAAACGTCGTCGCCCTTGCAGAGTACCTGGGAAGTATTTTCTACTGCTGAGCATTCAGCCGTAATATCTGTGACCATTCAGCCGGGCCTTGCCCGGCTTTTTTGTGGCCGACGTTTGCGCTCCAATTTCCTCTTGCTCCGTTGTCTGGCAGTGGTAGTGTAGTCCGCACCATTGTTTGAACCGGAGACTGCCCGAGTATGAGTGTTGAACTGAATCACCGTATTTCCGGCCAGGGAGTGCCGCTGATTTTGCTGCACGGCCTGTTTGGCTCTCTGGAAAATCTGGGCGGGATAGCCCGTCGCCTGGAAGACGGCTGGCAAATTCACGCCCTGGATCAGCGCAACCACGGCAGTTCCCCTCACACGAGTGATATGGATTACCCTGCGATGGCCGCGGATGTAGTGGCCTATATGGATGCAAAGGGCATTGATAAAGCATCTATTCTGGGCCATTCCATGGGTGGCAAGGTGGCGATGCAGGTGGCTCTGAGTTATCCCGAGCGGGTTAAAGCCATCATTGTCGCCGATATCGCACCGGTCACCTATCCGCCCCGGCACGACGCTGTTCTGGACGGCATGAAGAGCCTGGATCTACGGGGCGTCCGGTCCCGCAACGACGCCGATGCGCGCCTGGCGGAGTTTGTCGAAATTGCCGGTGTCCGTCAGTTCCTGCTGAAAAACCTTGAGCGCATTCCCTCTGACGAGCAGGCACAGGAGGATCTGACTTTCCGCTGGCGACTGAACCTTCCGGTAATTGACGCCTGTTACCAGAATCTTGCAGCGGCACCGGAAGGTGATGGCCCCTTTGAGGGCCGTGTGCTGTTCATAAAAGGGGCAGACTCGGCGTATATCCAGGAAAAACACCAAAACACCATTCGCCGCCTTTTTCCTGCTGTCGAACTCAAAATCATCGAGGGCACCGGTCACTGGTTGCATGCGGAGAAGGCTGATACGTTCGCGGCCCTGTGCCGACGTTTTCTGGAACAATAGTGTGAGTGACTGGCCCGTTGCCGGTGACCCCGCCTTGTCTGCTAAGGTGGCGGAGCCGGGGATTCGTGCGGCGTGTCCTGAGGGAAACGAATGACAACAACAGTTGGACGTACATCATGAAATGGTTGCTGGTTGGTTCTCTGGTTGTATTTCTGCTTCTGGGTGGTGCGCTTTTGTCGCCGTCGCCCGTCGATAGCCAGGCCTGGGACGCGCCAGAACCTCCTGCGATGACGGGGGTGCTGAAACCCAACGAGCATCTGCGTCAGGCGGATCTCCTCGCGTTGGGGCAGGTGTATGGACCGGAAGATACAACCGTCGATGCCAGTGGCGTCTTATACAGCGGTACACAGGATGGCCGGATTGTCCGGGTGTCTCCGGATGGCAAGGTTGACCAATGGCTGGAGACCGAGGGCCGCCCACTGGGCATGGTTTTTGACAGCAAGGGCAACCTGATTGTGGCCGATGCCTGGAAGGGGTTGCTGTCTGTTTCGCCGGAGGGCGATATGACGGTGCTGACCCGGGAGGCCGCAGGCACACCATTCCGGTTTACCGACGACGTGGTCGTCGCGGAAGATGGTCGCATTTACTTTACCGATGCCAGCTCACGTTTCCGGCAGCCAGACTACCTGCTTGACCTTCTGGAAATGCGCCCCCACGGCCGTTTGCTCCGGTACAACCCCAAAACCCGGAAGACCGAAGTGTTGGTGGGCAATCTGTACTTCCCTAACGGAGTTGCGGTGTCGCCGGAGGGTGATTATGTTCTGGTCAACGAAACCTGGAAGTATCGCATACTGAAATACTGGATCTCCGGACCCAAGGCCGGCCGGACGGAAGTGTTTGCCAATAACCTGCCCGGCTTTCCGGATAATCTGGCGGTGGATGACCAGGGGCGGTATTGGGTCGCGTTTCCAACCCTGCGTAATGCCCAGGTGGACACCATGCACCGTATTCCCTGGCTCAAGGACCTCGTGGCCAAGCTGCCAGACAGTCTGAAGCCCCAACCGGAAGAGTATGGTCTGGTTGTCGCATTCGACGCCAGTGGCAAGATGCTGGTCAGCCTGCACGACACTCAGGGAACGCACCTTCAGGAAATCACCTCGGTGAACCCCCATAACGGATTCCTGTATTTTGGTTCACTTCACAACGATCGGATCGGCCGGCTATCGTTGCAGGCCATTCCTGGTTTAGGAGACGAGCTGTGAGCGAACCACACACCTTTGCCTGGGACCTGCCCGGTCCGTTTACCATGAACATTACCGTTCGGCCGGAAGACACCGATCGCCTGGGGCATGCCAATAATGTGGTGTACGTGCGTTGGCTGGAAGACGTCAGTTGGGCTCACATTGAGAGCCTCGGAATGACCTGGGCCTTGCATGAAGAAACCGGCAAAGCCATGGCCATTACCCGCACTGAGGTTGATTACCTCGCATCTGCCAATGCCGGTGATGAACTCGTGTTGGGTACCTGGCTGACCGATTGGGACGGCCGTTTTCGTTCGGCCCGCCAGTTTCAGCTGATTCGGGTGGCCGATGGCAAAACCCTGCTCAGGGGGCTCTCGACGCATGCCTGTGTTGACCTGAAAAGCCAGCGACCCTCCCGGGCGCCCGGGGCGTTTGTTGAGATTCTGTCCGGCGCTCTGGTTCCCGGTGGTCGGGGCCTTACCGGCTGAAGCCGATGGCCGGAATTTCTGCTAGTCTGAAGCTGAACACCGTCGCCTGTCGGGCGCAATGCACTCCTGTGTGGAGAATCCCATGGAATCCTCTGAATTAACGGAAGCAAAGACCATGCGCCACGTGGTCTATGACCGGTTTGGTGACAGTGACGTGCTGCGGGTAACCGACTCTCCGGTACCGGTACCGGGTGACGGTGAGGTGCTCATCCGCATTCATGGCGCCGGGCTCAACCCCATCGACTGGAAAACTCGTCGTGGTTTAGGCTTTGTGGCCAGCCAGATCGAAAACAGTTTGCCCTGGACGCCGGGCTACGATGCCGCAGGGGAAGTGGTGGCGGTTGCCGATGATGTCACTACCCTGGCACCGGGCGACCGGGTCATGGGCATGATCGGCTTTCCGGTGTCAGGAGGTTCCTATGCCCAGTATGCTGTGGCCCGGGCTGATGAAGTAGCCATCGTGCCGGATGAGCTTGATCTGGTCACCGCGGCGGGTGTTCCGCTGGCAGCGTTGACGGCATGGCAGGCATTGTTTGAGGTTGCCCGGCTGGAAGCTGGCCAGAAAATCCTGATCCATGCGGGGGCAGGCGGGGTCGGCCACTTTGCGGTTCAGTTTGCTTTGGAACGAGGCGCCCATGTCATTGCCACGGCTTCCGCAAAAAACCGGGATTTCCTGGCAGAACTGGGCGTTCACGAGGTGATTGATTACCACACCACCGATGTCGCCGATGAATGCTACGGCCTGGATGTGGTGCTGGATCTGGTCGGCGGTGAGGCCGGAAAGCGCTCCCTGCATACCCTGTCAGATTCCGGCGTGTTGGTTACCGTGCCGACCGTGACGGCAGACGAAGTTGTCAGTGCTGCGGAAGCCATGGGCGTAAAAGCGCACGGTATGCGGGCCCGGCCAGACGTGTTTCACCTGGACGAGATTGCCGAGCTCATAGAAGACGGTGACGTGAAGGTGCACATCGACCAGGTGTTCGCGCTGGAGCAGGCTGGTGAAGCCCATGACCTGCTCGAAGCCGGGCATGTCCGGGGTAAACTGGTGCTTGATTGCCGCTAAGCAATTAGCTGGTTGGGGTGTCAGTGATCTCCGGGTTGCTGGCGCCGTTTTCGCGCTCTTTCCGTTCCTTCTGGGGCTGGGGTGGTACCAGGCTGATCAAGATCCAGTCGTCCTCCGGTTCCAGGGTGTCCATGTCCTTGACCGGATGGATATGCTCCTTGCCGTCGATCACGAACATGACCAGTGCCTGTCGCTGGTATTGATCCAGAAATTGTTCGTAGCTGAATTCTTCGCTTAACTGTGTGGTTTTTACGCCATAGCCCTGGCTGACCAGGCTCGCCAACTTGGCGTAGCTGACGCCATCAAACAGGCCCCGGGTGCGCTGTACTTTGCCCGCCGTTTGCAGCCGCGCTCTCTGATCCTGATCGCCTTCGGTCAGCCCAAAGACGGAGTCATCGCCGAACCAGTCCACGAAATGGTAGGTGGCCAGGCTGTTCATTTGTTTGTAGGGCGACAGAATCAACAGGTTGCCGACCCCGGTCAGGTCCATGTGGGTGGCGGCATGTTCAGAAACCGGGTTGCCAAAATACACCGGCAGGTTTTCCATCCGGGCCTGGCGGACGTTCTCCCAGTTGGTGTCTGTCAGCATCACCGGCACGTCGTGTTTTCTCAGAGATTTGGCAATGAGCCGGGCAATCGGGTTGGCGCCCAGAATCAGGAAACCGTGGGCTGGTGGTTCTTTTACGCTCAGTAGATCGGCGATTGGGCGGGCTGTCAGGCTCTGTAAGGTTACGGTGGTAATGATCAGCATGAACACCAGCGGCACCAAAGCCTCTGCGCCCTCATAACCAAGCCGCTCCAGCTGGAACGCAAACAGAGCCGAAACCGCCGCTGCCACAATGCCTCTTGGAGCAATCCAGCTCAGGTACAGCTTTTCTCGCAAACTCACTGTGGTGCCGATGGCTGACAGGAAAATACTGACGGGGCGAGCAACAAACATCAGGCAGGCCAGCACCGCAATCAGCCCCCAACCCAGGTCCGCAATGGCGGCAAACTCAACCCGTGCAGCCAGAATGATGAACAAGGCCGAGATCAGCAGAACACTGAGGGATTCCTTGAACTCCAGAATGCTTTCAACGGGCACCTGCTTCATATTGGCCATCCAGATGCCCATGATGGTGACCGTCAGCAGGCCGGATTCGTGGGCCAGCTCGTTGGACAGTGCATACACTCCGAGCATGAAGGTCAGTGTGCCGGCATTATGCAGGTACTGGGGCAGCCAGTGCTTCCGGAGCGCGAGGCCGTTCAGGTAACCGGCAGCTGCGCCAATCAGAAAACCGACCAGCAGGGTCTTGCCGAAAATATAGAGTGAGTGGCCGAATACATTGCCCTGGCCCCAGGAAATAATACCCTCGAAAACCAATACTGCGAGCAGCGCCCCGACAGGATCAATAATGATGCCTTCCCACCGGAGGATATTGGCAAGCTTGGAGGTCGGTCGAACGGCTCGCAATAGCGGCGCAATCACCGTCGGACCGGTGACCACTGAAATGGCCCCGAACAGCAGCGCCACCTCCCACGACACCTCAAGCACCCAGCGTGCGGCCAGTGTGCCGATGGTGCAGGTGACAATGGTGCCGACAGGGATGAGGTTCCGGACCATTTTGCCGTGGTCTTTGATTTCTTCATACCGTAGCGTCAGGCTGCCCTCAAACAGAATGATGGCCACCGCCAGAGACACCATCGGGAACAAGAGATCGCCAAACACCTCGTCTGGCCGGAGAAAACCGATCACCGGGCCCGCAATGATGCCGCCCGCCAGCAGAAACAGGATGGCGGGCATACGAACGCGCCATGCCAGCCATTGGCAGGCCAGGGAAGTAACACCGATACCGGCGAGAATCAGAGCAGTACTTGCGGCCATAAGGGGCCCCGGTTGATAAATTTAGAGATTGGCCCGGCGGGCAATCCGGTTCAGCAATCTGGACGCGGCAAAGAAACCGAAACTGGCGGTGACAGGGCTGGCTGCCCCAAAACCAGTGGCGCAGTCGAGCCGGACCGGGCCGTCAGTGGCGGGTTTCTGGTGGCAGACCTCGCCATCAGGTGCAGGGTAGGTCAGCTGTTCCAGTGAGTATACTGCCTCAATGCCAAAACGCCGCTTCGGATTTCGGGAAAAATTATAGTCCCGGCGCAGCATGTTACGTACTTTGGCCAGCAATGGATCCTGGGTGGTCTTGCTCAAATCCGCCACCTGAATCTGCGTAGGGTCCATCTGGCCTCCCGCGCCGCCGGCACAGACGATGGGAATCTTGCGCCGCTGGCAATGGGCAATCAGCGCGGCCTTTGCCTTCACGCTGTCGATGGCATCCACCACGCCAGTCAGGTCGTCGGTAATCAGCTCCTGAACATTTTTGGTAGTCAGAAAACCAAAATGCACCCGAATGTCCGCCTGAGGGTTAATCGCCAGCAACCGTTCTGCCATGGCCTCGGTTTTGGTGCGGCCATACTGGCCCTGCAACGCATGCAGCTGGCGATTGGTGTTGGATACACAGATGTCGTCCATGTCGACCAGGGTCAGGGTTCCGATGCCACTGCGTGCCAGCGACTCGGCAGCCCAGGAGCCAACGCCGCCGAGGCCAACAATGGCGATGTGGGCATTGCGGAAAGCGTTCAGGGCCTTGCGGCCATAGAGGCGCTCTATGCCACCGAAGCGGAAATTGTAGTCGTCGGTCGGCGGAACATGTGAATTCATTCGCGGCTCTTGGCTTGTCTTCTGGTGAGAAGGATTCGATGCTGCCGGAATTGTAACGCAGTGCCTGTGACCAGGGCTATGAGGTGAGAAGTTAGAATCCGGCGAACCCCGGTTGGGGCTCGCCGATGGTAAGGGCCGGGTTTACTTGTCAGTGACGTCCACCAGCACCGCGATGCCTAGTTCGTCGTAGTTCAGAGCGTCGGTCTGGAGATAGCCAACCGTGAACACCCCAAGGCTGGCATCTTCGTTGAAGAAGCCTTCGAACTTGGTATCTCCATCCGTATCGGCAACGGTTATGGTCGTTGCCCCATTGGCGGCGATCTCCATGTTGAACTCGACCGAGTCGAGCTTATCAACACCCACGGTGATATCAGAGCCCAGTCCTTCGTTCTTGCTGATTTCAGAGAAATTTCCCGTTATGGAGCCAGCGGTATTGCTGTCCATGCTCATGTAAGTGTTGAACTGGCTGGCGAACATGGTGATAGAGCCTGTTGGGCCTCCCTCAAGTGCCGAGCTGACCATCATCAGCCGATATTTTTTAGCGGACAGATCAGGTGCGCTGCTGGGCAGCTTGACCATCATCGTTTTGTTGAACACGGCGAAGTTTGATTCTGGCGTGCCCTGATCGTAAGTGCCATTACTCTCGGAGAAATCCAGGTAGCCAACGTCATCGCTTACGAAACCAACTGTGCCGCCTGAGCCCTCCGAAATCGTGCCATCGGCTGCAATGGTCAAAGTGATCTCTGCTTCTGCCGTGACGTCCTGATCAGCATAGTCCGCGCCAGTACCGTCAACGGTTATAGTATGGGCAAGGCCAGCGTTTGGGACCACGGTGAAGCCGGAGCCAAAGGTAACCGTGTTGGTCTCGGTTCTGAGCTCCAATGACCCAGCGTAAAACTGGGAGCCAAAGTACACTCGTCCGTAGTCTCCACTGAGATCGGCGTCTGTCAGATTGGCAGGCTTACGTGCAAAGACTTCCAGCGAGCGAAATACCTCATCGCCCTGTCGGTCGTTTGGATCAAGCGCGTCGTACGAATCAGTCAGGCCATATCGAACGGCGGCTTCGTGGGTCAAGCCAAAGAACAGCCCTTTGTCTGCGACTTGCTGGAAGACGTAAGTAGTTGCCGGATAGCGCCATCCGTAAGGATAACTGGAA
>DATGQY010000022.1:0-5839 GCA_035303925.1 Marinobacter sp. | reverse complement strand
CAGCCAGCCCCAGCCCACCATCCACTTGGTGCCCTGCGCCCACCACCAATGCAGCGTGGCCAGCACCAGCGAACCAATGCCCAGCCATTTGTGCAGCCGGTACACCTTGTCCAGGCCACCAACCCAACGTTCCAGAACCCGGAGCCGCAGCGCCAGCACCAGGGCCCCCGCCATCATGACCACCGCCAGGATGCCGGAATACTGCACAAAGACTTTGCGAAAAGGGAAATACGCAAACGGGCTGACCCATAGGGTATCTGACATCAGCCAAACACCAGAGACCAACGCCATCAAGCCCCAGAAAAACAATCCTACTCGTGCCATGACGAACTCCCTGAGCAACCCTTGCAATAATAGCAAACTACTCTCTAACCTTTTGCCCGTACTTGACGCCCCTCAATCGACACCCACTTTACTCAGGATTCACATATAGCCTGAGCCATATCGCAAAAGATAATCACCTTGCAGAGCGAGAAAAGCCCTACTGTGATGAAGCAGGGCTATATTTGGGCGGACAAGTCAGCATGAGCTCCGATGTCAAAGCTCATTATCTGCCTGCACCATGTGGTCGATCATTTTCGCCATCTTGATGGCGGTGATGACCGCAGCTTTCATATCGTCCACTGTCGCCGTTTCAGCGATCTGGCCCGCAGTAATGCGGGCTGACAGAATACGGCTGGCCGCATCAAGCAGGGATTTTTCGGAGTCTTTGAGTGCAACCGAGGTGCGGTTGTCTTTGGGGGTATCAAAAAAACTCATCGGCACGGGCCTGTTCAGTGAATATTAGTCAGGGCAATCACATCGCTTACTGCAATTTAGGGTGACCGCCCTGCCCTGTCCACTTTTCAGGCCAGTTTCAGGACCTGACCTGGTCCATGCCCGGCCTGCCATACCAGTAGCCGTCGCAGGGTGGTGCCTCTACCAGCTGCAACGGGTCGGTATCTGGTGATTCGCCCCGGCGCACCTGGTCAAATCGTTTGACCACTTCATCCATACCCTGGTGCTCAGGGCTTAACCGAATCGTGGATACACCCATTCGTTCCATATCCGGCAGCTCCCGCATCAAGTCATAGCGGGCTCCCGACAAGGTGGAAATACCGTTCAGCCGGAACAGTTCCTGGCTTTCCCGGGAGCGCAGCTCCATGCCATCCGGATGTTCCAGGCAACGGAACTCGCAGTTGTCCTTGGGCAGGTTGTAATGGCGGGCAGTGAAGCAGCGGGAAGACCAGGCCAGCGGCAGGAAGCCCCAGGAGAACACCTCCGCAGGCAGATCCAGGCCTTCAGCCTTCAGCTCGTTGATCAGCTGTTCCAGGGTTTCCTTGCCCAGTTCCACCGGCAGGTTCCAGCCCCGCAAGCCCTGCCTGGCCAGAATTTTCAGGGTGGCCACGTTGTAGATGTTCATGGACGGGCCGGTGATAAACGGAATCTTGTTACGAATCGCCACCTGCAGGGCGCTCTGGTCGTTAGCCTCTACCAGAAATTCATCCTGCTCACAGAAACGGCGAAGGCGCCGAAGATCCGCTTCGGATTCAATCAAGGTCAGGGTGGAAAGCACCACATTTTTGCCACAGGCCTTCAGGTCCCGGGCCAGCTCGAGCCAGTCATCGGGTTTCAGCTCACGCCGGCGGGAGCAAACAACCTCCCCCAGGTAGATGGTCTCAACCGGCCATTCAGCGGCTTTGGCGTAAAAATCGAAAACACTCTGCTTGGACCAGAACCAGAGGATCGGGCCCAGGGATAGCTTCATCATGATCGCAGAACCTTATTTCCACTTGCGATGGTAGGCGCCGATGGTGGTCAGGCCGCCTTCGGAAAGACCGGACAGGGTATTGCGCCACTCGGGCTCAACCTGAAACGATCCGGGGTGAGCGCCCAGTTCGTCCAGTGCCTGGCGCCAGGTGCGGGCGACATCGGCAATGTAGGCCGGGCTGCGCTGCCGGCCTTCAATTTTTACCGCGCTGATACCCAGCTCCTGCAATTCCGGCAACAGATCCATGGTGTTCAGGCTGACCGGTTCTTCGATGGCGTGGTAAACGCTGCCCTCAACCTCGAAGCGGCCTTTGCACAGGGTGGGGTACCCGGCGGATTCACCGGGGCCGTACCGGTCAATCAGCACGTCATTCAGGCGCGACTCCAGTCCCTGCGGTGTTTCCTGCCAGCGCACAGCCTTTGCGGGAGAACAGGCACCCCGGGTATTTGGAGATTCATCGGTCAGATAGGAGGATAAATAGCACCGCCCTTCCGCCATGATGCAAAGACTGCCGAAGGCGAACACCTCCAGCTCTACCGGGCTGTGTTTTGCCACGCCCCTGACCTGATCAAGCGACAGCACCCGGGGCAGCACCGCACGGCGAATATCGAAGTTGTCCTTATAGAAAGACAAGGCCTCGTAGCTGGTGGCAGAACCCTGTACCGAAAGGTGCCTGGGGATATGGGGGTATCGATTGGCGGCATAATCCAGCAAGCCCATATCAGCCAGAATGATGGCGTCTACGCCCATGCCGGCAGCGCGATCAACGGCCCCCTTCCACTGCTCCCAGCCATCCGGTTGGGGGTAAGTGTTGATAGCACAGAATACTCTGCTATTTTTTGAGTGAGCGTACTCAATACCTTCGGCGGCACGCTTGTCGTTGAAGTTCAAACCGGCAAACTGCCGGGCGTTGGTGCTATCCCGAAAGCCGAAGTACACCGCGTCTGCACCGTTGTCTACGGCGGTTTTGAGAGCGGGCAGGCTACCGGCAGGGCAGACAAGTTCCATGGTTATCTCCGCTGAAAATCTTGCAGCACCATACCGCCTCAAGCCCTTGACCACCTTGACCTTTGTCAGCGGAATCACAGGTTTCAGAACACCCTTATACCCCTTTATGAGTACTCATACGAAGAAACCGATAGGCGCCTAAAGTTCTCTGAAAACAGATCGTTAACACGATGAAACATAAGGTGAAAACGTATTACCTACCTCTGAAATAGCCCTTTTGGCGAGTAGCGATGTGTCGCAGGCTTGTCCAGAATTAACCAACTGTTATCAGCAAGGATCTGGCCATGAACCTCATCAACAACCTTTCAATGCGGGGCAAGCTCATTACCCTCGTTCTGCCAGCGTTACTCGTCATCGTATTCTTCGCTGGCACAAGCATTACCCGCAATGCCGAAGACCTCGCCAACACACGGCAGCTTCAGGACATGGTCAGCCTGGCCAAACTGGGTGATCCGGTAATAGAGGCACTGCAGAGAGAGCGTGCCCGTTCGGCCATTGTGCTGTCGAGTGCTGCCGGTTCCAGCGAAGAACAGCAGGCGAAGCGCACCCTGGACACCCAGCGCTCACAAACCGATGATCGCCTGCGCAGCTATCGGGATGGACTCGACACTTTGATGGCAGACGCTGAGTTTGACAGCGCTATCGCATCAAGCCTCTCCCGCTTTGAACAGCAAATCAGCAGCCTGTCAAAACTCCGGTCGGAGGTCGACAATCGCAGCTTGAATGGAGCCGACTCCGCTACGCAGTACACCAAACTGATCATGGAAGTGGTCAATCGGGTTCCCCTGCTGGTACGCCGCGCCACTGACCCAGAGCTCGCCCGCCAGATCAACGCATACTTCGCGCTGGCACAGGCTGCCGAAATGGCAGGTCGGGAGCGAGCCGCAGGCTCTGGCCTGATCCGCAGCGGCGACTTTGACCTGAGCCTGACCGGCCGCACTACCGCGCTTGCCGGGCAACAGGACTCGTACCTTCGTACCGCAACAGCCATGATGGCCTCGGGCTCCGAACTTCGTAATCAGCTGGAAGGCTTTGGGGCAACGGCGGAGCACCGCAACCTTCTGGCCCAACGGGAAACACTGTTGAGCAGCCCCTCGGGCATGTACGCCCTGGACGCCACCGACTGGTTTAACGCTACAACTGCTCGCATTGACACCATCAACTCCATCCGCAACCAAAGCCTGACACACGTTGAGGTTCTGTCCCAGGATTCTGTATCAGCCGCCAGAACCAACCTCATCGTGGCCTCAGCCATTGCCGCCGGCGCGGTGCTGGTGGTCATCCTTTTGATGATGATCATCATCCATGCAATCCACAAGCAAGTGCATCAGCTGCTCTCCGGCGTTCGCTTTGCCATGGACAATAAAGACCTTACCCATAAAGTCCCGGTGACCAGCAACGACGAAACCGGTACTATTGCGCGCGCCATCAACGACCTGTTCGCACGTTTCAGCGATGCACTGCTGCAAATTGACAAAGCCAGCGTTCAATTGGCCACGGCTACTGAGGAAACCAGCTCGACCGCTGGCCAGAACTCCAACCAGGTCCGGAGCCAGCAGCAGCAGATCGAACAGGTGGCAGCGGCAACTGAGGAAATGTCGGCAACGTCCGAAGAGATTTCCCAGAACACCCAACAGGTGGCTGATGCGTCCAATCGCGCCATGGAAAAAAGCCAGACCGGCGAAAAGGTACTGCACGACAGTGTGACCCGAATCCGCTCCCTGGCCGAATCCGTTCAGGAAGTGAATCAGGTCATCGAGGAACTGGAAGAACGCAGCACCACCATCAGTGATGTGGTGGATGTGATCCGCAAAGTGGCGGACCAGACCAACCTGCTGGCTCTTAACGCGGCGATTGAGGCTGCCCGGGCAGGCGAACATGGCCGGGGCTTTGCCGTTGTGGCAGACGAAGTGCGCACTCTGGCTCGCCAGACCCACGAGTCGACCACCCAGATTGAAGACATTATTAATGGCTTCAAGAACATGACAGATAACGCCAGCCGCTCGATCATTGCCAGCCACAAACTGGCCCATGAAACGAGCGAGCAGGCATCCGAGATGGAAAAGACCTTCGCGGATATTCTCACGGACGTGAACAGCATTTCCGATATGGCCACGCAAATTGCCACAGCGTCGGAAGAACAGGTAGCGGTCACCCGTGAACTGGCTGGCAACATGGAATCGGTTAGCGAAGCTGCCATTCTGACCCTGACAGGCTCCCAGGAAATCACCCAGGTGACCCAGGAGCAAGCGCGGCTTGCCCGCCAACTGCAGGATCTGGCCAACGAGTTCAAGGTAAGCGACCAAGCCTGATGCTGATGTACCGAGATTGAAACCGCTAACTCGATGTTGCGTAACCACGCTGAGAAAATTTGACCAGTTGCCACTGGCTCTCAGATTCCTTCTGGCATTCACACTTCCGGTTATCGCGGTGGTGTGGATGTCTGTTTTCAACGGAATGGAACTCTACCGGGCCACCCAGAGCATCGAGCAACTGGAGCTCGATACCCATCTTGCCGTTCAGGCTGGAATACTGGTCGGCGCGATACAGCGTGAGCGCGGATTCAGCAGTATCTACCTGGAAAGCCGGGGAGCCCTGTATCAACAGCAGATGACAGATGCCCGTCAATTCACTGATCAGCAACTTGCCATTCTCAAGACAAAGCTTTCTCAAACCGCAGAGTTGGCATCACCTTCAGATTTTGAACAGAATTTGCGGACCATTACGGAAACGCTGGCCAGCCTGCCTGATTTTCGAACGCCTATAGACACTCTTCGCATGTCTGGTGAAGAGGCTCGCAGCTACTTCACACAACAAGTCGATGTCTTTAACGAGCAGATCAGTCATCTTTCAGGGCAGACAGATCTCAACCACATCGGCCGAAAACTGAATGCCTATTTCATTCTCAATCGGTTGAAAGAACTCATCGGGCAAGAGCGGGTCATCATCTCCCGGGCTTTAATCACCCAGCAGCTTACCGAGGAGCAGTTACATCAGCTGCTGTTTTTCTCCGGGCGCCAGCTCAGTGCGCAGATCGTATTCAGAACGCAAACCGACCCGGCGGATGGTTACCAGACCCTG
>DATGQY010000021.1:0-5128 GCA_035303925.1 Marinobacter sp. | reverse complement strand
CAGCTGTTACTGGCGGTACAGAAGCTGGATTACCCGCCGGACCCCAGCGTCTGGTACGTGGGAGACTCCACCACGGATGTGATTGCGGCCAAGCGGGCAGGGATGACGGCGGTATTCTTTAACGGCGCCCAATGGGATTTGCCCTGGCTGAACCGGATTTTTCCGGGCACCCACAAACATCCGGATAAACCGGATGTGGTGGTGAATGATTTCTCGGAGTTCTGGGCGCTGGTGCTGGCTTGTGAAGTGGGGCCGCCTTAATCGGTGGCAGTGCCGCTCTGCATTACCGACTCAATGGCCAGCCCGAGGGAGAGCACGCCTTCAAGACCGTTGTTTGGCTCTGTCAGGGGCAAGGGTACGCTGACGGTGACCTGGAACTGGCTGGTGGAGGCATCGTACCGGATGGGTGATATCCAGATGGGGGCTCGTTGAGCCAGTCCATGGTCGGTTTCAACTGCGATCTCCTGAAACTTGGCCTCGTCGCCTTGCCAGTAGTCTGAAGAAAGCTGGCTCATGGCCACGAGCGCCCCTTTGTTGTTGATCACCAGTACCTCAGTGACTAGCGGCGAGTGCGATGCCTGCCATTCGGCGAGCGTTTTTGATACCGGTAACTCGAGAATCTGGGCCGCCAGAGGGGTTAGTTTTCGGGGGGCAAGTGCCTGCCAGACGGTGTCCTGGGTCAGTATGTCGGTGTGGCTGTCGTAGTTCGGTCCCTGGTGAATGGCGCTTGAGAAATTAACCGATTGGGCGAGATCCTGAATCAGCCCTGAGGCAACCGTTGCAACCTGATTTCGTTCAACTTCCGAAAGCTGCAGGTGAGCGGTCATGCAATCCGGAAGGTGGCGATTGAATTGTGGCAACAACCCCGGGTGGTCGTTGTCAAAGCGGGCGTTGAGATAGAGGTGTAGTGGGGCGTAGCGCAGGAAGACGTGTTGTAGTGACTGCCCCAAAGCAGGCGTTTCCTGTTCCAGCGTGTTCATGACCCGCTGATCCATCAACGCCAGGTCAATCCGCTTACGCTTGAGCAGGGCGGGCAGTTGTGCCGCATTGGCCACGGCCACAAAGGGTTTAAGGCCCTGATTGGCAAGCCACATGGCCTCGTTGCTGCCACTGACAACACCAATTTTGGCCTGGTCTGGGTCTAGAGGAGTGGTGCCGGTATAGAACCAGTGCCACTTCTCTAGCGCCACCGGATCGCTGACGACGGCTTTTGATTCCGGATCCATGGAGCGGTCCACTGCGAAATAGCCGTCCACCAGGTTGCGTTCAAGTGAGTAGCGGGCACGATTTTGTGGAATCAGTCGAATGCTGACGCCTGCGCCAGCCCTTGCCATGGCGCAGCGAACAGTGTCCACAGTTTCGCCAGCGACCTGCGGGCCAGAAGGGCTGTTGGTAGCGTATTGGTAGGGTGGCGAATCAAACGTATAGAGACTGAACACCGGGTGCGCCGCCATGGCTGTTTTACAGGCGGCGATCAAGACGATTCCGGTTGTCAGCGCTCGAAAGTTCATCGAGTGATCCAGCAGTTACGTTGCAGAAAATACACAGGTTTTCAGAGCATAGCAGGCCTTGTGACACTTTGCTGTCAGGATTGTTTGCGAATACGCCTTACAGCTGGTCGAGGTTGTCGAGCAGCCAGTCCGCCCGGGCCAGAATGGCTTCCCGACGCTCGGGCGACTGCTTACCCCAATTGCGGTACATCATGGTCATCCGGGGGTTGCCGGAAAACGCCTCGTGATGGCGGTCGATAAAGTGCCAGTACAACGAGTTCAGTGGGCAGGCCCGGTCGCCAGTGGCATCCTGAACCCGGTAGTGACAGTTTTGGCAGTGGTCCGACATGCGCTGGATGTATTTTCCACTGGCCGCATAGGGCTTTGAGCCCAGGTAGCCGCCGTCAGCGTGCATCACCATTCCCAGGGTATTTGGCAGTTCAACCCAGTCAAAGGCATCGATGTAAACGGCCAGGTACCAGTCGCAGATCGCCTCCGGTTTTACCCCGGCAAGCAGGGCAAAGTTGCCCGTTACCATCAGTCGTTGAATGTGATGGGCATAAGCGTTTCGGGCGGTAGCGTCGATGGCTTTGTGCAGGCAGCGCATTCGGGTTTCACCGTTCCAGTAGAACCAGGGCAGGGGACGGGTGTTGCCAAGGCGGTTCTCCTTCGCGTAGCCAGGCATGTGCAGCCAGTAAATACCCCGTACAAATTCCCGCCATCCGATGACTTGGCGGATAAAACCCTCCACGGCGTTCAGCGGTGCCCGGCCCGCATGCCAGGCCTGAACGACCGCGTCGCATACCTCTGTGGGGTTTAGCAGCCCGGTGTTGATATAGGGAGAGAGCACCGAGTGGAAGAGCCAGTCTTCCTGTTCAGACAGCGCATCCTGATAGTCGCCAAAACAGGGCAGGGCGAAATCGATGAAATAGTCCAGCGCCTGACACGCCTGGTCTGATGTAACGGCAAAATGGAAATCATCGGTGGTGCCGAAATGCGTGGGGAAGTGGGTATTGACCAGATCGATGACGTCCCGGGTGATCCCGTCCGGTTCGACCCGGAAAGGTGCGGGCGCCGGAGGTTTTCCGGTCCATTTCTTACGGTTGTCGGCATCAAAATTCCATTGGCCGCCTTCGGGTTGGCCGTCCGGCGTCATCAGCAGCCCGGTTTTTTTGCGCATTTCCCGGTAGAAGTACTCCATGCGCAATTGCTTGCGCCCTTCGGCCCAGTGGGCAAACTCTGGTTTGCTGCAAACAAAGCGAGTGTCTGGCCGGATCTCGACGGACACGCCCAAGACCTCGTGCCACCGGCTGATTTGCGCGTGTAGGCGCCATTCTCCGCACTCGGTAGTGATCAGTCTGTCCGGTTTGTGTTGCTGTGCCAGCCTGGCAACCACTTGCTCAAGCGTCTGGTCGGCATTTTCCGGATGGTAAGCCTGATAGTGCACCTGCCAGCCTTGCGCTTCGAGTCCCCGGGCGAAGTGGCGCATGGCACTGAAAATAAATACCAGTTTCTTTTTGTGATGGTTGGTGTAGCTGGCCTCATCCTGCACTTCGGCGAGTACCACCAGATCGCTGGCTTTGTCTGCATCTTCCAGCGCGGAAATCGCCTGGCTAAGCTGGTCGCCGAGAATAAGAATGAGGTTAGCCATCGGGCGCTCCGGTAAAAGTTTATCCTTTAGAGGTAGGCAGAATACGCCATGGGCGCAAGGGTGGTTCATTGGGTATGGTGGTACACTCTGATGATTCGTATCAACAGACGCCCGGGGCCGGTGGTGCATAATAGGCGCCGTCCAGCTTACCGCTTTTACCTGACGTTAGAGTTTTTACTATGGCTTCCAATACCGCAGCAGAAAGTAACCTGCCCGCCTTTATCTGGGATGAGGCGTTAATTCGCCGCTACGACCTGAGCGGCCCTCGCTATACCTCGTATCCCACGGCGGTGGAATTCACCCAAAATTATTCGATTGAAGACATGGTGAAAGCCGCCGGGCGCAGCAAGGCAGCGGGCGGGCCGATTTCACTGTATACCCACCTGCCGTTCTGTGCGCACCTTTGTTACTACTGTGCCTGCAACAAGGTGATCACCAAAAAGCGCGACAAGGCCATGCCCTATGTCGAGCGCGTCCTGAAAGAAGCCGCTATCCAATCCAGGCTATTTGGCGCTGACCGACCGGTAAAGCAGCTGCATTGGGGCGGCGGCACGCCCACCTTCCTGCCAAAGGATGTGATGAGGCATCTGATGGACGGCTACGCGGACCTGTTCAACCTGGAGTCCGGAGATGACCGGGATTACAGCGTGGAAATTGACCCGAGGGAAGTGGATGAGGACACCCTGCCTACCCTGTGGGAGTTGGGCTTCAACCGCATCAGCCTGGGTGTTCAGGACGTCAATCCGCAAGTGCAGAAAGCGGTGAACCGCATTCAGCCCCGGGAGATGACGGAAGCCGTGCTGAACGAGGCCCGTCGCCTTGGGTTCCGTTCCATCAACCTTGATCTGATTTACGGCCTGCCGCACCAGACCCCGGAAAGTTTCGCAGAAACCCTGGAATCGGTGATCGAGATGTCTCCCGACCGGCTCTCGGTATTCAGTTACGCGCATCTGCCGGATCGCTTCTATCCGCAAACCCGGATTCAGGCAGACACCCTGCCCAGTCCGCAGCAAAAGCTGACGATTTTGCATAACACCATCAATCGCTTGCTGGATGCCGGCTACGAATACATTGGCATGGACCACTTTGCCAAGCCGGACGACAGCCTGGCGATCGCCCAACGCGAAGGCCGTCTGCACCGGAATTTTCAGGGTTACACCACCCATGCAGACTGTGACCTTGTATCGCTGGGTGTGTCGGCGATTGGCCAGACGGACGACGCCTATTTCCAGAACAACCACGACCTGCCGGCCTGGGAAGCGTCGATTGACGCCGGCCAGTTGGCGATTATCCGGGGCGTGGGGCTGAGCCGGGATGACCGCATCCGCCGTTGGGTTATTGGCCAGCTGATCTGCCAGTTCCGTCTCGATCGCAAACAGTTCGCCGATCAGTGGAATGAAGATTTCGATCGCTACTTTGCTGACGAACTGGGTCGCCTGAAGCCCATGATTCAGGATGAATTGATTGCGGATTCGGATGCGGTTCTGCAGGTTCAGCCGGCGGGGCGGCTTTTGATTCGAGCGATCTGCCAGATCTTTGATCTGTACCGCAAGGAAGGCGCCAGCCAGCGTTTCTCGCGGATTATCTGATGCATTCAGCTAGCGGGGCACTGAGCCCCGTTAGCTGACACGCCAGCTTTCGGGCGGTTGCCAGGTTGCCAGCCATTGCTCAACCTGTTCCGCCGGCATCGGGCGGCCAATGCCGAAACCCTGAGCGTTAACGCATCCGACGTTGATCAGCTCCCGCCCTTGCTCTTCGGTTTCCACGCCTTCCGCAATCACGCCAAAATCGAACGCATTGGCGAGCCCGATGATGCCCTTCACGATGGCCCGGTCGCCGGCGTCATCCAGCATGCCCCGAACAAAACTCTGGTCAATCTTGAGACTTTCGGCGGGCAGTCGCTTCAGGTAATCCAGCGCGGCATAGCCGGTTCCAAAATCATCCAGAGACGCACCCACTCCGAGTGCCCGGCACTTTCCAAGGATCT
>DATGQY010000020.1:0-6864 GCA_035303925.1 Marinobacter sp. | reverse complement strand
ATGCAGTCCGGCATTGCTCAATATGCCCGGGATTATCCTGATAAAGATATCCTGTTGTTCGAGCCGACCCGCGATGACGCCAAGCTGTTCTTCTCCAACGTGTTCAGCTTTCAGAGCCGCAGAATGGTGTGTGAGCACGCCTACCAGATGACCCGTCGTGACCTGCTTGAACGCGCCGATGAGCTGGAGCCTAAGCTTGCCAGGTACGGTATCACGTTGCGTCGAGACCGCCTGGAAGATGAACAGCGCACCATCAGCACCAGCCTATACGGAGAAATGCTACCGCTATACGTGGCCAAGGGTCGCAAAAAGCAAGCAGAAAAGGGGAAATTGGCCAGCGGGCTCAGCAACGTGACGCATCTGTTCACTAAAGCTCAGTAGTGTTGTTCCCCTTTGGGGCTGGCACAAAAAAGGCCGGGTGAGGATGTCATCCGGCCTTTTTTTGAGCCTCACGATTACAGGATGTACCGACTCAGGTCCTCGTCCTCGGCCAGCTCGCCGAGCTTTTCATCGACATAGGTCGCGGTCACCTCAAAGCCGTCAGTCAGCTGGTCGCCTGCATCAAACGACAGGCTTTCCAGTAGCCTCTCCAGGACAGTATGCAGGCGGCGAGCACCGATGTTCTCAGTGGTCTCGTTTACCTTGCAGGCGATTTCGGCGATACGGGCAATGGCGTCTTCCGCGAACGTCAGCTTCACTCCCTCAGTGCCCATCAGCGCTTCGTATTGCTGCACCAGAGACGCGTCTGGCTCGGTCAGAATTCGCTTGAAGTCGTCCGGGGTCAGCGCCTGTAACTCGACCCGAATCGGCAGGCGACCCTGCAGTTCCGGTATCAGATCCGACGGCTTGGAAAGGTGGAACGCACCGGAGGCGATAAACAGGATGTGGTCGGTCCGTACAGCACCGTATTTGGTGCTCACCGTGCTGCCTTCGATCAGGGGCAGCAGATCCCGCTGAACACCTTCCCGCGAGACGTCGGATGAGGTGTTCTCTGAGCGCTTGGCGACCTTGTCGATCTCATCGATAAACACGATGCCATTCTGCTCAACAGCCAGAAGCGCTTTTTGCTTGATCTCTTCTTCGTTGACCAGTTTCGCGGCTTCTTCGTCTTTTACCCGCTTCATGGCATCGGCCACTTTCATCTTGCGGGTTTTGCGCTTGTCTGAAGACAAGTTGGAGAACATGCTCTGCAGCTGGCTGGTCATTTCTTCCATGCCGGGAGGCGCCATAATCTCAACGCCCGCGCCGACACTGCGCAGATCAATTTCGATCTCCTTGTCATCGAGCTCGCCTTCCCGCAGCTTTTTGCGGAACATCTGGCGGCTGGCGGAGTCGTTGTTGCGCTGGCTGTCTTCGTTAAAGTCGCGGGGAGGCGGCAGCAAGGCATCCAGAATGCGATCCTCAGCTGCATCCAGGGCCTGATTTTCGTGGCGTTTCATCTCCTGTTCACGGAGCATTTTCACCGCCATATCTGCAAGATCCCGGATAATCGATTCCACATCCCGGCC
This sequence comes from Marinobacter sp., assembly GCA_035303925.1. GTDB lineage: Bacteria > Pseudomonadota > Gammaproteobacteria > Pseudomonadales > Oleiphilaceae > Marinobacter. The sequence goes on along the minus strand of DATGQY010000020.1, from coordinate 5,356 downwards.
GACGTAGCCTACTTCGGTAAACTTGGTGGCTTCGACCTTCAGAAACGGTGCATCCGCCAGCTTGGCCAGCCGCCGGGCGATTTCAGTTTTACCCACGCCGGTGGGGCCGATCATCAGAATGTTCTTCGGGGTGATTTCGTCACGCAGGCTGCTGTCCAGCTGCATGCGACGCCAGCGGTTACGCAGGGCAATGGCGACGGCGCGTTTGGCTTCTTGCTGGCCCACGATGTGTTTATTGAGTTCGTGAACAATCTCACGGGGAGTCATTGCAGACATGGTCGCTCCGGTCAGTCTTTGATGGGCAGCACTTCCAGAGTGCGGTTCTGGTTGGTGTAAATGCAGATGTCGCCAGCAATTTCCAGAGCCTTCTCGACAATCTCGTGAGCACTCAGATCGGTATTTTCCAGCAGCGCACGGGCCGAAGCCTGGGCAAACGGGCCGCCGGAGCCGATGGCAATCAGGCCTTGTTCCGGTTCGATGACATCGCCGTTACCGGTAATGATCAGTGAAGCGGTCTTGTCAGCCACAGCCAGAAGAGCTTCCAGCTTGCGCAGTGCGCGGTCTGTTCGCCAGTCTTTGGCGAGCTCCACAGCGGCACGGGTGAGATTGCCCTGATGCTTCTCTAGCTGGGCTTCAAAGCGTTCAAATAAGGTAAAGGCGTCGGCGGTACCGCCGGCAAATCCCGCAATAACCTGGCCGTTATACAAGCGACGTACCTTGCGGGCATTGCCTTTCATGACGGTGTTGCCCAGAGAAACCTGGCCATCGCCTCCCATGGCGACTTCGTCGTCACGACGGACGGAAACTATCGTAGTCATTTTGGCTCCAGTTGCCTGATGAAAATCGGTCTTCAGACGTTATGGAGGCGGTTGTATTGAATTCAACCTTCTTTTGGAATCTTTCGAACCAGCGGCTGGATATTGATGGACACCAGTTTGTCGACAGCGGCGTTCATCTGGCTGCGTGACGTGAACGGCCCGACATTGACACGGTACCACTCGCTGCCATTATCCTGAACAATATGCTGTACGTGGGCCCGCAGGCCCTGGAAGGCAATCTGGGCGCGCTGGCGCTCGGCATCTTCCTTGCTACGGAATGAGCCGGACTGGACCACGTAATCGAAAGCCTGCTTTGCCGGTCCCGGTGTGTATTCATTCACTTTGGGCGGCACAACTTCCGATTCCGGCAGCATATCGTAGAAGCGGAAGTCCCGCTCCTTCTTCTGGGTTGGTGCCGGCTCGGCCTTTTCAGCCGTTTGAGGTTGGGCTTGCTGTTGTCTGGTTAATTCGCCGTCTTGCCGGGTGTCCTCGCCGGTGGGTAGCGTGTTCAGGTAGACAATAAAGCCGATAAAGCCACCGACGGCGGCCAGAGACAGAATCCACTTCAACGATAGCCCGCCGTGCTGCGAGTGCGAAGGGGGAGTCCGTTTCGTTTTTGACGCACTGGCCGGCCGCGCTGCCTTATTTTTCGGTGCGGCGGCACCTTTCCCGGCTGGGCGGTCTTTCTTGGCGTAGTCTCTGGCCATGGGCTGTTTACATCTCCTCAGGCGCACTGACGCCCAGTAGGCCCAGGCCGTTAACAATGACCTGGCGCACGGCCAGGTACAGGCTTACGCGGGCATCCCGCAGGGCTGTATCTTCGATCAGAACCTTGTGGGCGTTGTAGTACGTGTGGAACAGTCCGGCCAGTTCACGCAGGTAATGGGTGAGGTGGTGCGGTTCCCGCTGGGCAGCAGAGTTGGCAATCAACTCCGGGTACTTCGCCAGGTGGTTGGCCAGTTCCTTTTCTTCGTCCAGAGTCAGCAGGCTCAGATCGCCCACGCATTCGTTCAGATTGCGTTCAACTCCCTCAGCGGCCAGCTTGCGCAATACGCTGCAGATTCGAGCATGGGCATATTGAATGTAATACACCGGGTTTTCATTGGTCTGAGAGCGGGCCAGATCGATATCAAAGGTCAATTGTGAATCGACACGACGTGCCGCCAGAAAGAAGCGGGTGGCATCCCGGCCTACTTCGTCGATCAGGTCGCGCACTGTTACGTAGCTGCCGGCGCGCTTGGAGATTTTCACTTCCTGGCCGGAACGGGTCACCATCACCATCTGGTGCAGCACATAGTCTGGCCAGCCCTGGGGAATATCGGCTTGTAGCGCTTGCAGGCCCGCGCGTACACGGGTCACCGTGGAGTGGTGGTCCGCACCCTGTTCGTTAATGACCGTGGTGAAACCACGCTGCCATTTGTCCAGGTGGTAGGCCACATCCGGAAGAAAGTAGGTGTAGCCGCCGTCTTTCTTTCGCATCACGCGGTCTTTGTCGTCGCCGAAATCGGTGGTTCTTAACCACATGGCGCCGCCTTCCTCGTAAGTGAAACCGTTGGCTTTCAGGCGTTCAACGGTCGCTTCGACCTTGCCGTCTTCGTACAGCGAAGATTCCAGGAAGTAGACATCAAACTCGACGCCAAAGGCCTTCAGGTCCAGATCCTGTTCCCGGCGCAGGTAAGCGACGGCGAACTCGCGGATCGCGTCCCGGTTCTCGGGGTCTGCCTTGGCGGTGACTTTCCGGTCGTCCGCTACCACGGTTTCACCGGCCAGATAGGCATTGGCAACGTCCGTGATGTAATCGCCCCGGTAGCCATCTTCCGGCCAGCTTTCGTGTTCCGGTGTCAGGCCCTTTACTCGGGCCTGAACCGACAGGGCCAGATTGTTGATCTGGGCGCCGGCATCGTTGTAGTAAAACTCACGGGTAACGTCGTAACCGTTGGCTTCCAGCAGGCGGCACAGGCAATCGCCGATGGCCGCGCCACGGCCATGGCCCACGTGCAACGGGCCGGTGGGGTTGGCAGACACAAACTCCACCTGCACCTTCTCTCGGTTACCGGAGTTGTTGCGACCGAACTGCTCGGCCTCATCCAGAATGGTATTCACTACGCCAAACGCACTGGCGGTGCTCATAAAAAAGTTGATAAAGCCGGGCCCGGCAATCTCCACCTTCTCCACTGCAGAACTTTCCGGCAACGCGGCCACCAGCGCTTCCGCCAGTTTGCGCGGCGGGCACCCGGCCGCTTTGGCGGCCATCAGGGCAATGTTGCAGGCGTAATCCCCGTGGGACTTGTCCTTGGTGTTGCCAATCTGTGGCGTAAAGGTCTGGTCTGCGGGCAGCGTGCCTTCGGATTGCAGGGCCGCCAGTGCAGACTGGAGAAGCTCGGATACGGTCTCTTTCATGCGTCAGATGACTCGGTTTTCAGGAGAGTGGATGCAGGGCAGGGCGCCCGTTAAAAAAGAAGGGGGGTATTATCGCGGAAAGTTTGGGTGTAAGCAAAAAGCCCGGCGCTGAGGCCGGGCTTTGCAATCAGAGAAGCAGATAATCTTCCGCAGGGTCGCCATTCGGCGGAGTCACGATGACTTTGAGGGTTGGCGGATTTGCTGGTGCAGCATCAGGCACCACATCTATGCACGCTTGATATTCAATGTCGTAGACGTATTTTGACCCTGTGCCGATGGTCTTCGAAGCTTGTGATTCGTTGACGATAGTGCCGTCTGTCACTTCAAAGTCGACCGTTGTGCCAGACGGTGGAACAACCTGCTGGCTGCCAGTTTCTTGGTCAAAAACATTCACGAACGTAGACGCGCAATAAGTTGTGCCACCTGCGTTTGAAAGGCTGACCTGCACTTCATCGGAGGATGATTGCACGATTCTGGTTGATTGCAGCAGAGTGGCAAACTCGTAATCACAAGAACTGCTTGGGAGATCGCAGTCGGTACCCGAAAGATACTTTTCTCCCTGAGTGTAGGCAGTGATTCTTGGGCGGGCCTCTCTTGTGTTCAGGCTGCGCCAAGTGACGCTGCAGCTGCCATTTCCGTCGAGTTCGCAGTCCGGCGTGATCGCGCCGTTGGATGTTGTGAAGTTGATGATGGTATTTCCACGAATAGCGTTGCCGTAGCGGTCGGCTGCGTTTACTGACACGCCGACCTGAACCCCGTCAATGCCCATTGCATTGGGCAGGAAGTTGTCAATGCTGATAGAGAAGTTGGAGTCCTCAGGGATGTATGAGTTAACAGCGACCGGAGCAGATGTTGTGGAAATGACCTTACCTTCAGGTGTTGTGGCGGTTGCAACAACCCTGACGACCTCATGTTTTGAGCCAGCTTCCACGACTGCAGAAACTAGTCCATCAGCGCCGGTTTGAGGTTCGCTATCTGCCGATAATACAGAGGCGCTACCTGCAGGGAAAATTTCAAAAGCTACTGATACACCCTCGACACCATTTTCATCTTTGTCGATGAGTTGGAATTGTACAGTTGATGAAGCTGGCCGGCCTTCTTGCGAGTTTCCGGAAATATTGGTCGGTGCGATAGATGTGTGGCTTGGAGTTAATGCAATGAACGTGACGGGAACTGCTGTTTCGATGTCGAGAACAACGCTGGCTTCACTGCTTCCCGAAGTGGCTGTTACTAAGTCTTGCCCGGAGCATCCGGCCGCAGTGTATGTGGTTCTGGCGACTCCTGATGATACCGTAACTGGATTGGCGGACAGCTGGGCTTTCCCTGAGTCTATGCAACTTGAAGTGAACGAAATGCTCAGTTCTTCTCCAGTTATGAGTTTGTTGCTATTGCTGGCATCTACTGCGCTGACCTCCAGTAAAGCTGTGCCTCCTGATGACAGCGTTTTGGCCGATGCCTGAACTTGCCCAGATATAAAGCTGCTCCCATTGCCAATGCCTATCGTTACCGGGGTAGAGCTTGATCCGTCGGTGGAGTCGCCCCCATCTTGTTGGCCGGTGTCGGTTCCGGGGTTGGTTGGATTGTCTGAGCTAACATTAACAATCGGTGCAGAGTTCTCGTCTCCTCCACAAGCCGCCAAAAAAACAGCCAGCGACAACGCCGACACACGCGCAAGGATTTTCCCTGACATATTTACATCTCCAGTTTTCGTTACAGCAAAAGCCTTTTCGCTGCGTATTCCCTGCACGAGAATCGCAACCTCAGGTGTTATTACAGGTTTATTGGGTATTTTGCTGAAAATCATAGCACAGTCGGCGAGACTGCAATGCTTACCGAAGCGGATTTCTGAAAAACATTGTAACGTTTTATAGCCTGTGCGCTGGGTCACATTTTGAGGGGTTAACCTGTCTCTTGCGGGTCGACATCCACCATCCATTTGATATTGCTGGGCAACTTGGCCTGATCAAGATACTGGCAAAGCCCGGCAAGCAGGCGGCTGAGCTGTTTGCGGCTATTGCTGATCAGAATAAGCTGTGCGCGATGCCGGTCGGCTTTGCGGGCGATGACGGCAGGCAGTGGGCCCCAGGTTTCCACGCTTGGCACCTTGGTCATGGGTTTCAGCATGTCGAGTAGTGTCA
>DATGQY010000019.1:0-2124 GCA_035303925.1 Marinobacter sp. | reverse complement strand
GCGTTACCCTCGTTTGTTGCGGGTGTGGAGGCCACGGGTGCCCTGGGATTGGTGCTGTTCAACCGGTTCTATCAGCCGGACATGGATCTGGAGGAACTGGCGCTGAGCCGTGAGATTGTGCTGTCCACCAGCGCGGAACTGCCGCTGAGGTTGCATGCGATGGCCATGCTGTTCAATCGCACCCGCCTGGAAATGGCCGCCTCCGGGGGTGTTCACACCGGTGATGATGCCACCAAGGCCATACTGTCAGGCGCCACAGTGGTGCAGGTGGTGTCGGCAGTCCTGGCCGAGGGGCCGGCAGCGATGGCGAGAATAACCGGTGAAATGACGCAAAGGCTGACAGGCATCGGATATGCTTCTCTGGCCGAGGCCCGCGGCGCTCTGTCATTGGAGAATGTCCCGGATGCCGGCACCTGGGAACGGCTGAACTACGCACGTTTACTGCAAGGCTGGCGCTGAGCCAGCCTGGTCAGAGCGATTGCTCGGGCACTTCCCGAATACGGCCATGTTCATCGATCGCCACGTACACAAATAACCCCTCTGTCACCTTGCGGGGGTTTTTGGCAGCGCGGTCGAGGGTCCACACTTCAACATTGATCTTCATGGAGCTGCGGCCAATATCCACCAGCTCGCAGTAACAGCCCACCTGTGAGCCCACCCGCAACGGCGACAGGAACTCCATCCGGTCCATGGCGACGGTCGCGTTGCGGCCACGGGAGATGCGCCCCGCCACGGTGGCGGCGGCAATGTCCATCTGTTTTACCAGCCAGCCGGCAAACACATCGCCATTGGCGTTGGTATCGGAGGGCAGGGGGATAACTTGCAGGGCAAGATCTCCGCGGGGTTTGGGCTTGTCATCATCGTACGCCGTCATGGATGTCGCCTGTTGCTACTTATGGATTGTTTTCCTCGCATGGTAACGGGCTGGCGGCGGTCTGCAAGAAAATTTGAACAATGCTGTATGGAAAACTGCCAAATATTTCAGAAGCTGTAACAAAGTTGTCATAGACGCTCCTTAGGATGCACTCATCGGTAAAGCAGATACCAACATAACGTCCACCGATACTGGAGACATAACGTGATGAAATTGAAAACTGCAATCGCTTCTGTTGCCCTGGCGGGCAGCATTGCCGCCGTGTCCACCCCGGCCATGGCCCGTGATACCGTCAATGTCGTCGGTTCTTCCACTGTTTACCCGTTCGCCACCGTGGTTGCCGAGCGTTTTGGCCGTAACACCGACTTCCCGACTCCGAAACTGGAATCTACCGGTTCCGGCGGTGGTCTGAAGCTGTTCTGTGCCGGTATCGGTACCCAGCACCCGGACATCACCAACGCTTCCCGTCGCATGAAGAAGAGCGAGTTCGAGCTGTGCCAGAGCAATGGCGTGAAGGAAATCACCGAAGTGAAAATCGGTGCTGACGGTATTGTTATCGCCAACTCCAAGGACGCCGGCAAGCTGGACCTGAGCCTGAAGCAGGTATTCCTGGCCCTGGCCAAGGAAGTTCCGGATCCCAAAGGTGGTGACAAGCTGGTCGCTAACCCTTACCAGAAGTGGAGCGATATCGACTCCAGCCTGCCGAACCTGGAAATCAGCGTGATGGGCCCGCCTCCGACTTCCGGTACCCGTGATGCCTTCGTTGAAATCGCAATGGAAGGTGGTTGCAAGACCTTCGGCTTCATCAAGGCGATGGATGACAAGCAGTTCAAGAACGTGTGCCACAGCATGCGTGAAGACGGCCCGTTCGTTGAGGCTGGCGAAAACGATAACCTGATCGTTCAGCGCCTGGCGCAGGACAAGGACACCCTGGGTATCTTCGGTTACAGCTTCCTGATGGAAAACAGCAGCCAGATCCAGGCCGCCACCATCAGTGGTGTAGAGCCGACTCCGGAAACCATTGCGGCTGAAGAGTACCCGGTTGCCCGCTCCCTGTTCTTCTACATCAAGAACGCCCACGTAGGCGTGGTTCCGGGCATCAAGGAATATGCCGAGGAATTCACTACTGAAGGCGCTTGGGGCGACAACGGTTACCTGGTCGACGTAGGCCTGATTCCGAACCCGCGCAACACTCGCATGGAAGTGGCCAAGAATGTGCGCAACCTGAAGCCGATGACCGGCAACGAGCT
>DATGQY010000018.1:0-26496 GCA_035303925.1 Marinobacter sp. | reverse complement strand
CCGCCGGTTACGATTCGCAGGTTGTCATAACCAATGGAATCGCCGAGTGCTCCTGCGTCGCTGATCACTACAGAAGTGATATCCAGTGCATCGCTCAGAATACCCATGAAGTAGGTATTGTTCGGCTGGAAGTTCGCGTTGAAGGCGTCGTACGAACCCAGCAGGCCATTGGAGCCGTAAGCGGAGATCGTGATGCCGTTGTCGCCGTAGGGGTTAAAGTAGTCAATTATGTCCAGACCAAAACCCATGACGGCAGACTGGAAATTAACGGTAAATGTGCCACTACCTGAGTTGTTCAGCAGGTAGTTGGACACCGCGTGTGCACCCTCACCCGGGCTGACAGGTTGGGTTGAAGTATTGGCCTGGCCAGGGCCTGCGCCATTCACGATGCCACCAAAGTCACCGGTGGTAGCCATCGAAAAACTACTGTATTGGTTGCTGTTCAGGCCACCCAGCGCGTGATCTTCAAAATCGATAATGCTGACAGAGCCACCATCCAAAGCGACCTGATTTGAAAAATCCACCGAGTTAGTGGTCGGCGCGTTGGTGAATCCAATCAAACCAGCACTTGCTGCTGAACTCATCGTTGCTGCTGCAACACCAGCAACCAACATGGGTGCTACTTTTTTGAAAAACATGGACTATTCCTTGTGTAGTGAACATCTGTTGATGCAATCCTGCCACTCAATCCACCTGAACCGTTGTTCTCAACCTTCCAGGCCACAGTCAAGCGGCACGACCACTAAGCAAGTTCTATTCCCTTTAGGAACAACCATGTATTTTCAATCTATTAGGATAAGCAGGCAGTTGGATAGCCGCCAACTTGTAAACTTTTTCGACGCCCGACTCCGTTCGAAGCCCGGCAATGCCTACCAATCCTCTTTATCATCTTTCTCGAGCTCGGCCTTTCGTTTGCGGATTTTCTCCAGTTTGTCTTTGGGGATACTCATGTTGGCGCTGTCTCTGAGAAACAGAAGGCTGCCAACGACAAGGGCAAACGCGGCAAAAATAAACAGCCATCCAATTAGCGGCATATCGAAACTCCGGTTCTGAGTGCACGTTCAGTGTACACCCAGTTGGCGATACCAGTAACTCACACTGGCCGGGTCGGCGCGGTTCACCAAAACCGGAGGGAACAGAGCGCGCGCACCCGCAGCGGAAAGCGTCACCGCTACTTCCAGCCCGAAGGCACAGAAACGAGGGTAATCCCGGTCACCCAGGGCGAGCACGGCATAATCGACACCGTGATAGGCAACCAGGCTCTCGTCTGGCCCCGGCCAATCACTACCTGTTCGCGGGCTGTCGCCGTTTCCGGTGGTACTGGCAACCACCAGCAAAGCTTTGGCTGGCTTCGGGCTTTCTGCCAGCCGGTTCAGTTCAATCACATTCACTGTTGCGCCGGCCTTGACCAGCTTGCGCCCGGTGGCTTTCGCCAGTTGCCGGGCTGTACCGGTTTCTGTCGCGTAGGCAAGCAAGTAATCACAGAGCCCCACTGGCCCGGCTGCGTTCAACTGACGCCGGTAACGCAACAGGATCAGGCCGTAAGCACTCAGGGCAAACGCCGCGAGAACACGTCGGCCGGTGTCGAAGCCATCCAGGTTCCATACCACCAGGATGGCCAACACCGTGGCGGCCACCGCCCCATTCACCCAGACCATTACAGAGGCAACACTTCCAGCGTGGCGCTGTAGCCGAGCCGCCGGGTTGCGTTCTCAAGGTCTCTGCCAGGTTGTTCTGCTTCTACTTCCAGCCAGTACATGCCTGGCTCTTGCCAGTGCACCTCCACGCTACCTTCAGCATTGGTGGTCAACACCCTCTCGCCCACCTGGTCCCGATAGCGAATACCGTCCCGTATCAACGTGACGTCCAGGCCCGGCGCCGGCTTGCCATCGATCGTGAACTGCAACTGAGACACCTCCCCTGCAAACAGGTCGTTGGGATGCGTCATCGGGATCATTTCAAGGCCTTCACCAGTGGGTTCAAGGTTTTCATGGGTCGGCGCTCCCTTGGTTACGAAGACCTGCATACGGCGGTCAATTTCGCTCAGCGTGACCTCCTGTGCCTCGCCGGGAATGTCTCCCGCATCGGCGGCAGTGCCACGCCAACGCTTGCGTTCGCCATCAATAACGTAAGACCCGAACACACCCTGGTTGCGAATTTCAAAGGTATACGTGCCGTCCTCAATCAATTCGGCATCGAAGATCGACCGGTACTTTCCGATCGCTTTGTTCTGAGCCAGCACAGGGCTTCCCGAGGGACTCCGAATCTGAAGTTCATCAAGGTTCAGGGGGTGGTGCTCAAAATAGAACAGGCTGTTGGATACAGCACCGTCTACCGTTACCCAGGCCTGTTCACCGGATAGCACCGTGGCAGATGGCAACATCCAGGCTCGGTGAGCTTGCACAGAAGCGGTTGCCGTCAGGCCCGTTATCAGGACCATAGCGGCAGAAACTTTCTTCAGTTTCATGGTGATCGATTCCTTTGAGATCAGGGGCTGACCGTCAAGCTGACGGCGCCCAGTTCGTTGTTGCCTTGGGCAGAAGCACCTGTCGCCGAAGATACCGGCCAACTGAAGGGCACTCGCACGACCTCCCGGCCTCCCACTTCCCGCGCTGCCTCCACTACAAGCGCATAATCACCTGGCGCCAGCGTGCTCATTTGAACCGCAGCACTCTCCATGCTCAGGTAGTGAGTTCCTGGTGCCCGGGTGGCACCGGTAAAGCCATCTACCGGCATATCCAGGCTCCGGCCACTTCGGCGCCACCAGAGTCGGAGATCCTTCAGCCATTTATTACCTTCTTTATTGCGCATCTGATGGTCATACCAGACCGCCAGATCCATCTGATGCTGCCCCCGGTCGTTTTCGATCCAGGCAGCAACGTAAGGCCGGTGATATTCCGCTACCGATATGTCTGGCAACTCCACCTGAACCTCAAGCCCACCCGCCCGGGCAGCAGCAGAGGCCAGCACCAGAGCGCCGCACAGCGATGTCATTTTCAATGTCACTTAGTTCTATCCTCAATGAATGGTCAATGCCGCCAACAGCACGGGCACCAGAAGCCCCAATCCCACAACCGGCCAGACTGAAGCGCGCTCTCTGGCGTGCAGCCACAGGACCGCCAGACCGGTCAGGCAAAACACCAGGCTGACGAGTGCAAACACATCGATAAACAAACGCCACCAGAGACCGGTATTCCGACCTTTGTGCAGATCGTTGGCCCAGGCGATCCAACCCCTGTCAGTGTGCTCATACAAAAGCTCGCCGGAATACAGATTAACGCTGAGCCACGCGTCACCCCCAGGCCTTGGCAACGCCACGTAAAGCTCGGCATCGCTCCACTCCACCTCTCCGATGCCGAGCTGCACCTCGTAATTTAATGCCAGCCAGTTCCGGAGGCTCTGGGGCACAGCCAAAGGTTGCTCCGCTTTCGATTCGTTGAGCTGGATCAGGAGGTCGGTCGGCAAAGACGTTTGAATGCCTGTCATCCGTGGGTTTGCCGGAATATCCGCTGAGTGATTGAGGGTAATTCCGGTGACGGTAAATAAAAGCAAAGCCGACAGCGCCAGTGCCGAACTGATCCAGTGCCAGCTCAGCAAGACTTTCAGCCACCGATTCCGGCGCTGCTCCAGCATGGTACTGGTATCGACCGAGGCAGGACCTTCCGTGGTTTGAGACGTACTTTCCATGACGGTTCAGTGCTCTTGTCAGGTAATCAGGCTGGCAAGACTAGTCAAAAACATACTGCCTTACAATCGTCTTTACTTATTATTTACATCCGCAAATGCGAATTGTTCTTGTTGTGTATTGCGTGAATTTCACTTAGTCTTTCAACGCCCAGTTTGTAGGAAACACACAAAGACCAACGTTTTAGAAGGAAAAAGACGTGACCCGATTTTCAAAGACATCACTCGCCCTGGCGCTTTCTGGTTTCGCCGTGTCTGGCCAGGCCCAGACCGTGCATGAACTCGAGGAGCTCGTTGTCAGTGCTTCGGGTGTGGAGCAAAAGCTGACCGATGCGCCAGCGTCCATCACCGTCATCCGAAAAGAGGATCTGGACAAAAAGCCCTACGCTACCCTGTTGGATGCGGTGCGGGATGTAGAGGGTGTGGATGTTGGCGAAACGACTGACAAAACCGGCCAGGGCGGAATCAGTATTCGCGGCATGGGCGCGGACTACACTCTGATTCTGATTGATGGCAAACGCCAGAACAACGTTGGCGATATTTATCCGAACAACTTTGGTGGCAACCAGTTCAACCACATCCCGCCAAAGGAGATGATTGAGCGTATCGAAATCATTCGGGGGCCTGCATCGACCCTGTACGGTGCGGATGCACTGGGGGGTGTCATAAACATCATCACCAAAAAGATCGGTGACCGGTGGACCGGAGCGGTGTCTCACAGCCGCACTCACGAATCCAATGACGACTTTGGTAACGATGACACCACGGAGTTCACGGTGACAGGCCCGCTGATTGAAAATCGTCTCGGCATTGGCCTGCGCGGCAGCCTGTATAACCGCGACGCTTCCCAGCCGCAGTATGAGCCGGGCATTGATCCTAATGGCAACCAGGTACCCCGGGAGCTGGGTTTTGGCAGCGGCGGCCGGACGGTCGATAACGAAAACATCAATCTCGGCATCAAACTGGACTATCGCGTGTCCGATAACCAGGATCTGACGCTGGACTACGAAACCTCCCGACAAACTTATGACAACGAGCCTGCCGATGGGAACAACCCCCTCGGCACTACCGACAGCGTCAGTCGACTGCCAAGCGCCGGCTATGCGCTTGAACAGGAGTTTACCCGCGAGCAGGCATCCATTCGCCACCAGGGCCAGTGGGGCTTCGCCAACAGCGATATTTTCCTGCACCACATCAAGACCAGCAACGACGGTCGAACTTTGCCACTGACCGCGTTGGAGCGCCTGCAGTACCAGCAGATGGACAATGATGGCGCCAGCGATGCACAGATTGAAGTCGCCTTCCTGCCCCGCCCGGATCGGGTACTGGAAACCCGCCAGACCACGCTGAACGCCAAATTCGACTCCCTTGTCGGTGACCACCTTCTGGTGTACGGAGCCGAGTACATTGATGCGGAAATGGAAGACGGTGCCTTCGGTATGACCGGCAGCGGCTTCAGTGAGGGCAAAACCCAACCGCACCGACAATGGGCAGCGTTCCTGGAAGATAACTGGGAAATCACCCGCCAATTCACCCTGACCGGCGGCCTTCGCTACGACCACCACAACATCTTCGATGGTCAGGTCAGTCCGAGACTTTACGGTAACTGGGAAGTTACCCCGGAATGGTCGGTTAAGGGTGGTGTCAGCACAGGCTACAAGGCCCCCAAAGCCAGCGACCTCTATCCGGGCATCACAGGTTTTGGCCGCCAGGGCACTCTGCCTTTTGTGGGTACGCCGGATCTTGAACCGGAAACCAGCGTAAACAGTGAGATTGCGGTTTACTATCGCCATCCTGAAGGGCACAACGCCAACCTGACGGTGTTCTCTAACCAGTTCAGGGACAAAATAGAAAGCGGCGGAACCATCCTTCACTGTGACGACGCCAACGCAACACCGGGCGACTGTGCCGATCTGGCACCGGAATGGAACCAGTTGCTGGGTGATGGCCAAACCTTCAACCAGTTGGTCAATGTCGACAAAGCGGAGATCAATGGCCTGGAATTCGCTGGCCGTTACTGGATTCTCGACTCACTGTCTATCCGGGCCAACTACACCTATACCGATGCCGAGATAAAAAGTGGTGACAACAAGGGTGCACCACTGGCTGGCACAGCCAAACACATGGCTAACGCCACGCTGGACTGGCAGATAACCCCGGCGTTCAATTCCTACCTGACCACGGAATTCCGCTCAAAGCGTTACACCAGTACGCCCCGCGGCTGGGATAGCAGCATTGACTATCCGGAATTCTACAAGGATTACACCATCCTGCATCTGGGTGCCCAGTATGCGGTCAATGACCACCTGACGCTGACGGCGAGGGTAAACAACCTGCTGGATGAAGATTTCACCAGCTATGAAACCGTCTACACCACCGACGACGGTGGCGTGACTTACGAGCCGAACTACATTGACGACTACAACGTCAAAGCAAAAGCCAGAAACTACTGGCTGTCGGCCACCGTCAGCTTCTGATCAACGGTTTCTTTATCGGGGCCCCGGAAACTCTGCCGGTGGCCCTCCTCTCCCCGCCCCCAGCACTCGAAATGGCTTGTCCCACGCCTTCCCGCTTCGTACCATTGCCTCACGCTTTGATTGCCCCAATGATTCATCCCAGTCAGGAAACCGATGCGCACACAGCTTGATATCACCGTAGACTCAACCCAGACCGCCGTAGATGCATTGGCCCAGGCATCGGATCTGCCCAAACAACGGATCAAGGATGCGATGGCCAAGGGTGCCTGCTGGTGGATGCAAAAAGGTAAGAAGGTACGGTTGCGCAAGGCCAAACGGGAGCTCAAATCCGGCTCTCGCATTGAGCTCTTCTATGACGACCAGGTGCTGTCAAAGGTGCCCGAACCTCCAACGCTGGTGCAGGACCTGCGCAGTTACAGCGTCTGGTTCAAGCCCCACGGCTTGCTTTCTCAGGGCTCACAGTGGGGAGACCATTGCAGCCTGTTGCGCCTGGCGGAAGTCGAGCTGAACCGGCCCTGCTTTCTGGTACACCGGCTGGATGCAGACGCCGCCGGCCTGATGCTGGTGGCTCATGACAGCAAAGCCGCCGGAGCACTGTCACAGCTGTTTTCCGGTCGCGCGGTGACCAAGATCTATCGTGCAACGGTGACCGGACTTCTGAAGGCTGAGGACCTGCTGGTTGATGCAGCGCTTGATGGCAAGGAAGCCATGAGCCGGGTGACTACTCTGCGTCAGAACCCGGACACCCACACCACTGAGGTGAAAGTATCGATCGAAACCGGCCGAAAACACCAGATTCGACGCCATCTGGCGGGCATTGGCCACCCCATTGTCGGAGACACGCTCTACGGGCAGCCCGATACCGCGGGGTTGCAGCTGGAAGCCGTTTACCTCGCGTTCGACTGCCCGCTGCTCAAGCGCAGGCAAGCATTTGGTCAGACCTTGTAGAAATCCCGATACCAGTCCACAAAGTTGGCAATGCCCTCGTCGACGGTGGTCGAGGGTTTGTAATCAACGTCGCTGATCAGGTCATCGACATTCGCGTAGGTTGCCGGCACGTCACCAGGCTGCAGGGGCAACAGGTTCTTCTCGGCTTTCTTGCCAAGCCGCTTCTCGATGATCTCGATAAACCGGGACAACTCAACCGGGTTGTTGCTGCCGATGTTGTAGATGCGGTACGGGCCCTTGCTGGTTCCCGGATCGGGCTGCGCCCCTGACCACTGGGGGTTCGGCTCCGCCACGTGATCCAGGGTACGAATAACCCCTTCCACAATGTCGTCAATGTAGGTGAAGTCCCGCTTGTGGTGGCCGTGGTTGAACACGTCGATGGGCTCACCGGCCAGAATCTTCCTGGTGAAAATGAACAAGGCCATATCAGGCCGCCCCCAGGGACCGTACACGGTGAAGAACCGCAGTCCGGTGGTGGGCATGTTGTAGAGATGGCTGTAGGTGTGAGCCATGAGCTCGTTCGCCTTCTTGGAGGCGGCGTACAGACTCAGGGGATGGTCCACATTGTCATGCACCGAGAACGGCATGGTCTCGTTAGCACCGTAGACCGAACTGCTGGAGGCGTAGACCAGGTGCTTTACATCGTTGTGGCGACAGCCTTCCAGAATGTTCATGAAGCCAACCAGGTTGGCATCCACGTAGGCGTGAGGGTTTTCCAGGGAATAACGAACACCCGCCTGGGCCGCCAGGTGCACTACCCGCTCGGGCTTATGCTCCCGGAACAACGCTGCCATCACGTCACGGTCGGCGATGTCTTCACGCACTTCGGTGAAGCCTGGTTTGCCAAGCAGTCTCGCCAGACGTGCCTCTTTCAGGTTGACGTCGTAATAGTCGTTAACGTTGTCCACGCCGATGACTTCATCGCCGCGATCCAGCAGCCGGTGGGCCAGATGTGAGCCGATAAAACCGGCGGTTCCCGTCACGAGGATTTTCAAAATCTGCTCTCCATGAAAAATGGCGCCCTCAGGCGCCTTTTAGATCTTGCTTAGAAGCTGACACCGACGCTGGCAAACGGGCCGGACAGCTCAACATCGAGCTTGTCGTCGTCATCTTCGTAGTCGATCGCCATCTGACGATAACCTGCACGCAGCTGCACCATGGCGAACTCGTACTGTCCATAGGCGTTGAAATCGTGCAGGGAATCGCCGCTGTAGCTGATCACGTTGCCTTCGCCGCCAACCGATACGCCGGTAAACGGCAGATCAAAGCGAACGGCCAGGTAGCCCATGGGCACCACAGCGTCGACGGTAGTTTCGCTGACTTTGCCTCCAGCAATCGTCTCTCGAACCACCAGCTCGCCATCAAACTTGCGTGCGGTCAGACCAAGATCCAGATTCACCCAGTTATCCAGCACTTCGTAATAGAAGGTGGCGTCGAGCTGTTCGATGTCCAGGTCAGAATTAACATCAGCGTTAACAATCTGATCAAAACCATCAGGACCAATCGTACCGCTGCCACTCTGGGAGATACCGGTATAGCTCAACCGGAC
The DNA here is from genome assembly GCA_035303925.1 of Marinobacter sp. Taxonomy (GTDB): domain Bacteria; phylum Pseudomonadota; class Gammaproteobacteria; order Pseudomonadales; family Oleiphilaceae; genus Marinobacter. Next base: position 17,838 of record DATGQY010000018.1, on the reverse strand, counting down.
GTTCGGCAGCACAGGCACCGGATGTTCGAAGTAAGCGGTAAAGTTGGCGTTGCCGTCGCTGCTCATGTTGAGGTCTTTCTCGATATCAACGGCCGAGTTCTTGTTCACCACCTCACCGGAGAAATCGGAATCCCAATAGCTGACATTGGCGCCTACGCCCAGAATATCTGCGTTGGCCAGAGGGGTAGCCAGCATCAGCGAGCCACCCACAGCAATCATCAATTTACGCATAACGCACCCGTTTTGTTGGTTGTTTTAACAGGTCAGTCAAAGTTAATGCCGAGACGACGACCGACTTCTTCATAGGTCTCGATGACCTCACCCAGTCCCTGCCGGAACCGGTCTTTATCCATCTTCTTGCGGGTTTCTTTATCCCAGATACGACAGCCATCCGGGCTGAATTCATCACCCAGAACGATGGCACCCTCACTGCGGCCAAATTCCAGTTTGTAGTCAACCAGCAGCATACCTGCGTCATCAAACAGGGCTTTCAGGACATCGTTCACCTTGTAGGTGAGTTCTTTCATTGTCGCCAGTTCCTGCTCTGTCGCCCAGCCAAAGCTGATGGCCAGAGACTCATTGACCATCGGGTCATGCAGAGCATCGTTTTTCAGGAACAGTTCAAAGGTCGGCGGATTCAGCTCCAGACCCTCTTCCACACCAATTCTGCGGCACAGGCTGCCAGCGGAAATATTCCGCACCACACACTCCACCGGAATCATATCCAGCTTCTTGACTAGAGACTCGGTGCCAGACAGCAAGCCCTCGAAGTGAGTGGGAATACCCGCCGCTTCAAGCTTCTCCATAATGAAGGCATTGAACGTGTTGTTCACCATGCCTTTACGGTTGAGCTGTTCTTTCTTCTCGCCGTCAAAGGCAGAGGTGTCGTCCCGAAATACCAGAACGAATCGATTCGGGTCATCAGTGCGGTAAACAGATTTTGCCTTACCGGCGTAGAGCTCTTCGCGCTTTTCCATCAAGGTCTCCAAACGGCAGATGGCCTGGACGGCCACCCCGTTGATCAGTACAGGTGTTCAAACAGTTGGGTGAGCAGGTCTGCCTCGGTATATTCACCATTATAGGTGTCTACCTGCTCCGCCGTAACCACCATGGCATCGTCAGCCTGGCTCACGGTCACAGTGTGGGTATGGACCGGGTCGCCCTTGTTACTGAACCAGGAGAACCAGCCCGGGGAACGTTCGTCTTCGGTGCGGAAGTCCACCTGAGCCCAGCCTTCGCTGCGGTTGATGTCGAGGATTTCCGCGCCAATTTCTTCCAGCGAACGGTTCACTTCCGCCCAGGTACGCCCGTAATCGAGCTCAACCTGAACCGCAACCGCCTGCTCATTTTCGGATATCAGGCGAACCAGTGGCTTGGCCACCATGCCCGACGCAGCCCTTGAGAAAGATTTGTTGTCTTCCCGCTGCTTGAGAAATTCCGCCAGCTTTCCAAGGATCTCCTTTTGAAGCTCCCTCGAGGCCTGATCTTCAACGGCATCCGGGTCCCAGGCCACTAGCCCTTCCGGGCTTTCATTCAGCTCCAGCACCTGTGCGCGGACTTCCGTAGTCTTGCGCCTGATGCCCGGGGCCAGGCGAAGCTGAAGCAGCACCCGCTGTTCGGACACCGTCGGCTCATTAGCAAGACCCAACATTGCCCTGCTGGTCTTGCTGAAATTGGCAAGTTCGCTCTGCAGAATACCCAGTTGAGGGCTATCGTGTGCAACACCGAGCCCGGATTCGTTCATCCAGGCACTCGCCACCGGCCACAAGCGACCGGGGACCTCGTTGACCAGCAACCACAACCTGCCATCCAGTTCCTCGATCACGTAATTCTGATCCAGAATTTCCGAGGTCATGTCGGGCGGGCGAGGAATGCTCGAAGGGTACATTCGGCGGGAGTCATCGGTATTGATGCTGCGTACCGGCATGATCTCACTCAGCCGGGAACTGTCCTTGCCATCCGGTATCTGGATCGGCGTGCCTTCCGGTGCGTTGACATAATCTTCAGAACGGTCGTGCAGCATGCTGCAGCCTGCAAGCGCGCTCGCAAGCAAAAGCCCGGCAGCAGGCCGGGCCAGAGATACAAGTTTGTAACGGGTTCTTCCAGGAACCTGCATCGGGTTACTCCGGTTAACGGGGGAAAGGTTGGCCTCAGAGAACACCTGAGGCCTTGAGCGCTTCTTCCACCTCGCTGTGGAATTTCTCGCTGAGCGGCGTCAGCGGCAGGCGGATTCCCTCCCCGATCATACCCATGCGTTGCAGAGCCCATTTGACCGGAATCGGATTGGCTTCCAGGAACAGCTTGCGGTTCAGGGGCATCAGCAAATCGTTCAGGCGACGGGTTTCGCCTTCGTTGCCGGCAATAGCCGCTTCACACAATTGCGACATTCCTTTCGGGGCCACATTGGCGGTCACCGAGACGTTGCCTTTGGCGCCGGCCAACATCAGGTCCGCTGCTGTGGCGTCGTCACCTGAGTAAACCACCAGCCGGCCTTTAACTGCTTCAATCAGTTCAATGCCGCGCGGAATGTTACCGGTGGCATCTTTGATGCCCACGATGTTCGGAATGTCCGCCAGGCGCACAACCGTTTCGTTTAACATGTCGCAGGCCGTGCGCCCCGGCACGTTGTAGAGAATCTGGCTCATACCGGGCACCGCTTCGGCAATGGCCTTGAAATGCTGATACAGACCTTCCTGAGTAGGCTTGTTGTAGTACGGCACAACGAGCAGACAGGCGTCGGCACCCAGTTTCTGGGCTTCGGTGGTCAGTTCAATGGCTTCGCGCGTACTGTTACCGCCGGTCCCGGCGATAACAGGAATCCGGCCATCAACCCGTTTTATGATATGACCGACAACCCGACAGTGTTCTTTCGGGTCAAGCGTTGCGGATTCGCCGGTGGTGCCCACGGCCACAATGCCATGGGTGCCGTTTTCAATATGAAAGTCCACCAGTTTGTCCAGATCCTCCCAGTGAATGTCACCGTTTGGATGCATGGGCGTGACCAGTGCGACGAGGCTACCCGTTATCATAAAAACTCCGTCCGAATAAAACCGATATGGTAATGTTGGGCTCGAACTGACACAAGGGAATTAAAGGAGATGTCATGTCATCCGTAGCATTGAATCAGCCTGTACCCGATTTTCAGGCCCAGGCCACCGGTGATCAGGCTATTACCCTAGCCGACCTGAAGGGTAAAAACGTGGTTATCTACTTCTACCCCAAAGATAACACGCCGGGCTGCACGTCCGAAGGCGAGGATTTCCGTGACCGGATGGAGCAATTCAGTGCTCTCGACACGGAAATATTCGGGGTTTCCCGGGACAGCCTGAAAGCCCACGAAAACTTCCGGGCCAAGTACCAGTTTCCGTTTCACCTGATTTCAGACAAAGACGAAAGCCTGTGCAAACTGTTCGACGTCATCAAACTGAAAAAGCTCTACGGCAAGGAACACCTGGGCATTGAGCGCAGCACCTTTGTGATCGACAAGCATGGCGTGCTGCGTTCGGAATGGCGCGGCGTCAAGGTCAAGGGCCATGCAGACGAAGTCCTGGAGGCCGTCAAAACCCTGTAACCAATGCCGTTCTGCCTCAGTTATCCATGGCCGGTGCGGGAGCGGACTCCTTCACCGGCCATGCCGCGAACACGGCCTTGAGCATGGTTGCCAGGGGGATGGCAAAAAACACTCCCCACAATCCCCAGATCCCGCCGAAGAACAACACCGCAACAATAATCGCCACCGGGTGCAGATTATTCACTTCCGAGAACAGAATGGGGACCAGCACGTTACCGTCCAGGCCCTGGATAATACCGTAAACCACCATCACCCAGATAAAGTGGCTGCTCCAGCCAAATGCAAACAGACCTATCACCGCCACCGGTATGGTAACGACTGCAGCGCCGATGTACGGGATGACCACGCTCAGCCCCACCAGCAGTGACAGCAAGGCGGCATAGGGCATGCCCAACACCTTGAATGCAACATAGGTAACAGAGCCAACGATCAGAATCTCAACCGCTTTGCCTCGTACATAGTTTGCACACTGCAAGTTCACCTCGTGCCAGATGCGAATCATCATGGGGCGCTGAGGGGGCAGGAGCCGGGCGAAAGAATTCACCAGCACCTGACGGTCTTTCAGAAAGAAAAACACCAGGATCGGCACCAGAACCATATAAATAAGCAGAGCAACGAGATCCGGGATACTGGATAGCGAAAACGACACCAACCACTGGGTAAGATGCGCAACCTCTGCCGATACCTGCTGATAGATGGCATCAACGGCCTCTACCGAGATCAGGTGTGGGTACTCATTCGGCAGCAGTTCCAGGTAGGACTGCAGCTCCCGGATAATCCGGGGCGTTTCACCTGCCAGGGTCGTTACCTGTGTCCACACCAGTGGCAATAATCCAAAAATAAAGCCGATCAGTACACCCAGGAACACCAGAAAAACGCCGATAATCGCCGCCATTTCGGGAACGCCCATTCGACGGAGCTTGGCCACCAGGCCCTGCAGGATAAAAGCGACAATGAGTGATGCAATGGCCGGGGCCAGCATGGCTCCGAACCAGATGATGAATATTGTGCCAGTGACCAGAATCAGAAACAGAATGATCGCTTCTTCATCTGAGAAATACTTATTAGCAAGACCGCGTAGAATTCTGACCATGGAGGACCTCGAAGATTATCCGCCGCACTTTATCACGAACCGGTACTCGCCGTTATTTTCCGTATGGCTGAGAAGCTCGTGTGCGGATAACTTGATGTAGGCAGGGATGTCCCGAGCTGACCCGGCATCCGTCGCAATCACCTCCAGCTGTTGCCCCACGACCATGTCGTTGAGCTCAAGCTTGGTTTTCAGCAGCGGCATCGGGCAGCGCAAGCCGCTTGCATTGAGGGTTCGGTCAGCCATATTGAGAACACACCATTAATATTCATTCAGTAAACGGCAGGCATTATGCCGAGGGTGTTACCCTATTGCATCTCAAGAGTTGGTAATACAGTGAACATTTTTCAGGCCCATCCACGAACTATAGTGGCAAGCGGACTGTCAAAGCGGCAACCTGACATCGAGGCATTATCAGATTCCATGACGCTATTTTTCAAACCCAGTTTCAGGCCGAGGCTGACCGCAGCAACAGCAGCATTTATCGCCATGATTCTTGCCAGCCCGGCACTGAACGCGCAGCCCTCGAGCCTGCCCAGCATTGGTGGCAGCGGCGGTTTGATTTCCGGCCAGCAGGAAGCTGACATCGGGCAACAGGTCATGACGTCCATCCGTCGATCGGCCCCGCAAATTCAGGACCCGCTGGTGTACGACTACCTCAGCGCCATGATCTATCGCCTGGTCCCTTCGGCCCCCCTGGACGATCGCAACCTCAGCCTTGTATTGATTGACAGTCCGGCACTCAATGCCTTTGCCGTACCGGGAGGTGTGGTGGGCGTGAATGGCGGGCTGTTCCTGAGCGCGACAACCGAGCAGCAGTTTGCCTCTGTACTGGCGCACGAACTTGCCCACCTGAGCCAACGCCATTTTGCACGCCGCATGGAACAACAGGAAACCAGCGCACCACTCACCCTGGCCGGCATGATTGCCGGCATCGTGCTTTCCGCAGTCACCCAGTCTGACGTCGGCATTGCGGCAATCGCAGGCACCCAGGCCATGGCCGTACAGAACATGCTCGCGTACAGCCGCGCCCATGAGCAGGAGGCAGACCGGGTAGGCATGGACATACTGGCCAGCGCTGGGATGGACCCAAGAGGGATGCCCGAGATGTTCGAAATCATGATGCGCCAGAACCGCCTGCAAGGTAATCAGATGCCTGAATACCTGTCTACCCACCCGCTGACCCAAAGCCGGGTAGCAGACACTCAGAACCGCGCCGAACAGTACACGAGCGAAAGAATTCCGGATGGTCAGGAATATCATCTGATTCGCAGCCGGTTGCAGGTTCACTATGCCCCCTCACCAGATGCCGCTGTTGAGGTCTTCGAATCTTACCTCAAACGTGAAGACGCCGAGCGCAACGACGCAATTCGTTATGGCCTGGCGGTAGCCTATCAGGAGAACCGCCAATACAGCGCGGCGGAAAAGATACTTCGAGATCTTCTCGACAAGAACCCCGGCCGAATCACCTTTCAGGTCTCCCTGGCAGAAGTTCTTTCCGATCAGAAACGCTATGACGACGCACGGGCCCTGCTGAAGCCGGCACTCGCCAGAAACCCCGGCAACTACCCGATCACCTGGGCGCTGGCCGGAGTCGAAATTGCAGATGGAAACGGTGCCGCAGCGGCCAGCCATCTTAAAGACCTGACTCGCCAGCGCCCGACCGGGGATCAGATCTGGCTCCGCCTGGCAGAAGCCGAAGGCATGGCCAGAAACATTGTCGGCGTGCACAGGGCCCGGGCTGAGTATGAAGTACTGATGGGAGACTTCCGGTCCGCCCAGCGCCAGTTACGCCAGGCCCAGGAGAAACTGCCGGCCGGGTCGGCAGAGAGGCAGGTTGTAAACGAGCGACTGGGCGATATCGCCAGCCGCATTCAGGACGCCAACAACTCCTGAAACCGAAGCGTCAGGCTGATCAGATCAGGCGTTGCCGGCCACTTTCTGGTTCATGCTCGCGGTGAAATCCAGCATACGACGCAGGGGCCGCAACGCATCTTCTCTCAGCGCTGGATCTACAAGCACTTCCTGATCGCCGTTTTCAAGTACATGCAGCAGGTTGACCAGCCCGTTCATCGCCATCCAGGGGCAATGAGCACAGCTTCGGCAGGTGGCCCCGTTGCCTGCAGTAGGCGCCTCAATCAGCGTTTTCTCAGGCGCCAACTGCTGCATTTTGTAGAAAATGCCGTTATCGGTGGCCACAATAAATTCATCATTCGGCAGTGTTTGCACGGCATGGATAAGCTGGGACGTTGACCCCACCACATCGGCCATTTCCACCACGGAATCCGGAGACTCAGGGTGCACCAGCACAGCGGCATTCGGATAGAGCGCCTTGAGGTCTTCCAGGCCGCGAGACTTGAATTCTTCATGCACAATGCATGAACCATCCCACAGCAGCACGTCAGCTCCGGTGGTTTTCTGCACATAATGACCGAGGTGCTTGTCCGGGGCCCACAGGATTTTCTCTCCTTTGGCGTCCAGGCTTTCCACAATCGCCTGGGCGCAGCTTGAAGTCACAACCCAGTCTGCCCTGGCTTTAACCGCAGCAGACGTGTTGGCGTACACCACCACGGTACGATCAGGGTGCTGATCACAGAACTCGGAAAACTCGTCGGCCGGGCAACCCACGTCCAGCGAACAGGTCGCTTCCAGGGTAGGCATCAGCACCCGCTTTTCGGGGTTCAGAATCTTCGCGGTTTCTCCCATAAACCGGACTCCGGCCACAACAACGGTCCTGGCGGGATGCTGATTACCGAAGCGCGCCATTTCAAGGGAATCGGCAACACAACCACCGGTTTCTTCAGCAAGACGCTGAATGTCGGGATCGGTGTAGTAATGTGCAACCAGCACGGCATCCTGATCAATCAGTGCCTGCTTGATGCGGGCTTCAAGGTCAGCCTTTTCACTGGCACTCAGAGGCTTGGGTTCCGCCGCGTGGGCCAGGTGTTCCTGAACAAGGATACGGTCTTGCGCTCGTGTCATCGCTGGGTCTCTGAGTTAAACATTACCTGCGGAGTATATCACTTCCATCACTGAATTCATGAAGCTGCAACATGCCCGTGGTAGCCATCAGGCAAAAAAAAAGAGCCCGGAGGCTCTTTTTCAGGCAAAACCCTGAACGTCGGCTTTGCTGTGTTGGTGGGTCGTGAAGGATTCGAACCTTCGACCAATTGGTTAAAAGCCAACTGCTCTACCAACTGAGCTAACGACCCATAACTGGCGTGCCGGCTTTTCATCCGGCGAACAACAGGGCACACCCCGTTGTTCTGAATTTGGTGGGTCGTGAAGGATTCGAACCTTCGACCAATTGGTTAAAAGCCAACTGCTCTACCAACTGAGCTAACGACCCAAACGAGGCGCACATATTACTGATATTTTTTTGCTGATCAACCCCTTTTTTCGGGATTCATCAGTTTTTTTCCCTCACTGTTCAACAGGCGATCAACCCGGTGAATATGTGAACAGCCTCACGAAGCCCCGAGAAATTTACGGGCCAACTCTGCCGCTCCGGAATCCGGATAGCTATCCAATACCGACTGCATCCGTCTCTTGGCTTCGGCCTTTTCTCCCAGGCGGTCCAGGGTCACCCCAAGCTTGTAGACGGCGTCGGCCGCCTTCCGATGATCGCCGTAGCGGGTCGCCACGATGGTAAACGCCTGTTTCGCCTGCTCAAGCTGAGGCTTGGCCAGATACACTTCGCCCAACCAGTAATAGGCATTAACGGTCAGGTCACCTTCGGGGTACTTGTCTGTGAACTCGTACAGGCGGGAAATGGCTGTATCGTAGTCTTTCTTGTTGCGTATCAGGTCGATAATTGCGTTATAGGCCTGCTGCTCTTCCGGCTCCGGAGAGCGATAATCCCGAGTGGCAGCGGGTTTGCCGGAATTGCCTGACGTTTCGCCGCCGCGACTCGCCTCAGGTACCGACTGCTGGTCTTCCACAGCCTTCGACAAATCCAGAATACGCTGATCGAGATCGACATAACGATCCCTGCCCTGCTGCTGGAGTTTACTGATTTCGTGCTGCTGCTCTTCTACTCTGCCCTGAAGCCGCCGCACATCGCTCTGAAGCTGCTGAATCATGTAAAACAACTCTGCGGTTGCCTGGTTGTTTCCGGCTTTGCGCTGGGCTTCTGAAGCATTGTTCTGGAACGCGGGGGTAGACGACTGTGCGAAAGCGACACCCGCCAGGCCAAAGCCCAGCGGGATCAGCACGGCCGCCATGAGTTGTTTTCTCATGGGTAGGTCCGGTTATTGACTCTGTTTACTGGAAAATCAGCTCAACGCGACGGTTCTGAGCCCAGGCACTTTCACTGGAGCCGCGCACAACTGGCTTCTCTTCACCATAGCTTACGGTTTCAATCTGGCCACGGGAAGCACCGTTTACCACCAGGAATCGCTCAACCGCGTTGGCGCGACGCTCACCCAGAGCAAGGTTGTACTCTTTGGTACCGCGTTCGTCAGCGTGACCTTCCAGGCGAACCTGCTGGCGCGGGTTGCTTGCCAGGTATCGGGCGTGTGCAACCAGTACATCACGGGCATCCTGTTTGATTTCCGAGGTATCGAAATCAAAGTAGAAAGTGGTGATGTTGCGCAGGGCTTCCTGCTCCGCCTGGGCGCGAGCTTCCTGACGCTCCTCATCGCTCAGAGAAGACGATGAAACCCCATCACCCTCTGCGCCACCATAGACGGTTGAACCGCCGTCCTGATCAATTGCTGCGACGTCCGAGCCGTAGCCGCCATCATCCACAGTTTCGCCAGTGGAGCTACAACCGGCTACCAGGCCGAATGACAACAACAGAGCAAATACCTTGTTTTGTGCAGACACTTTCATAATTCACTTCCTTCTTTCTGATGTTTGCTTTCCAAAAAAATAACGGGGTGGTCAGCGACTGATCGGCCCCCACGCCGGTTCTCTTACTTCACCTTCAGACGCTGGCAGGCTGTAGGCCGCACCACCGTCAGCAGCGACAACGGTCAACACGCCTTTGCCACCCTGCTGGGTTGCGTAAATCAGCATACGACCGTTGGGTGATACACTCGGAGACTCATCAGACCCTGTACGGGTAATAATGCTCTCCTCATCTGTTTTCAGGTTTCTGCGGGCAATATGAAACGTACTTTCGCGTTGATGCACGTAGTAAACGTAATCCCCTTTGGCATCCGGTCGCGCCCTTGCGTTGTAACGGCTACCGAAGCTAATTCTGCGAGGTTCTGCGCCCGGGCGTTCCATGTGATAGATCTGCGGCCCCCCAGACCGGTCAGACGTGAAGTAAATTCCACGCCCGGCATGGTCCCAGACGGCTTCCGTATCAATGGCCCAGTGACTTGTCAGCTTGGTGGTATTCCCGCTTGCCAGATCCATCTCATAGATTTCGGCATTGCCGTCTCTGGACAGTGTCATCAGCAGTGACTCACCATCAGGCGACCAGGACGGTGCGGAATTGAGGCCCGGGAAGTCCGCCACCTTGGTTCGCTCACCACTGGCCAGCTCATGCACGAAAATAGCGGGTTTACCGGTTTCGAAAGAGACGTAGGCGAGTTTTTTGCCATCCGGTGACCAGGCCGGCGACAGAATCGGCTCCCGACTTTCAAGGCGAATCTTGGAGCGCTGACCGTCAATATCACTGACCTGAAGGCGATACACACTTTCATCGCCGGTTACCGCCAGAGTTATGTAGGCCAACTTGGTGGAGAACACGCCCGGCTCGCCGGTAATGGCTTCATACACCCTGTCACTGATGTGGTGAGCGAGGGATCGGATACTGTTGGCGGAAGCACCGGCGGTTTCACCCAGAATCCGCTGTTCGCGATTAACATCAAACAGTTCGTAACGGGCCTGAACACGCTCACCACTGCGCGTCAGCTCACCCACCAGAACATACCGCTGGCCCAGCAGGCGCCAGTCCCGGAAGTACACCTCCGAACGTTTGGACGGGAGACTGAGCATCTTTGCCGGCTCCAGGGGGCGGAATTCACCGCTCATGGTGAGATCAGCCTGTACGATACTGCTCACCTTTTCTCCGGACGGCATCGCGCCACTTTCCGCAAACGGAACCACCGCAACCGGAATCGCCGCGTTGGCGCCTTCGGTGATTCGAATCAGAAGCTCTGCCCTTGCGGTTGATGCTGCCATCAGCATCACCACCAGCCAACCCAGCAGAGCCGTGTTGCGTATTGCCTTGCCAGTACTCGAATCTCTGGTTATAAACATCTTCAGCCTCACCGCAGCCGTTGCGGATTGAATTCAATCGTAAACTGCCGGAAGTAACGTTCGAAAATGTCCCGGTCATCCGGCACCGGATAACGGTTCAACGAACGTACGGCACCCAGCGCCGAATTATCAAAAGCCGTGTTGCCACTGCTACCGACCAGTTTCACGCTGGCCAGTTCCCCCGTGGGCAGCAGCGTAATTTGAAGCCGCGCCGTCATGTTCTCGGTTGCTGACGAGGGCGGATACCAGGCTTGGCTCAACCGCTCACGGATCAATGCCTGGTACTTTTCACTGTCGGTCAACATCTGCGCCTCTCTGGCGCGGGCCGCTTCTGCTTCACGCTGTCTTCGAGCCTCGGCCTCCTGAGCCTTCAGGGCTTCGTCTGCCAGCGCATCAAGCTGCTGTTCTCGCAAACGGCGTTCAGCTTCCTGCCGTTTACGCTCTGCTTCCTTCCGCGCCTCTTCTTCACGACGCTGACGCTCGGCCTCTTCTTTACGGCGCTGTTCTTCCTGGCGCCGCTTCTCTTCCTCAGCCTTGCGTTTGGCCTCTTCCTGCCGCTTCCGCTCCTGCTCCGCCTTCTGGCGCTCCCGCTCTTTGGCTTCCGCTTCCGCTTTCTTGCGGGCCGCTTCTTTTTCGCGCGCCTGCTGCTCCGCCTTTTCCCTGGCCTGGGCTTCTTGTTGCTTGCGCTCTTGCTCTTTCTGCTGCGCCTGCGCCTGAGCCTTTCGCTCTGCTTCTTTGCGCGCTTGCTCTTCCTGCTGACGTTTGCGCTCAGCTTCTACTTGCTGCCGCTGTTTTTCTTCCTCGGCACGCCGCTCCTGATCTTTTTTCTGCTGATCCTGTTCATCCACCACCGGACTGGGCCGGGGCTCAGGACTGATCAACCGCGCCGCGATACTTCTGGGCTCGGGCTCCTGCACAGGATTGGTCCAGGACCATCCCGCAAGCGCAATCACCACGATCAGCAGGTGCAGCACCACCGACATCGCAACAGGCGATTTCAGAGAGCTGCTGTCTGTACTTATAGTGTCCCTTTCGTGACCCTTCACAACAATCTTGCCACCCTGTTAAGGCCGATCCTGAGGCGCGTCTGTAATCAGGCCAATGCCTGAAGCCCCGGCAGCCTGCAATTCGGCCATCAGCCGTACTACGACCCCGTAATCAACAAATTCGTCTCCTCGCACCAACACTTCGCTGTTAGCACGCTGGGACAGAATTTTCGCCACTTGCTCACGAACTTCGTCAAGGGCCATGGGATCACTGCTGTTGTCACCGACTTCAAGGTAGTAAGCGCCGTTGCTGTCAACGGATACGGTTATCGACTCCACATCCTTGTCCTGCTGAATCGGTTCCGACGTCGTTTCCGGCAGGTCCACCTTTACACCCTGGGTGAGCATGGGCGCAGTCACCATGAAGATCACCAGCAACACCAACATGACGTCGATGTAGGGTACAACGTTGATTTCAGACATCGGCTTGCGCCGCTGCTGAGGCATCATTCCCATGCCTTTCATACTGTCACCCTCCCCTTTTCCTGATCCGGCATTACACGCCGGCCTGGTCTGAGTTGTGTACCCGGCGGTGGAGAATGCTGGAAAATTCCTCTGCGAAGGTTTCGTAATTCTTCAGCAAGGCATCCGACATGGTCGAGAACCGGTTGTAGGCAATAACCGCGGGGATCGCTGCAAACAGACCCATAGCCGTGGCGATCAACGCCTCGGAAATGCCTGGCGCCACGGTGGCCAATGTGGCCTGCTGAACCTGGGCAAGCCCGCGGAAAGAGTTCATGATGCCCCAGACCGTACCGAACAGGCCGACATACGGGCTGGTTGAGCCTACCGTGGCAAGAAACGGCAAGTGCATATCAAGACGCTCCTGCTCACGGGAGAAGGCTACGCGCATGGCACGCTGGGCCCCTTCCATCACCGCATCGGCGTCCCGGCTCTGTTGGCGCAACCGTGAGAATTCCTTGAAACCGGCACGAAAGACCGCCTCCATACCTGAAAACGGCGTGGGGTTTGCGTTAACGTCCTTATACAACTGGCCAAGATCCATGCCCGACCAGAAGCGCTCTTCAAATGCCAACTGCGCCTGTTTGGCCTTGCGGTAGACCTGAACGCGCTGAAAGATCAGTGCCCAGGACACGACAGACGCCAATACCAGCAACAACATCACCAGCTGCACCAGAATCCCTGCATTTGCGATCAGATGCCAGACTGAAAGTTCCGATTCCACTGTATACTCCTGAACAAGTGTCTATAGTTTTCAGATAATTAAAGTGCTTTCTTAAGAATTTTCTGCATATTTTCAGGCAACCGCCGTGGCTTCCCGGTATCCAGTGCAACACAGGCTACCCGCACCTCGGCCTCACACAGCAATTGCCGGCTCTCAGCCCGCAGAATCTGCTGGCGAAACGTCATCCAGACCCGTGACGAGGCAACCGGCTCCGCGGTGGCAATCAATTGATCATCAAGCCTCGCAGGCTGCACAAAATGCAGATTCATTTTCTGCACCACGTAGCTGGTGTTCTCCTGCAGGCCAGCTCTGAGACCAACGCCCCGGCTGCGAACCCACTCAGTGCGGGCACGCTCCATGTAGTGAAGATATTTCGCATGAAAGACAATACCACCAGCATCCGTATCTTCTATATACACCCGGATAGGTAGTTCAAACACGCTACCACCGGCGGCATCACTCAAAGCCATCAGCCTCCCTGCCCGATTTTGGCGGCACCACTCCAAAGTGCTGGTAGGCACTGGAAGTCACCATACGCCCTCTCGGTGTCCGTAGCATGAACCCCTGCTGGATCAGAAACGGCTCCAGCACGTCTTCAATGGTGCCGCGCTCTTCACTGATGGCTGCTGCCAGGCTTTCCACCCCAACCGGGCCGCCATCGAATTTCTCGATCATCGCCAACAGCAGGCGTCGGTCCATGTGATCGAACCCCTGACTGTCTACCTTCAGCATATTGAGGGCCTGGTCTGCTATCTCGGACGTGATCCGACCATCAGAGCGAACCTCTGCAAAATCACGCACCCTGCGTAACAGGCGATTGGCAATTCGGGGTGTACCACGGGAACGGCGGGCAATTTCAAAGGCACCGGCGTCATCAATCGTGACCGAGGACAGGCGCGCCGAACGAGCAATAATGTGGGTAAGGTCCGCGGTGTTATAGAACTCCAGCCGCTGAACGATTCCGAAGCGATCCCGCAGCGGTGAGGTCAACAGGCCTGCCCGGGTCGTTGCACCCACCAGGGTGAACGGTGGCAGGTCCAGCTTGATGGAGCGCGCAGCCGGGCCTTCGCCAATCATGATATCCAGCTGGTAGTCTTCCATGGCCGGATACAACACTTCTTCAACGGCTGCACTCAGGCGATGGATCTCATCGATAAAGAGAACGTCGCCTTCCTCCAGATTGGTCAGCATGGCCGCCAGATCACCCGCCTTCTCAAGCACCGGACCTGAAGTGGTTTTGATGGAAACACCCATCTCGTTGGCAATGATATTGGCCAGCGTGGTTTTACCCAGCCCGGGAGGACCAAAAATCAGCACGTGGTCCAACGCTTCCTGACGGGCACGGGCAGCAGAGATGAAAATTTCCATCTGCTCTCGAACGGTCGGCTGACCAACGTATTCCGACAGCAGCGTCGGGCGAATGGCCCGGTCATGCACTTCCTCGTATTCTCCGGCTTTTGCCGTTATCAGTCGGTCCGATTCGATCATGGCATTATCCGCTTGCTGGGAATATACAACGTGCCCGCTGGTCTACCTGAACTTCAGGTTGCACCAATTGTACAAAGGGCGTGCGTTGAGTCACGTTACGCTCTATACACATTAGTGTCATGATGCGACACAAAAAAGCCGGGGTTACCCGGCTGGAATCATGTTTCTCAGCGCCAGCCTGATCAGTGCCTCGCTGGTCATCTCCGGCTCGGCGACTTTGCTGATGGCCTTCGCCGCTTCCTGGGGTTTGTAGCCCAGTGCAATCAAGGCGGCTTCCGCTTCCTCCCTCGGGTCCGGACCCACCGCTTTGGCGTCAGACGCTCCGGCACCGGCCGACATCTCCGGCAGAGAAGTCACAAACTGCCCTTCCAGCTGGCCAATGCGATCCGCCATTTCGATCAGCAACCGTTCCGCCGTTTTCTTGCCGACACCGGGCAATTTAACCAGGGAATTGACATCCCGAGCTTCAACACAGCGAATAAATTGCTGGGCATCCAGACCCGAGAGTATTCCGACTGCCATTTTGGGACCCACGCCGTTGACCTTGATGAGCAACCGGAACAGGTTACGATCGAGCCTTGCAGCAAAGCCATAGAGGCTTTGAGCGTCTTCACGCACCGCAAAATGGGTATGGAGAGTGACTTCCTGCCCGATTTCCGGCAGGTGGAAGAAGGTGGTGTAGGGAATGTCGATTTCGTAAGCCAGCCCGGAACATTCAACCAGTGCATGGCCTGGGGTCTTTTCTACCAGTATTCCTCGGATACGACCAATCAAAGCAGGTCTCCTGTGGCTTTGTTGAGCCTGTTATTGTCGCCGGACACGCCCGCCTCTGACCTTTCCGCCAGCCCCGGCCAGCTTCAGCATGCTCTGGTTCATATGGGCGTGGCACAGGGCAATGGCCAGGGCGTCCGCTGCGTCAGCCTGGGGCTTTCGGGACAAGCCCAACAGGGCCTGAACCATGTGCTGAACCTGAGCCTTGTCAGCACCACCGGTGCCCACTACCGCCTGCTTTACCTGCCGGGCCGAGTATTCATGTACCGCCAGGCCACTATTGGCAGCACTGACGATTGCCGCACCCCGAGCCTGCCCCAACTTGAGGGCGGAATCCGGATTCCGGGCCATGAAGACCTGTTCGATGGCAAACTCTTCCGGGCGGTATTCGCCGATCAGTACCGCAAGGCTGTGAAAAATGGTCTGCAGGCGCTCAGCCATGGGTTTCTCACCCACCCGGATGCAGCCGCTGTCGATGTACTCGATCTGGCGACCTTCAACCCGGATGATTCCATAGCCGGTGATTCGGGAGCCAGGGTCGACCCCCAGGATGATTGGCATCCGCCTGCCCTCAGAGGTGCATGAGTCAAATCAGTATGGCCTGACCGGGAGTGGCAACGCCACCCCCGGCCTCAAGCCGTTACTCTTTGTCTTCTGCTTTGTTGCCTTCGACAGCCTTGGCGGAATGGCGCAGACGGATATGCAGCTCTTTCAGCTGTTTTTCGTCGACTTCACCCGGAGCCTGAGTCATGAGACAGGTCGCACTCTGGGTTTTCGGGAAGGCAATCACGTCACGGATGGAAGACGAACCGGTCATCAACATCACCAGACGATCCAGGCCAAACGCCAAACCACCGTGTGGCGGACAACCGAACTTCAGTGCATCCAGCAGGAAGCCGAACTTGGCGCGCGCTTCTTCTTCACCAATGCCCAGGATACGGAACACCGTTTCCTGCATGGTGCCGTCGTGGATACGGATGGAACCACCGCCCAGTTCGGTACCGTTCAACACCATGTCGTAAGCGCGGGACAGTGCGTTTGCCGGGTCGGCTGCCAACTCTTCGGGGCTGCACGACGGTGCGGTGAACGGGTGGTGAATCGCAGTCAGGCCGCCGTCCGGGGTTTCCTCGAACATCGGGAAGTCGACCACCCACATGGGTGCCCATTCGCAGGTCAACATCTTCAGGTCGTGACCTACACGAATCCGCAGTGCACCCAGGGCTTCGTTAACAACGGTGGTTTTGTCGGCACCGAAGAACACGATGTCGCCGTCTTCAGCTCCGACGCGCTCGATGATCGCCATGGCGACGTCATCACCCAGGAATTTCACGATCGGAGACTGAAGGCCTTCGACGCCCTTGGCCAACTCATTGACCTTGATGTAAGCCAGGCCCTTGGCACCGTAGATGCCGACGAACTTGGTGTAATCGTCGATCTGCTTGCGGCTCAGCTCGCCGCCTTTCGGCACGCGAAGGGCTGCAACACGGCCCTTGGGATCTTTGGCGGGGCCAGCGAAAACCTTGAAGTCCACGCCTTCTACCAGATCGCCTACGTCCTGCAGCTCCAGCGGGATGCGCAGATCCGGCTTGTCACTGCCATAACGCTGCATGGCTTCGGAATACGGCATACGCGGGAATTCCGGCAGCTCAATATCCAGAACGTCTTTGAACAGTGAACGAATCATCTCTTCGTTCAGGTTCATCAGGATCTCTTCGTCAATGAAAGAGGCCTCGATGTCGACCTGGGTAAACTCTGGCTGACGATCGGCACGCAGGTCTTCGTCACGGAAGCATTTGGCGATCTGGTAGTAGCGGTCAACACCAGACACCATCAACATCTGCTTGAACAGCTGCGGCGACTGGGGCAGCGCAAAGAATGAGCCTTCGTGGGTCCGGCTCGGGACCAGGTAGTCGCGGGCACCTTCCGGGGTGGCACGGGTCAGAATGGGCGTTTCCACGTCCATGAAGCCGCGGCTGTCCAGGAAGTTACGGATGTAGCTGGTAACCCGGGAGCGGAAGCGCAAACGATTGATCATTTCCGGACGGCGCAGGTCAATAAAGCGGTAACGTAAGCGAACGTCTTCACCCACGTCTACGTGTTCATCAAGCGGGAACGGCGGTGTGGCGGCAGCGTTCAGGATGACCAGTTCTTTACCCAACAGCTCGACCTGGCCGGTCGGCATGTTGTTGTTTTCGGTGCCGGCTGGGCGGCGACGCACGCGGCCGGTTACTTTGACCACAAACTCGCTGCGAACTTTCTCGGCCAGGCTGAAGCTTTCCGGGGTGTCCGGGTCAACAACCACCTGAGACATACCATCCCGATCCCGCAGATCCAGGAAGATAACCCCACCGTGGTCACGGCGGCGGTGTACCCAACCGCAGAGTGTGACTTCCTGATCAATGTGGGATTCGTTGATCCCACCGCAATAATGACTGCGCATATCGGTTCCCGTTCGTTCTGAATGTGTGCGTTA
>DATGQY010000017.1:0-7055 GCA_035303925.1 Marinobacter sp. | reverse complement strand
CTGTATGCCGTCCATTTCCGGCATGTTCAGGTCCATCAGGATCAAATCTGGCTCAAGGTGCATCGCCAGTTCTATGCCTTCAGCTGCGTTACTGGCCTCGCCAACAACGGCCATGTCATCTTCCATGCCTATCAACTGTTTAATGCCCTGTCGGAGCAGCGGGTGATCGTCAATCAGCAGGATGCTTGCGGGTGTGTCAGCCATGGTTTCTCTCGTTAGTAATGTGTGTTGGCTCAGGCCGGCGTCGTCTGGGTCGGAATCAGGTTGCGGCTTTTGGGCACGAAGGTTAATGCGACTTCCACGCCGCCATCATCCCGGTTGCGTACCTGAATCTTACCGCCCAGGGTGCGGGCACGATCTGCCATGATGATCAGGCCATAGTGATTGACCGGCTGGTCGCCACCGGGCAAGCCTTTACCGTTATCCCGGATGCACGCGCGCACGCCTGGGGATTCGAACATCACCTGTACCGATATGTCGGTAGCATCAGCGTGTTTGACAGCGTTGGCCAAGCCCTCTCTGATAATCTGCAGGGTGTGAATTTCTTCGTTGGGCGACAGTGTCTGAGGCGGAAGATTGTATTCAAACTCAATGGGCTTGCCCAAGCGCTCTGAAAACTCGTCAATGGTTTTACGCAATGCGGATGCCAGATCGGGCGTGTCGAGCTTGAGCCGGAAGGTAGCCAGCAACTCCCGGAGCTGTCGGTAAGCGCTGTTCAGGCCGGTGCTGAGTTCATCGAGAATGTCGTCGTGCACCGGTTTCTGGTCGCCGCCGATGTCCAGGCGCCGCAGTCGTGTGACCTGCATTTTGAGGTAAGACAGCGACTGGGCCAGCGAGTCGTGCAGCTCACGGGCAATGACGGTTCTCTCCTCGGCCAGGGTCAGCTGCTGCTCCTCGGTAATCTGCTTCTCAAGGAAGATCGCCGTGGCCAACTGGTCTGTCAGAGTTTCCAGTAGTCTGCGGGACGTATCCGGCAGGCCTTTGTCGGCGGGGTACCAGACTTCCAGCGTGCCCAGCAGGTGGCCCGGCGTGCGAATAGGTAACAGCAATCGTCGGCCATCATTGTTCTCCATTGGCAATTCGTCATAGACCTCCGGGGTGACCAGGCAGGCGTTGCAATGATGGTCCCGGCAGTAAAACGGACGCTTGTCGGTAGCGGTGGTAACGGCCTCCACCGGTCGGTCTGACTCTTTGTCATGCAGATACAGCCGGATTGGACCAATGCTCAGCAGTTGCTCAATCTCCTGCAGCATGGGAATGGCGCCACTGCACAGGTCGTGGTTGGCAAACAGGCTTCGGCTGGCAGAGTGCATCACCTGCAATGCGGCGTGGCTGATTTCGAGCTCTTCGGTTTTTTGCCGCGCTTTGTCTTCAAGCTGGTGATAGGTGAGGGCCAGTTCGCTGGTCATCTGGTCAAATGCCTGCCCCAACCGAGCAAGTTCGTCAGTGCCCTTGAGGTCGGCTTTTTGTGAAAAGTCTTGTTCGCCTACGGCGGTTGCGATGCCTACAAGCTTCCTTAAGGGGCGCAAGACCCGGTTCTTCAAGTCGAGAAAGAGAGCAATAACAATCAATACCGAAAACACCATGCTGATGATCTGAATCACGTGCAGTAAGTCGATTCGCGCTTCGGTACGTTGTTCAAGCATGAGAACCAGAGTGTCTACCTGTCCGGTGTACTGCTCAACTGCAGAGACCATCGCGGGGGTAATGGGCGTACCGGCTGTGTGAGCTTCAATCAGGGGCCTGAGCCGACCGTGCCAGGTTTCCAGCACCAAGCGGTACTGTTGAGCCAGAGGGTGATCATCGGTACCGGGAATAGAGCGGGAAATCGTACTGTCCGAAAGACGTTCCTGGTAACTCTCAATGCGCTCAAGGGTAAAGGCTTCACCGTTCTCCAGGCCAATTGCGCCGGAACGGGCCACAAGCTGAAATGCGCCCATCCGCAGCGAGCCGGCAACGTTAATGGCAGTGGCGTTACCTTCGATGCTGTTGGAGACCGCAAGCGTCGACGCCATGCTGACAATCGCGGTCAGCACGATGGCACTGATCACTAGGGCGAGCCGGTTTACTAGAGGGCTTCTGGATGTCATGAAATGTCTTTGCCCGGTGTGTGTCGAAAGCTTGTCTGACCGGATGGGAGTATGGCCCAGAACCCGGATTTCGGATACCTCCTTGAGGATAGTCAATTACCCCAATTGGTGGTATCCCATCATAGCCTTTGACCCTTCGACTGGCAAAAGTTGACACTGACAGTTGGTTTTAAAAGGGTAACGGAATGCACGCTCAACAGGAACGGGAAGATGACAGGTTTGCATCGCTGGCGATCATTCTTCCGCTGGCGGTGACGGGCTTTGTGATTGCAGCGGGCTGTTGGACGCTGTTTGCCGTTGTTGGTGTGCACCTGCGGGCCGAACTTGCCCTGACCAGCCTTCAGTTTGGTGTTTTGCTGGCCGCGCCAATGGCTGTGAGTGCGCTTTTGGCGATTCCCGCAGGGCTGGCTGCACAGCGATACGGTGCCCGCGCGGTCATGCTCTGGTGCCTTGTTGGGTTGGCATTGTGCATGGTTTTACTGCTGATTGCTGACAGTTTTCTGGGCTACCTGGTTGCGGCAAGTGGCTTGGGCCTGGCCGGTGGATTTTACAGCGCCGGTCTTCAGTTTATTACGAGTCATTGCGAAGCCCGGCATATGGGGCTGGTGCTCGGCGTTTTTGGTGCCGGCGTAACCGGTGCCGGCTTCACCTACTATCTTGTTCCCCTTTTCCATAGCGCGTTTTCCTGGCAGGGCGTCCCACTGGCCTATCTGGTGGTCCTGTTGCTGGTTATCGCGTTGCTGGTCATGGTCACGGACGATGATCCGTCCAGCCGTGAACCGTCTCTAAAGGCACCGCCCCACGGTTTACTGAATTTGCTCCGTAATGGGCGAACCCTGCCGCTGTGCCTCTATTTTGGCGTGGTGGCTGGCAGCTTCTTTGCGTTGGCGCTCTGGTTGCCGGATTTTCTCTCGGCCCAGTTCAGGTTGCAGTTGGGTGCGGGTGCGAGCCTGGCTCAGTGGTTTGTGATTCCTGGCGCTCTGGCCCAGATTGCCGGCGGCGGATTGTCGGATCATTTTGGCAGTGCCCGGGTAGCCGCCCGCTCGTTGTCCGTGTGCCTGCTTGCCCTGGGCGTGTTGTCGTACCCGCCCATGACGCTGTTCATTCGCGGGGTGGAGGGTGTTGTTTCCATAGAGTTTGCCTTGCCGCTAGCGGTTGAAGCTGTGCTGGTGGTGATGCTGGGCGTTGCCATGGGGTGCGCCATGGGGAGTCTTCAGCGCATGGTGATTCTGGCCAATCGGCGCGAGGCAGCTTTGTTTGCCGGCTTTCTATTGGTGGCTGCCTGTTCGGTTGCGTTTGTGTTGCCCGTTCTCTTTGGTGCCGTTAATCAGTGGTTGGGTGTCCGAACGGCTGTGTTCATGATTCTGTTTTTGCTGCTGAGTGCGAGTCTTCTGTTGTTTGCCAGGGACCTTCGGCGGGAAGAGCGAAGGTCGCTCCTGCATAACGGTGCCTGAAAGAGCCAGCAACGACACGGCAGATTGATAGTTAGCGGTGCGAATTATTGAGTTAAGTCAAATGCTGAGGAAGATATGCACTTCTACCCCCATCGGGGGAGCGATTTTTAAGGAGTATCCTTCTAGTATCAAAAAACAGGATTTTGAATGCATGAATATGCACAGAGGATACTTCCATGGCCATGACACAACCCGCCGACAATCGATTCAGAAAACCGGTCCTTGTTGCTGTGAATAATCTTTTGGATGAAGAAGACGGTCTGGAAGCCCTGCGCAGCCACACACTTTTCAGCTCAATGCAGCCGGAAGATCTGGCTGGTTTAATCCAGCAGTCCCGTCGCATCCGGCTCGGACATCATCAGTTGTTGTACCGGCAAGATATGCCGG
Organism: Marinobacter sp.; assembly: GCA_035303925.1. Taxonomy (GTDB): domain Bacteria; phylum Pseudomonadota; class Gammaproteobacteria; order Pseudomonadales; family Oleiphilaceae; genus Marinobacter. The sequence continues at coordinate 3,124 of DATGQY010000017.1, read as the reverse complement.
CTCATCACTTTTTCTTTGTGATCTCCGGGCGCCTGCGCCTGTATCGTCTGGACTCTTCCGGCATAGACCGTACGCTCGATAGTATCGCGCCTGGTGACTGTTTCGCCGAAGTCATGATCTATGCCGATCCGCCAAAGTACGCCTGTTACGCCGAAGCGCTCAAATCCAGTGAAGTACTGATGATTCCGGTAAAGGCCTATCAGGATCTGCTGACCGAGAATCCGGATTATGCCCAGGCTGCTCTTCGCCACTACGCCATGCGCGCGGTCACCCGTTTCCACGACCTTGAAATCATGACCGTCCAGAATGCCCGGGACCGGCTGATTCGTTACCTTATCGATTTGCTGCCTAATGGTGTCCATGAAGGTGGTGAAGTTGAGTTGCCGCTGCCTAAATGCCTGGTGGCGTCTCGGCTAGCCATGCAGCCAGAGACTTTCTCGCGCATTCTTGCGGATCTCAAATCCAACGGATTGGTACGGGTAAATCGCAGCAAGTTGTTCATTTCCGATCCTCAAAGGCTGGTGGCGATCAGCCAGTAATCACGAGGTGTGCCGGGCCGGTCAGGGATTCTGGCCGGCCCGGGCTATTCAAATAGAGGTATTTGATTTTTCTCATTTTTGGTCCACCCTTAGTTGTATTCGATAAGAGTTGGGGGTTTTAGTGATATCCGGTTTGCGTCTCTGTTTTGTCCTGCTGGTGGCTTTTGCGTCGGCAGCTACGGCCATGCCTCTGAAAGACTATGAGCCGGTTTCCGGTCGCCAGGTTATTGAAAAGGCGATGCCTGAAGTCACCGAGTTTCAGCCCCGCGAAGAGAATCGAGCCATTCAGGAGCTGTATGCCGGTGATGAGCTGGTCGGTTATGCCTATCAGACTCTCGACTTCGTGCAGACTCCCGCCTATTCCGGCAAGCCCCTGAACGCCATGGTGGTTCTGGATGCCGAGGGTGAGATCAAGGGTGCCAAGGTTATTCACCACGATGAGCCGATCCTGCTGATCGGTATTCCCGAGCAAAAAATGCATGACTTCACCGACCAGTACGCCGGGCTGAAAGCAGACCAACGTGTAACGGTAGGTGGCAAGTCATCCGAGCGTCGTGTTGCGGTAGATGGCCTGTCGGGCGCAACGGTTACAGTAATGGTTATTAATGAGGTCATCATGCGGACCGCTCACCGTGTCGGCGGGGAGTTGGGCCTGATTGACGTGGCCAAAGGCAGCAAGCGCCCGCCGATTGCCGAAGTTGACATGAGCGCCTACGAAGACAGGAACTGGGAACAGTTGACCGGGGATGGGTCCATCCGCCGACTCAAGTTGACCCGGGGTATGGTGGATGATGCGTTTAAAGGTGGCCCGGCGGAAGGTATAGAAACGGCTGCTCCGGAGCAGAGGGATGATACGTTCATTGACCTCTATGCAGCTTATCTGGATGTCCCGGACATTGGCAGAAACCTGCTAGGTGACAAGCAGTATGAATGGCTGATGTCGGAGTTGAAAGACGGTGAGCACGCGATTGCTGTGATGGCGGATGGCACCTATTCCTTCCGCGGTTCAGGCTATGTGCGAGGTGGTATTTTTGACCGGGTACAAATCCGTCAATTCGGTGACACATTCAACTTCCGTGATCTTGATTACTACCGGCTCAGCGATGTCTATATGGAGGGCATGCCGAGACTGCCGGAGATGGCCATTTTTATTGTCCGCCAGCAATACAACTTTGATCCGGGTACGCCCTGGTCCCTGGAGCTGACCATCAAGCGCCAGACCGGCCCGCTGGACAGTGAATTTGCGGTGGTGCCGCTGGAGTATCAGTTGCCGGATCAGTATTACACACGTGCGGAACCGGTGTTGACCGAAGAAGAGTGGCTGGAAGAGCAGCCGTTGTGGGTGCAGGTTTGGTATCAGAAAGACTTCCAGATCACGGTTCTGGGGCTGGGTATCCTGGTACTACTGTTCATCCTGTTCTTCCAGGACTGGCTGGTTCAGAAACCGAAGATGATGCGCTGGATTCGCCACGGCTTCCTCGTTTACACCCTGTTCTTTATTGGCTGGTACGCACTGGGACAGCTATCGATCGTCAACGTGCTGACCTTTGTGAACAGCCTGATCAGTGGCTTCAAATGGGAAACGTTTCTGATTGATCCGATGCTGTTTGTGCTCTGGTCTGTGGTGGCCGGTATTGTGTTGCTCTGGGGGCGGGCTGTCTATTGCGGCTGGCTTTGTCCTTTCGGCGCCCTTCAGGAGCTGATCAACGAGATTGCCCGCAAGCTGAAAGTGCCTCAGTACACCGTCCCGTTCGCCTGGCACGAGCGCATGTGGGCCATCAAGTACATCATATTGCTGGTGCTGTTCGGGGTATCGCTCGACTCGCTGGCAACTGCCGAGCAGATGGCGGAAATCGAGCCCTTCAAGACGGCGATCACTTTGCATTTCGACCGTAGCTGGCCCTTTGTGACCTATGCCGTGCTGTTATTGGTGGTGAACATCTTTACCCGCAAGGTTTACTGCCGCTATCTGTGCCCGCTTGGCGCGGCGTTGGCCCTGCCAACCAAGCTGCGGGTGTTTGACTGGCTTAAGCGTCGCAAGGAGTGTGGTAACCCTTGCCGCCTGTGTGATCACGAGTGTGAAGTTCAAGCCATCCATCCAGATGGGCATATCAACTATATGGAATGCCATTACTGCCTGGATTGCCAGATGACCTATTTCGATGACCACAAGTGCCCGCCACTGATTGTGAAACGCCGTGGTAAGCGCCGTGGTCATAACGCACCCGGGCATCCGGAAGAGATTCCGGTCGTTCAGGTGCACTGAAAAGTATCGGAGCCACCAAGACGCTCCGGACGGAATGAGAAGCTAAACCGCCATAACCAATAACGGAGTTGGACGCTATGAAAAAAAGAGATGAACTGAGCAAGGATACGCCGGAGGTCCCGGAAGGCGGCCTTAGCCGTCGTCGCTTTATGGGTGCAGCTGCTCTGGCCGGTGTTGCCGGTGCAACGGGCCTGGGCTCAACCATCATGTCTCGCGAAGCTTTCGCGGCTGCCGCCAAGGAAGCCAAGAACAAGATTCACATCGAGCCCGGTGAGCTGGATGAGTACTACGGCTTCTGGAGCGGTGGACACCAGGGTGA
>DATGQY010000016.1:0-4764 GCA_035303925.1 Marinobacter sp. | reverse complement strand
TTGAAAAGCTGACTCATTTTGTGAGCAAAGAACCAGAATATCGCGTCTTGACGGGGTGCTGAATCGCCAGAAACTGGCGATTGGCTGAGATTGCAACGCAGAACCCGCGACCTGATCCGGATAATACCGGCGTAGGGATTAAGACCGTACGAACAGTGCCAGAAAACCCAAAGTGGGTTATCCGGCGATGCTCCGTCATGCGCGACCCGACACCTCAGATCTACCGGGAGCAAATCATGACGGACATGCCAGCATACCTCAGTGACTCCGCGAAAGTGGACTCCGCAGCAATCAAACCATTACCAAGCTCACGAAAAATATACGTGCAGGGTAGCCGACCCGATCTTCGGGTGCCAATGCGGGAAATTACTGTGGGCGACACGCCCACTGAAATGGGGGGTGAAAAGAACCCTCCCGTCGTAGTGTACGATACCTCCGGCCCCTATTCAGACCCGGACGTCACAATCGACCTTCGCAAAGGCCTGTCGCCGGTTCGCGCTAACTGGATTGCCGAGCGTGGTGATGTGGAGCAGTTGGAGGGTTATACCTCTGAGTTCACCCGCCGCCGTATGAAAGACCCGCTGTTGGACCCGCTCCGGTTCATGGACGAGCGCAAGCCGCTGCGAGCCAAGGCCGGAAAAAATGTCAGTCAGATGCACTACGCCCGCCAGGGCATCATCACCCCTGAAATGGAATACGTCGCCATTCGGGAAAACATGAAGCTGCAGGAAGCCCGCGAACAAGGCCAGGTGGACGATCAGCACCCCGGCCAGTCATTCGGGGCCAGTTTGCCGGCGGAAATCACACCGGAGTTCGTACGTGATGAGGTGGCTCGGGGTCGCGCCATCATTCCCGCCAACATCAACCACCCGGAAACCGAGCCGATGATCATCGGCCGCAACTTCCTGGTGAAGATCAACGGCAACATTGGCAATTCGGCGGTGACCTCGTCCATTGAAGACGAAGTCGAAAAACTGACCTGGGGCATCCGCTGGGGCTCTGACACAGTGATGGACCTGTCCACCGGCAAGAACATCCACGAAACCCGCGAGTGGATCATTCGCAACTCCCCGGTGCCCATCGGCACCGTGCCCATTTACCAGGCGCTCGAGAAAGTGGGCGGCGTGGCGGAAGACCTGACCTGGGAAATCTTTCGCGACACCCTGATCGAGCAGGCAGAGCAGGGCGTGGATTATTTCACTATTCACGCTGGTGTACGTTTGCACCATGTACCACTGACTGCTAAACGCACCACCGGCATCGTTTCTCGAGGCGGTTCCATCATGGCCAAGTGGTGCCTGGCGCACCACAAGGAAAGCTTCCTGTACGAACACTTCGAAGACATCTGCGAAATCATGAAGGCCTACGACGTCTCCTTCAGCCTCGGTGACGGCCTGCGTCCTGGCTCCATCGCCGATGCCAACGATGCCGCCCAGTTCGGCGAACTGGAAACCCTGGGAGAGCTCACCAAAATCGCCTGGAAGCATGACGTTCAATGCATGATCGAAGGCCCTGGCCACGTGCCCATGCATCTGATCAAAGAGAACATGGACAAACAGCTGGAGTGCTGCGACGAAGCCCCATTCTACACCCTCGGCCCGCTGACCACGGATATTGCCCCGGGCTATGACCACATCACGTCCGGCATTGGTGCGGCCATGATCGGCTGGTTTGGTTGTGCCATGCTCTGCTATGTCACCCCGAAAGAACATCTGGGCCTGCCCAATAAAGACGACGTGAAAACCGGCATCATCACCTACAAAATCGCCGCCCATGCTGCCGACCTCGCAAAGGGGCATCCCGGCGCCCAGATTCGCGACAACGCGCTGTCCAAAGCCCGCTTCGAGTTCCGCTGGGAAGACCAGTTCAACCTCGGCCTGGACCCGGATACCGCTCGTGCCTACCACGACGAAACCCTGCCAAAGGAATCTGCCAAAGTGGCCCACTTCTGCTCCATGTGTGGACCGAAGTTCTGCTCGATGAAGATCTCGCAGGAAGTGCGGGATTATGCGGCGGAGCATGGTATCGACGAGGTGTCAGCAATTGATGCTGGCATGCAGGAGAAATCACGGGAGTTTGTGACCGCTGGCTCGAAACTTTACGACAAGGTTTGAGCCTGGAGTTCCTGAGCACCTAGCCTTCTGGCTGGGTGCTCAGAGTCGGGGTGGGGGCCTTGTTCAGAAATCGACTCGAGACGTCCCTGTGCGTCTCGGGCTCCGCCATCCCTGGCTCCGCACGTTTCTGAACAAGGCCCCCACCCCGCCTCTTTCTTGCTCTGGCAGTAATCGCGTTGCCGGCGCTTAATCAATCCTTTTGTTTGCGCACTGCACAGAGTTCGACTGGACGTGTCGGGTAGGGCCTCCAAAAACTGTGCGGAGCCAGGGATGGCGGAGCCCAAGCGTCACATGGATGTGCCGAAGGAGCGTGTTTTTGGAGGCCCTACCCGACACGTCCATCCCCCAAAGCTTGAAGGCTCGGGCCAGAACCAAATCATTACGCCCACCGTAAGACACTTGCACCCAAGCAACCCCAAGGGCTATCGTTTCAAGCCGAACCAAAAACCGGAAACCCGAATGCCCAAACCGTTCCAGTTCAACGCAAACGACGTCAAAATCGAGAAACGCGAAACCGTCTTTCAGGGTTTTTTCCGAATGGACAAACTCTGGCTCACTCACCCGCGCTTCGATGGCCGTAAAATGCCCACCTTCACCCGCGAACTCTTCATCCGCGGCGACGCCACCTGCGTACTCCCCTATGACCCCGCTCGGGACGAAGTCGTACTGCTGGAACAATTCCGTCTGGGCGTGCTCGGCCGCAACCAGTCACCCTGGTTACTCGAACTCGTTGCCGGCATGAACGAAGACGGCGAAAGCCCGGAAGAAGTCGCTCAGCGCGAAGGGCAGGAAGAAGCCGGCCTGAGTTTCAGTCGCCTTGACAAAATCTGCGACTACCTGGTTTCTCCCGGCGGTACCACCGAGATGATTCACCTCTACTGCGGTCAGGTCAGCACAGCTGAGGCGGGGGGAGTCTTCGGGGTTGAGCACGAGAACGAAGATATTCTTTCCCATGTGGTCAGCGCAGAGGAGGCCTTTGCCATGATTGCTGACGGCCGCATCAACAACGCCGCGGCCATCATCGCCATCCAGTGGCTGCAACTGAACCGCGACAGACTGCGCCGGGAGTGGCTGGCATGACCGAGTGGGTAAAACGGCCAAAACCCTATGTGCCGGATTTGCGGCAACTGGGCGCCCTTTGTGACGGTAACTACCAGAGGCTTCGTAAACTGAGGAAGCTCGAAGCGGATGGTCAGCCTGTGTGTGAAATCGAATTGTATCGGGAGAATCAGTACCTGGGGCGGGTACGTATCGAGCTGCTCCAAACCGCCAAGTTCACCGAAACTCTCTTGTTAGAGCAGGTTCATAACAGCGGGCGCTGGCTCAACAATCCCCGCATGACAGTACGTGTCTATCACGACGCCGCCATGGCCGAGGTCATCAGTTGCTACCGGCAGCGACAAATTGCACCCGTGAACGACTATCCGAACCGCTTTATGCACCATCCTGATGAGAAGGTTCAGGTGAATGGTTTTCTGGCTGACTGGCTGGACTATTGCCTGCGCTTTGGCCACCTGCCCATGGAGCACGCTGCCTGGACCGCTGGTCAGGGCATCGACTGACCTGGATTCACCTTGCAGGCGTCGTTTCCTGTGTCATAGTTGTCAAAAACTGCAAAATCTTAGGCGAAGCTGGTCAGAATGTGACTTATCTTCCATTCGTGGCGGATTAAACTGGCCCAAGCCGTCGTACACTTGACAGTAATTTCAACTGGTTGCAATGGATAACAACAGGGCCTGCATGACCAACTCCGAACCACAACGCCCGCTGCGGGTGCTTCAGTTGACGGATCCGCATCTGACGGCCTCGGCTGACGGCGCTTTGCTGGGCGTTAACACACGCGACAGCCTGGCCGCCGTGATCGACGAGGTACTGCGTGTGCACGGTCAGCCCGATCTGATCCTGGCGACAGGGGACCTCTCCCAGGATGCCTCCGCCGAAGCGTATCGATATTTCGGTCAGCAACTTCAGGTATTTCAGTGCCCCTCGCTCTGGATTGCCGGCAATCACGACGACTCCGCACGGATGAACGCCATTGCCGCCGAATTCGAGTCGAACGAGAGGCAGCGAGTTCAAGGCGGCTGGCATTTCGTCATGCTGGACTCGTCGGTAAAGGGCAAGGTGTTCGGCGCGTTATCAGAGGCCGAGCTGGCGTTTCTCGATAGCGCGCTGTCGCAGCATCCCGAGCTGCCCACCATGGTGTGCCTGCATCACCACCCTGTGGATATTCATTCTGACTGGATGGAGAAAATCGGCCTGAAGAATCGCGATGATTTCTGGCAGATTGTAGACAGGCATCCCCAGGTAAAAGTCGTGCTCTGGGGGCACATTCATCAGGAGCTGCAGCAACATCGGGATGGTGTGCAGCTGCTGGCGACACCATCTACCTGCATTCAGTTCGCTACTGGCTCCAGCAAATTTGCAGTTGAGCCCCTGGCGCCTGGTTATCGATGGTTCGAACTGGAGCCTACCGGCGCCTACAGCACGCAGGTTCGGCGGGCGAACCAGTTTGAATTTGATCTGGACGAGAAAAGTACCGGATACTGATTTAGATTTCCCAAGGATGATTACCCTCAGTCAACGGATGACGAGCCATGAAAATAGTAAAAACCTGGGATCTGCTGGCTGCAGATCTACCCAGGCTGGAATC
>DATGQY010000015.1:0-3300 GCA_035303925.1 Marinobacter sp. | reverse complement strand
CGCTGCATGACATCCGCTTCAATGTATTCGGTCACCAGGCTGCCGCCGAGGTCCAGAGTACTGTAATGGCCGCCAAGCAGCAGCACGCCGTGTCCATCTTTCCGGGCTTGCTCAAGATGCTCCAGGCCGTGAACTTGAGTCATGCTTGTAAGCTTTTTCGGGTCGCGGAACCAGGCAATGCCCAACTCCATCAGGCCGATACCGTTGGCAATGAAGGCGTTTCTGACCAAGGCTGCCTGCTGTTGGGCCGGAAGCTCAGGAAAGCACAGGCGAATGTTCACTTCGGTAATGTGTCTACGGCTTTTGGCCAGTTTCCACGCCAGTAAACCGACAAGTTTGCCCAGCCACCATTGAAAGCGGATGGGTAACTGAGCGACCAGCCACATAACGGCCATTCCCAGCCAGGTTGGCCACCAGCGGGGATGGCGGTAAGCTGAGTAGTCGGTGTTTCTGGGTAGCTTGCGGTACTTCTTTTTCAAAATCGTGAATCCTGCATCGACAAACGTTTAGCCCGGGGGCAAGATGCAACCCCTCGACAAATTTCGCTTTATGATAACGCACTGTTTTGCCGGGAGTCCTGCGTGTTTCAGTTTATCTATTCCCAGCTTATCCGGTTGGCCTTGCCATTTATCCTGATCCGGCTCTGGTGGCAGGGCCGCAAGGCGCCTGCGTTGCGCAAAGACTGGCAGCACCGCCTGGGCAGAGTGCCGGATATGTCCGGCCCGGTGATATGGGTGCATGCGGTGTCCGTTGGTGAAACCATTGCAGCTGGCCCCCTGGTGAGGCGTCTGCTTGCCAAGGATCTTGGGGCCACCATTTTGATGACAGCCATGACAGACACCGGCCTGGCCCAGGCGCGGAAGATGTTTGGGGACAGGGTAGCCTATGCCTATGCTCCTTACGACACGCCGGGGTCCATCCGTCGGTTTCTCAATCATGTAAATCCCGGCATTCTGGTTATCCTCGAAACGGAAATCTGGCCCAATATGATCCGCCAATGCCGGCGGCGTCATGTGCCGGTATTTCTGATCAATGCCCGCCTGTCTGAGCGCTCTGCCCGGGGGTATGAAAGAGTGAGGCGGTTTGCGGCCGCTGTCATGAAAAGTATCAGCTGGGTGGCCGCTCAGGCTGAGCGGGATGCCGAACGATTTCGGCGCATCGGCGTAGCCGCTCATCGGGTTGAAGTGACCGGTAGCGTCAAGTTTGATGTGGATATCCCCGACGATGTGCGAATGGCATCCACTGTCGTCCGGAAAACGCTCGAGGGCCGGAAAGTATGGATTGCCGGTAGTACCCACGGAGGCGAAGACGAGCAGCTGCTCAGTACGCACCAGCGCATTCTTGAGCAGCACAGTGACGCATTACTGATCATTGTGCCCCGGCATCCGGAGCGTTTCGACTCAGTTGCAGCCATGGCTGAAGAGATGGGGCTCAGTGTCGCCCGTCGTTCAAAAAATCAAAGCCCGCAGAGTGCGCAGGTTTATCTGGGCGACACCATGGGTGAATTGATGATGCTGTATGGCGCGAGTGATATCGCCTTTGTAGGTGGGTCATTGATAGAGCGGGGTGGTCACAACCCTCTCGAACCCGCTGCCTGGGGCATTCCGGTGTTTTCCGGGCCCTATGTGTTCAACTTTGAAACCATTTACGAACGCCTGCTGGCGGATCACGGCGTGCAGATGGTTGATGGGAGTGGGGATCTGGCTGAGGCAATCAGTGGCTTGATGTCTGACCCTGAGGAGTGCAGTGCCTTTGGTGCGAGAGCCCTGATGGTGGTGAACAAGAACCGGGGCGCCTTGGACAAGGTCGTAGAAGGGATTATCGAAAGGTTGTAATGCCCGGGGCCTTTCGGCTGCCCGGGCATCGTTCCCTCTCATCCAGCGTCGAAATTACTGCGCTGGGTTGTCCAGCGTTTTATCTTCTTCCGCCAGAGCTTCAATGCCCCGGGCGCCTTCGCTCAACCAGTTGTTCAGATCAATCAGATCCTGCGGGCTGAGCGTGCCGGCTGCCTGCTTCAGTTGCAGGGAGTTGATGACGTAATCATAGCGGGCATTGGCGTAATCCCTCAGGGCAACATAGAAGGCGCGTTCCGCGTCCAGTACTTCCACTATGTTGCGGGTGCCTACGTCATAGCCGGCACGAGTCGCATCCAGGGCGCTGCGGCGGGAAATGATAGTCTGCTCCAGGGCTGAAGCTGTTTCGACATTGTTGTTCACCGTCAGGAACAGGCTTCGAGTGTTTACCTGCACATCACGACGAACGGTGTTCAGGTCCTGTTCGGCAACGGTGACCAGAGACCGCTGTTGCCGCACACCCGCCTGGGTTCCGCCGCCCATATACAGCGGCACGTTCAGTTGCAGGCCGATGACGCCCTGAGTGCCCTGGAACTGGCTTCCCATTGGGTCAGTGCCATGCACATCGGTTTCGCTGTACGAAGCTGTCAGATCAAGTGTTGGCATATGGCCGGACTTCGCCACTTTCAGGTTGGCTTCACTGGCGTTCAGCTGTGACATGGCGGCCTGAATGGACCAGTTTTGTTCCAGAGCGGTTGCTTCCCATTAGGAAGGGTTCATGGGCTCCGGCCGGCCGAGCGGGAAGTTTTCCCGAAGGTTGTCGAGGTCTTCCGCGTATTCGCCGGTCAGACGGGCCAGTTGTTCGCGGGCCACGTTCAGCTGGTTTTCGGCCGCAATGCGCTGGCTCTTGCTGTCGTCATAGCTGGCGCGGGCCTCATATACTTCGGTAATCGCGATCAGGCCAACGTCAAAGCGCTCCTGGGCCTGCTCAAACTGGCGCTGGATGGCGGCTTCGGTTGCACGGGCGGTGGTCACAGTGTCCTGGGCACGAAGCACATTGAAGTAGGCGGTAGCAACATCCAGAATCAGCTGTTGCTGGGCCAGGTTGTATTGGGACTGAGCGGCTTCGGTCTGGAACTGACTGGCATCGTAGCGGAACCAGTTGTCAGCGCGAAACAGAGGCTGGTTGAGTTGAACGCCATAGCTCAAAGGACGGTAGTTGTTTGATGACGGTGCGTTTTTCGGCTCAACGTCAACATGACTGCCTTCTGCGAATGCCATAACCTGCGGTAAAAGCGAACTCTTGCTTACATCGCTGGCGGCCTGCTGGGCTTGAAACTGTGCCATCGCCGAAGCAATGCCGGAATCGTAGGACAGCGCCTTTTCATAGGTTTCCATCAGATCCAGAGAAAATGCAGGTTGGGCTGCAAGCAGGGTGATCAATCCTGGAAGTAAACGTTTTTTCATTGTTTCTCCTGACAAGCTATCTCCGGGCATCCGTGATCTG
>DATGQY010000014.1:0-17099 GCA_035303925.1 Marinobacter sp. | reverse complement strand
AAAAACTCAACCCTGGCAGCGTTGGACCAAGTTACCGCTTGCCGTCGCCATCGCCGCCGGCGTATCCAGTCCGGCTTTTGCTGTTTCGTTTCCCTTGGGGGATGCTGGGCAGGCCCAATTCAATACCACGCTTTCAGCGGGTGTGGGCTGGAGGGTAGAGGATCCGGACCAGCGTCTTATTGCTCAAGGTAACCTTGGTCCCGCCTTTGCCAACACCACGCGGGGCTCATCTACCAATAACTACGATGACGGCAACCTGAATTTCGAAAAAGGCGATACCTACTCAAAAGTTGTTAAAGGCAACAGTGAGTTGTTCATCGACTACTCCGTGGACAGTAGCGTTTTGACCCGCGTTGGCGGCCTGCTCCGTGGGCGGTACTGGTATGACTTCGAACTGAAAGACGAGAACCGCGCGATTGACCCGGTCGGTCAACGCCGTGAGCTCAGCCGGGACGGCAAAGACAATGCCTCCGGTGGTGAATTTCTCGATGCTTACGTTTTCTCGGATTGGTACTTTGGTAATGTGCCAGTGAGCCTTCGTTACGGTAAGCAGGTCGTTTCCTGGGGTGAAAGCACGTTCATTCAGGGGGGTATCAATACCATTAACCCGGTCGATATTCCTGCCTTCCGCGCTCCAGGTGCCGAGCTGAAGGACGCCCTGTTGCCGGTGGAAATGTTCTACATGTCGGCGGGTGTGACGGAGAACATCACCCTCGAAACGTTCGTACAGACCGATTGGGAAAAAGTTCGCATTGATGACTGCGGAACCTTCTTCTCTACGAATGATTTCGTAGCCGACGGCTGTGGCCCTGTGCTTCTGGCCGGTCAGTTGCCAGACTCCCAAGCCTACGCTCAAGGGTTTGTTGCACCCCGTGGAGGAGATCGGGAAGCGGACTCCAAGGACCAGTTTGGCGTAGCTATGCGCTGGTACGTGCCTGAGCTGAATGACTCTGAACTCGGTTTCTATTACATCCAGTACAACAGTCGTCTGCCGTATATCAGTGGTTTCGTCAGTAATCCTTCCGCTCCGACAACCGGGCAGACGAATGATCCCACCAAGGATTTTGTCAGATTCCCTGCTTATTACATTGAGTACCCAGAGAACATCAAACTTTACGGTGTCAGTATCAACACCACTACGCCTGGAGGTTGGTCCCTTGGTGCTGAGTATAGCTTCAGAGAGGATCTGCCGATTCAGTGGAATGCGTTTGAGCTGATCTATGGTGGCCTCCAGCAGGTTAACCCGGAAACCGGTGAGCCTGTAAGCTTGCTTCAAAAGCAGCGCCTCGAAGAGTCCGGTGGTGCCAATCTGGCTGGCACGGAAGTGGATGGCTACGATCGTTTTAATGTCTCTCAGGCACAGATGACACTGATCAAGTTCTTTGATCAGGTCATGGGCGCCAGTCGCATGTCATTCATCTCTGAGATTGGCGCGACCTACATCCATGACCTGCCAGGTCTTGATGAGGCACGTTATGGCCGGTCTGGCACCTTCGGGATCGGCGAGCTTCCGGGTGGTGCGTGCGACGGTACGGGGACGAGCGGGCAGCCAGCAATCAACCTGAACACGAGCAGCTGCACCAACGATGGCTTCGTAACTGATTTCTCCTGGGGCTACCGCGCTCGTGTGATCTGGGACTACCCGAACGCACTGGCAGGAATCAACCTGTCTCCCGGGATTGCCTGGACTCATGATGTGAAAGGCTATGGCCCTCAACCGGGTGGCGCCTTCAACGAAGGCAACAAATCCATAGGTCTGTCTTTAACTGGCGTTTACCAGAACAAGATCACCGGCAACATCGGCTACACAAACTATTTTGGTGGCAAGCCGTACAACGAGTTGACCGATCGTGATTTCGTAAGCGCAAGCGTTTCATATTCATTCTGAACCGGACAGAATTTGTTCAACGAGGTAACTTAAATGAAACTGAACAGGAAACTATTGGCCACGGGCGTTCTGGCTGCAAGTCTATGTGCAAGCCAGGCCTGGGGCGCGGTTTCTGCCGGCGAAGCTGCCAAGCTTGGCGACACCCTGACTCCCATGGGAGCAGAAAAAGCTGGCAACGGTGGCGCGATTCCCGAGTGGACAGGTGGTCTTAAGTCAGCGCCTGCCGGTTATAAAGGTGACGGCATCTACGTCAACCCGTACCCGAATGAAACTGCGGAGTTTGTGATTGATCAAAGCAACGTTGATCAATACGCAGACAAGCTTTCGCCAGGCCAGGTAGCGATGATTCGTCAGTACCCGGATTACAAAATTCCGGTTTACAAGACCCATCGTTCTGCGACCTATCCACAAGAAGTTATGGATGAGACCGTAGAGAACGCGACCAAGGTGGAGCTGATCCAGAGTGGCAACGGTCTGGGTAACTATGAAAGTGCTACACCGTTTCCGATTCCACAGAACGGCCTTGAAGCGATCTGGAACCACATTACCCGTTATCGTGGTGGCTCCATCCAGCGGAACGTGGGGCAGGTCACCCCGACTGCCGGCGGTGACTACTCCGTTGTAAAATTCCAGGATGAGCTGACCTGGAACTCCTACCTCTCGGACTACACGAAAGGTCAGGACGACAACGTACTGTTCTACTTCAAGCAAGCCATTACTGCGCCTGCACGTTTGGCCGGTAACGTGCTGCTGGTACACGAAACCATTGACCAGGTTGCAGAGCCCCGTCGTGCCTGGATCTACAACGCCGGCCAACGTCGCGTTCGTCGAGCCCCGCAGGTCGCTTACGATGGTCCTGGTACCGCGGCTGACGGCATGCGTACGTCCGATAACTTTGACATGTTCAACGGCGCTCCTGACCGTTACAACTGGGAGTTGATCGGCAAGAAAGAGATGTACATTCCGTACAACTCCTACAAGCTGGTTGATCGCAGTCTCCGCTACGATGAGATCATCAAGGCAGGCCACATCAATCAGGATCTGACTCGCTATGAGCTGCACCGCGTGTGGCACGTGCGCGCGACCCTTAAAGAAGGTGAACGCCACGTCTACGCCCAGCGTGACTTCTACATCGACGAAGATTCCTGGCAGGCAGCGGTAATCGATCATTACGATGGCCGTGGTGAGCTCTGGCGTGTTGCTGAAGCCCACAGCATGCAGTTCTACGATCAGCAAGTACCCTGGTACGCTATCGAAGTGCTGTACGATCTTCTCTCGGGTCGCTATCTGGCCCTTGGCTTGACCAATGAGGAGAGCAACCCGTACACCTTCAGTGTTGAACGTCAGTCTCGTGACTTCACGCCGGCCGCTTTGCGCCGGGCGGGTACGCGATAAGTTCCGGGTTGATTGAAGTGTAGAAACGGCGGGCCTTCGGGCTCGCCGTTTTTTTATGCCTGACCAATAATTTTTCAGGCATGCCGCCATCCGTTTGGTGTTGAAAACTCGCCGCTTACATTCTATTTACACGTCAAATTTTTGCAGATCACCTGCCCTTTGGTTTAACCTTCACCTGATTGCATCATACTAAAGGCGTACCCGATGTAGGACGCCAGAGCTTGAATACGGAAGCGATTTAATTTCTATACCGGATGACTTGAGCTTTCTATCCGGTTTTGAATGGGGCAGAGCGTGAAATCCTTGAACGAAGGCTGTGCAGCCAACGACGAGTTCCAGACTGCCAATGCAGGGCTTCAGCATGGAGAATTGGTTCGTGATCTGCTGGAACACCGGTTACAGATTCCGGCCATTCCCTCCGATAGGTTGCCTCGCCCGGAGCTGGATCAGCAGATCCTGCAGGCTCTTCTGCCTGGGCAGGTGCTGTTTGTTGAAGCGCCTTGCGGTTTCGGCAAAACCCACTCCCTCGTGAGTGCCTTGTCCGGTTCAGAGGGCAGCGCTGATCAGGCTGTGGTTCGTTGGGTGACCCTGAACGCTGGTGATAATGCCCCTTCACGTTTTCTTTCCCTGCTGACGACGGCCCTCAGATTGCCGGATGTTGCTCATGGCAACAGCGGAACATTTGATGACCACCTTGCCATGTTAATGGTCGCAAAAACGCGACAGGCAGCTGCACAAAATGAAATTCTGGTGCTCGATAACGTTCAGCATCTCACTAATCCCGCGGTAACCGGCCTTCTTCACCAATTGGTAAAACGTGTGCCTGGCAACCTGGCCGTTGCCATACTTTCCCGGTTGCCGCTGCCGTTCGAAAGCCACACGTTGCAGCTCAACGGAAACTATAAGCGGATTGGCATAGAGCGCCTTGAGCTGACCCGCTCTGAAACGTTCGACTTCTTTCAGAAGGCGCGTGCTGAAAGCCAGGTCACCAGTGTTGCGATCGACCACATCTATAACCTCACTGAGGGCTGGTTAACGCCTTTGGCGCTCTATCGTCGCGAACTGGTCACCTCAGAAGAGCGCCGCCCCCTGCAGGAAAGTCCTTCTATTGAACGTTTTCTGAAAGACTCCCTACTTCAGCAGCTCACCCCGGCCCAGATTAAATCACTCAGAGTTATGGCTGAGCCGGATAGCTGTTCAGATGACCTGTTCAATGCGCTGAACGCCGTCATTGATGATCATGGTATGGCACCTTCTGTGGCCGCTGAGCGAGGCATTCCTCTCAAGCAAGCTCAGGGGCGTGGCCGTTGGTTCAGACTAAACCCGCTACTACAGACCTACCTGCAAAGCCCCCGGCTCGGTGGACATGCCACGCGTATGTTGCTGGCCAGTCGCTGGTTTGGTCAGCGTCAGCAATTTCCGGAAGCGCTGAAGTACGCACTTCTGGCGGGGGATAACGACGAGGTTATCCGAATTGCTTCAGAGGGCACGGAAGCGCTGTTACTGGGCCAGGATACAGCCTCGCTTCTGACGCTGAGGAAGAATCTGCCCGCCAACCTGCTCGAGCGCAGCGCAAGACTGCGAATTGTTTACGGGTGGGTGCATGCCATTGGCGGTCAATTCCGTCAGGCCAGACAACTACTGGAGGGCTTTGCGCCCGAAGGGTGGCAAGAACACGAAGCACGAATCTACGCGTTAAAAGCCTTTATTCTTCGGGGCGAAGGGTTTGTTCAGCCGGCACTGGCAATGGCAGACAAAGCGCTGGGAATCGGTGGGTTGTCCACACAGGCACAGCTAGTGACCCAGATCGTGCGATCAAGTGCTCTGTGTGCCGCCGGTCGCTTTCAGGAGGCAAGGGAAGCGAACCGAACTGCAGCCAAGCTTGCGAGAGAAGCCGGTGATTCTGGTTCGGAGGCCCTGGCTGTATACGCGCACGCCAGAATTGAGCTGGGTAAGGGCGCGCTGCGGCACGCTGAGCAACTCTTACGCACCGGTCTGGATACGGCCATGCAGGAGTTAAACAGGCCAGCCCGCATTGGTGAAACCAGGCTTCAACTGAACCTTGTTCTGGTGTTATGGCACCAGGGCCGGCTTAAGGACGCCGACCGCCTTCTGGTGAGCTGTTCCCGGCATGCGGAGCAGACCCGGGACCTCGGCCTGTTGCTGGCTATGGCTTTGCGGGTATTTATGTGTCGGGCCCAGGGGCGAATGGACGATGCGTTTGTGTGGATTGGCAGGGCAGAGCGCACGATGCACGCCTGGCAGGTAGATGAATCGCTCTACGTGCCTGTTTTGGAAGCGCTCAAAGCAAGCTGTTGGCTTGCTTGCGGTCAGTTGGAGAGTGCCGGGCAGGCGATCGCCAAGCTGGAACCGTACCGCCATGACGGTTGTGTGCCGGAACTGTTTCCCACCATGCCCGGCTTGCTGGATTGTCTTCAGGTGAGGGCTGACATCGCGTCTGGTGATCTTGTTCGGGCGCGGGAAAGCCTGGAAAGTATTCATAGGCGATATGGCGATGCGTTGCCCTGGGGCCTTCAGCTTCATACGGGATTGCTGAACACCATCTTGCTGGTGGAAGAGAAGGGCTTCCAGGTTGCGAGAAAACAGCTTGAAATCGTGGTGAGTCAGGCTTCATCTGAGCACTTCATCAGTCCCTTTGCGGAGCTGGTCAAGGAACTGGGGCCTGTGATGGAGAAAACCTTTGCCCACCTGCCTGAAGATGAGTTTACCAAGGCACTGGGTACGTTGTTTGGCTGTGAGCCCGTGACACCGCATGCGGAGCGCCTGGCAGAGCCTATCAGTGACAGGGAGCAGGGCGTACTTGAGCTGATTTCAAAGGGGCTGTCGAACCAGGAGATCGCAGACAAGCTGCATATATCCCTGCATACGGTGAAGACTCACGCCCGTAGAATTAACGCCAAGCTGGATGTTAAATCGAGAACCCAGGCCATTGTAAGGGCTCGCGAACTGGGGCTGCTCTGAGCCCCGATCGTTTTCAGCCAGTGCTCAGGCTTCAGACTTGAGCTGCTCAATCAGGGTGTCCTTTTCTGCCCATATATCGCTCACCCAACGCTGGAATTGCGCCCGCATTTCCCGGTCGCCTTCATAGTCCATGCCTAGAAAGTGTGCCGGTACTTCGCGGATGCGAATGTCGATGATGATCTTGCGCACGCGTCCGCAAAGATAGTCCCAGATGCCGGGGCGCCCGCTGGGGTAGACAATCGTTACGTCCAGCATGGTATGAATCATTTCACCCATTGCACCGAACACGAAGGCTGTGCCGCCGGCCTTGGGTTTAAGGAGGTTTTTGTAGGGTGAATTCTGGCGTTTGTGTTTCTCTGGTGTAAAACGGGTCCCTTCCATGAAGTTGAAGATGGTGACCGGCGTATATCGGAACTTCTCACAGGCGGCCCGGGTTGCCTCGATGTCTTTTCCCTTTAATTCGGGGCGTTTGGCCAACTGCTCTTTGGTGTGCCGGTGCATGAAGGGAAAGTCCAGTGCCCACCAGGCTACTCCTAGCAGAGGAACCCAGAACAATTCCTTCTTCAGAAAGAATTTCAATAGAGGAATTTTGCTGTTCAGCACATATTGAATGGCGGTAATGTCGGCCCAGCTCTGATGGTTGCAGGTGACGAAATACCAGTGTTTACGGCTTAACGTCTGGGCGCCGCGCACATCCCACTCCACTTTGTGGAAAATTCTCATCAAAGTGTTGTTGAAGCCGATCCAGTACCAGGCGATGCCATTGACCACGATGGTACACGCCTTTCGAATGGCCACCACCGGGATGATCAGCTTGATGATGGCGAACAGCAACAGAAACGGCAGAAAAACGAGGGTGTTGAGCAGAATGAGCAGAATCACCAGAGCCCCTTTCAGGGGGGCGGGCAGGAAATCAAGCATGAAATAATGTCTCTGTTCGTCAGATTAAAGGATTAACTTTCGAAAGGGTTTACACCCCCACCACCGGGCAGGAGGGTAGCGGCATCGTTAGCAGAGGCAAGCTGCCGGAAATGCACAGGCGACCGGTCAGCCAGCAGAGCCCGGAATTCTTTGTCATAAAACTCCAGATTGTTATACCGGATCATCGCACGAATTTCCTCAATGTAGTCTTCGCCGCGTTCGGAATAGCCCAGCAGTCCTTCAGCCAGTTCTATCCCCGATAGTGGCCGTTCAGCCTGCCGGTCCCGATAACGGATTTCACGCACCTGTTGATAAGTGGGGTGACGGTTTAGATTCTGGATATAGGAGCGGACGGAGCTATACGGAGACGAGAATTTCGCGACTTCATGGTTGGCACCTTCAACGCGGCTGAGTGGTACCAGGCCACAGCCTCGGGAGAAGCACCACTGGCCAAACAGGTTGTTGCCTTCGGTGGCAAATCTCGATGTCCCCCAGGCCGACTCATTGGCTGCCTGGGCAAGAATCAGGGAGGGGGGGATAACGTCCAGTCGCTTTTTTAACAGTGCCAGTTGGGTTTCACTGCCATTTGCGGCATCAACCCGAAGTCGGTTTGCCTGTTCGGACAGCCACTTCAACTCGTTGCCGGAAAGCTCGGCCTTTGCTTGAAGGGCGTCAAGATACTCTCGTTCCAGGAGAATGCGCGAGTTGGCGAGTACGATCCGGGGATAGAGGAAGGAGAAGAACGCGACTTTGCGTTCAGTGGTGTCTCTGATGCCGGAAAAATCCGGCAGGTCCTCATTGGCCCATGCGGGCAAAGAAGGCAATGAGGCTAGTATGACTTCGTCATCGCCGCCACTCCTGCCACCGTTCTGGCTGGTTGAGGGGATATAAAGAGCCCCTGCGCCTGCAAACAGAAGCAGTGGAACACAGAGCATGAGTGCGCGATAGCCAGCCGGCATAAAAACCCTCGCTAAAATTGATATAGCTGAAATTATAACAGGTTATACGGCTTACGACTGTTCACGGATTGGCGTTTTCATCCGCCGGAATCAGGGTGGCCATCAGCAATCCCGTACGTGGGGTGGTTGGTGAGTCGTCCTCCAGTACCAGAAATAGCTGGTCGGCATCGGCGGTATAAAACCCTTTAAGCACAAGTTCAGAGCCCGTCAGGGTAACGGCACCGCCTGTCGCGGCGTAGCTGAAACTTTCGGATAATGTGGCGCCAACGGGGGCAGAAACGCGGCTGTCGCTCACGGTATGACTGATTTGAAACGTCGGCGCGGTCAGTGTGGCAGCCGTTGCGCCGGTCAGCTGAAGCAATCCGTTGTTTACCTGAAGGAGCTCGTTGCTGTCGCTGTCCATACCGATGATAACGCCCTGGACCCGGTACTGGCCGTTTTCGGGCAGGCTGGAGCTGTGTGTCTCGCCCGCAATCATCAGTCCGTCCCCCAGATAACTGTCATCCAGGTTGAAAGCCACCAGCGAGCCATCGGGAGTCGCCGCACCCTGACCCACGTCCGGTTTCCTGAAATCGGTACCAGGGCAGGTTCGGCACAGGCTTAGTCGGCCCATAAAACGGTTGCCCACGCTCAGTCTGGACAATCGGTTAGCAATGCGGAGGCTCTCCGAGGTGAGCGTGGGGGGTGGAAGGTTAATAGAGCCATTATCTGCACGGTTCATCGCAAATGAAGTGGTAGCAACGGTTGCGGTGAGTTCGTTTCCGGCGGGGCTGCCCGCATTCAGGGTGCCGGAGCCAGTCTCAAAGGCGACCGGGTCGGTACCGCCAAAGCTCGCAGCCAGATAGACGAGGTTGTAATCACCTTGCACAGAGGTCAGGTCAAAGTTCTTGCTACGTAACAGGTGCAGCTCAAAAGCCGACAGGAAGTGGTTTTCCAACGTACCGCGTCGTTTCAGTTTGCCGCCTTCGTCCTGCAGCTCAATGGCCTTTCCGGCGGTGAAGTAGCTGGCCAAAACCCGGTCCGGTCCGGTTTGGTCGTTCTCGGGCTCAGTCGTAAAGGCGTCCAGGTAGTAGGGGTTTCGGGTCCACCCGTTGATCTGGCTGCTGCCCTGGTCGGTGATGCTCTGATAGAGCGCTCTTCCGGCCAGCAAGCGGGCGGAGCCTTCTACCGATGCGTCCGGAGTAAGCGTGGCTGCGCCAGGTGAACTGGAATGGCTGTTTCGCTCCCAGGCCTGAGTCGTGAAACTGTTGTTGGCGGTATGTGTGATAGTTTGCCGGTCGTAAGGAATATCCGTGGCCAGGGACGTAACGTTCAGACCAAAAGCATTGAATGAGGTCAGGGTCAGGGCCGGGTAAAGAAACGCATCGCCGTTACCGGTCAGATCCTGCTCCTGAGCGGTACGCACCCCCCATTGCCCGGCGTTTTCTGTGGCCGCATCCCGAAAGGACTGCCCCAGTTCCAGGCCAAAAAAGACGGAGTTGTAGTCGGCCGCACTGGCGCTGATGCTGCCGGACGAGCTTTCATCCAACAGCGCATAGCTGGCCAGATCATCGACATAGGCGGCGAAATCCGCACGTGCTTTTAACCTGGCAAGGGCGGTATCAAGGTTGGCGTTGCTGCCAATCTCAATTTCAAAATCGTGCACCTGATCTGCCAGGGTAGACCACACATACTTGTTCAGACACAGTCCGCCGCCGGCATCGTTTACGCAGTTCATCACGGTCTGAAACTCACTGGCATCGTAGTTGCCGAGGGTTTCTTCCACGACGTAGTGAGAGAACGGATTGACCTTCACGTCGCGGTCTGAATCAGCGGCGAGTGCCTTCATGGTAATGCCACCACCACCGTTCCAGGTGGCTTCAATGACGACATCCGGGCCAATGGGCAGGCCATTCTTGAAGCCCACAATGAAATGGCCGTCGTCACCGGTAGCGGTTGTGTAGTCGATATCTTCCAGCTTTTGCAGCGAGTTGTTCGTGCGGTACACCTGAATCTGGTCCGGAATGACAATTCTCAGGTTCCGCCGTGTGGCTTCTGCCGATGGGGCAAAACTGACCGGCACCTCCATGGTGACTCTTACTTCGTTGGGCTCCAGGCCACGGGCGTTGCTGGAATCCCCGGTGCTGCCAGGGCTGAAATCATCCAGTGCGTTCACCGTGTTACCGAACCGGTTTGGCATGTTACGGGCGCCATCAATGGCACTGTCACCACCGCCGCAGGCGGTCAGAATCAGGGAGGTAGAGAGCAGCGATGCAAATTTCAGTCTCATGCCAGGGTCTGTCCATGTGAAATGTATCTGGAAAGCCTAGCAGCAATTGAGGGCAAAGGGCGTGAAGAAAAGCACGAATAGGTTACCCGCCAGTGAATGCGGGTAACCTATTGTTTGGCGTCAGAAGAAGATCTTCATGCCCGCCATAACGCCTTCATCAAGGTTGATGTCGGGGCTGCCGGAAAAATCCAGCTCGGTGTTCAGGTAGCGATAGCCCAGAAACACCTCGGCGTTGCGGATGACACGGTAGCTGCCACGCAACTCCAGGCTGGTCATGTCGTCGGAATCGCCGAATGACAGAATGCTGGGGGCATAGTGCAAGCTACCTCCGAACGACAGACCGGGTACATCCGGAATATTGACGGTGGCAAAACCACCGAGGCCAACAGCGCCGCCATCTACCTGGTCGTCATCCCAGGCAACACCGCGCATGCCAATGCCTGCGGTGGTTGGCAAATTGCCAAGTGCGGTACGGCCCTGGGCGTGAAAATCGACGTTGCCGATGTGCCGGCTGCCTTCGTGGTAGGTGTAGCCTGCGCCCAGTTGCAGCTCGTCTTGCGTGCTGAAGAAGTTCACCTGGCCTTTTACAGAATCGTTGGTCAGGCTCAAGTCCAGATCCGCCGCCATCGCAGGGGCTGCGGCCAGCGAGAGTGCCAAAGCAGAGATGCGGGTTATCTTCATGTTTACACCTTTGTTGCTGTCGTTATTGGACACAGGGCCGGTAAAAACCTGCCTGCATCAGCGATAGTTCTAATGGGTCACGATGGTAACATCTGCCTTAAGCAGTACAACTTAAAAGCCTGTAAGTCGTTAGTAAGGCAACAGTGCAGGACATCAGTGGTGGGTGGTTTCACCGCCCTGGTCGAGATCGTCAGGTGAGACGTTTTCTGCAGGCACCCGGTATTCTTCGTTGGCCCAGGCACCAAGGTCGATCAGTTTGCAGCGTTCGGAACAGAACGGTCTCCAGGGGTTGGCCTCAGACCATTCAACGGCTTTTCTGCAGGTGGGGCATTCAACATTCATGACAATCAATCCGGGCTGTGTGGATAAATGGCCGGCACTCAGGTTGTAGCAGCGGCATGGCAGTATTGTTCCAGTACTGCCCGCAGCATTTCAAGGTTGACAGGCTTGGCTACAAAGGCATCCATGCCAGCTGCCCGGCATTGCTCTTCATCTTTTTCCATGGCACTGGCTGTCAGCGCGACCACCGGCACCCTGGGTTGGTGCTGTTCAAGCTCCCATGCCCGAAGCTTTCGGGTAGCCTCGAAGCCGTCCATTTGAGGCATCAGGCAATCCATGAAAATAAGATCAAACCGGTGCAGTTGCCAGAGTGACATGGCTGCCTGGCCATCGTTGGCAGTCATCACGTCGCAGCCCAGCTTTTCCAGAAGACGCTTGGTCAGGGTACGGTTCACCGGATTGTCCTCTACCAGCAGAACTCTCATTCGGCCACAGGGCAGGTCTTTCCGAACAGCGCCTGAGCCTCCCATGGTCTGCAGTGAGAAACGGGTGAGAAAGCGCCGTTCCTGCTTTTCTGCGTCGCTGAACAGGTGGTTGAGGATGGGGATAAGGTAAGACTCTCGCAAGGATTTGCTCAGGAAGGCATCGGCGCCTGCCTGGCGGAAATGCTCGGCATCGCCGCGCTGAGGATTGGAGGACAAGATCAACAGCCGGGTGTCGCCCCACAGGCCATTACTGCGAATCTGCCGGCACAAAAGGTCACAGTCCATGTCCGGAACAAACCCATCCAGAATGATCGCGTGGTAGGGGTCGCCAGCGTCGAATGCCTGTCGCAGAGACGTCAGTGCTTCGCCAGCCGACTTGACAGCTTCTATCTGAATGTCGAAACGGGACAGCATTTCGAGGGTGATCTTTCGGGACAGCTCATAGGAATCCACCACCAGAATCCGGCGCCCACGAACCATCCGGGAATCCGGTCGAACGCGAGCGGAGCTGTCGCTCGCCTCCTGCAGGTTCAACTCCACCCAGAATGTCGAGCCTTCGCCTGGTCGGCTTTCTACGTCCATGGAGCCACCCATTAGGTCGATCAATTGGCGGCAGATGGTCAGCCCAAGGCCGGCACCGGGTAGCTGCCGCTTAAACCTTTGGCCCAGCTGAACGTAAGGTTCGTAAACCAGAGGCAGGTCCTCCGGATTAATGCCTTCGCCGGTATCCTCCACCGCAAGCCGCACGCGCACTTTGCCTTCTTTCCGGCCCAGCACTTCAACGCTGATCAACACATGACCGGAATCGGTAAACTTGATTGCGTTCGACAGCAGGTTTAACAACACTTGTCGAATGCGCACCGGGTCGCCAGCCATGGCCCACGGCAAGTCTTCGTCCACCCGCATTTCAAGTGCCAGGCCCTTTTCCCGTGCCCGGGAGCCCAGCATATGAATCAGATCATTCAGGGTTTCGCGAAGATCAAATGGAATTTCCTCCAGTTCCAGCTTGCCCGCTTCCATGCTGGAAATGTCCAGAAGATCGTTGATGATCGCGGAAAGGCTTTCGGAAGCGTTGAGCAAGGTGCTTACATATTCCCGCTGCTCCTGGTCCAGGGGCGTGTCGGTCAGCAGGTTGGCGTAACCGAGCACTGACTGCAGGGGAATGCGCAGTTCGTGGCTCACATTGGCCAGGAACTGGTTCTTGGCGTGATTCGCCCGCACAGCTTCATCCCGCTCGCCCTGGGATTTGAGGGTGTTCTGGCGTAAAGACCGTGTGTCTTCGAGAATTTGCAGGCGCATCTTGTTCAGAGCCTGTTCAAGTTCCGACAGCTCATCGGGCTTGCGCGGTGTTTTCCGCCGCAGCTTCAAGGGGTCTACCAGGGCATCCAGGTTCAGCTTGGCGGCATAATCCGCCATGGACTCAAGGTGTCGGGACAGCGCAAGCCGAACGATCAACAGGAGCCCGAGGGTGCCGAGCATGACCACGATCGACTGGAACAGTAGATTCAAAAAGGCCCTGTCCAGAATGTCCCGGTACAGTGTTTCGATTGACGACACGACGGTGAGCTCGCCGACCGGTTGAGCCCGGTCAAAGGTGGAGCGATTGAATTCAAGGGGAAAGGACTGGGAAATCACTCGGCCATCAGGATAAATGCCGGTGCTGAATTCTTCGCCGGTGGAGGTGATCACACGGGCAAACTGGACGGAGGGCAGGGTGCGCAGATCATCGAGGCTATCGGCCACCTCGCTGTAGTTCAGGACCCAAAGGTTTGAACTCATGGTGCCGGAAATCAGCTCGGCAGCACGAACCTGGTCTGCCTGCAGTTGCGTTGTCTGGCGATCAACTTCGCCAATCATTTGCACGCCGGTTGCGACCAGGGACAACACAAGGCTGTATAGCAGTACCCAGCCCAGCAGGCGAAGTGCCAGCGGGCGAACACCCCAGCGCTTTAAGTAGTGGTTCGAAGGCAATGCACGAGTTCCCTGTGTCGACTACAAAATCACCAGCGGCAGTTTAACAGACGGATACCACTTCCACACGCACCTTTCCATTCTCGGCGAGAAACCGGAAGCGCACGTTGAGGTCATACAAGTGGGCGCCGTAGATCCGGTCTTCATCGCGCCCACGCCGAAAAGACGGGCGGGGGTCGTAGCTCACGACATCCTCAATCAGGCCTCGAAGTTCCGGGTACGTCTCCGCAGGAAGTGCCGCCAGGCTCGTTTCTGCTTCCGTGCTGAACGTCACCTCTGCACGTTCCAGTGGTTCGGCGCCGGCCCAGCCAAGTGATGCATCCGGCACGGAATCCGCAAAAGGTAAATAGGGTTTAATGTCCAGAATCGGCGTGCCATCGATCAAATCATGGTCTCTGATCCGTAACAGCAGGCGGCCCTCTTTCTGCACAAGACCTTCATTTCGAACGACTGACAATCCGAGGCTGTTGGGCCGGAATGGGGAGCGGCTGGCGAACACGCCCATTTTTTTATTGCCGCCCAATCGTGGGGGGCGCACTACGGGCCGCCACTCAGCCTGAACGGCCTCATGGAACTGGAATGTCAGCCACAGGTGACTAGCGGTTTCCAGCCCGCGAAAGGCATCCTCACGGTCGAACGGTGGTTCAATCACCAGATCTGCATAGGCATGGCGAGTCAGTCCCGGTTGCCGGGGCACGCCGAACTTATCCTTGAAGCAGGAGCGGGTGTAGGCAATGGGGGTAAGGGTCAAGGCGTCAGTTGCCGGTTTGCTTTTGTGTCTGGGTCTGGTCATGTCAATCTCGGTCAATCGTGCCGGCGAAATACATCTCGATGCGGAAAACAACGGATCCTTGATCTTTGAAGCTCCTGTCCCGTGGAAACTCCAGAGCCGGAATCAGTTCTGCGAATAGCCAGTCTTCGTAGACACGATAGCGCCAGGTGATGTCCGCAAAGTAGGAGGTTGGCCGCCAGGAGGGCTGGCTTTCGCCGAGAATGCCGATTCTTGGAGAAATCAAGGATCTCGGGGTCACCCGTTTTCGCACACTGAAGATGTGAGCGGCTTCAAAGCGCGTGTCGCGGTGGACCCACTCCAGTTCGGATGAGGAGTAAAAATGCCAGCCGTTCCAGATGGGCCTGTCGGCACCCAGCCAGGAACGGGAGCCCCAGCCGTTCTGGTGATAGTAATAAATACGTTGCTGAACATTGATCGCCCAGTCGTCATCGACACGCCATCCCTTGCCTGCGGTTAAACGCCAGAATGCTTCCGGGGGCAGTCGCAATCGGCCGCCCACGTCCATGGACAGGTTGATTGCATCGCCCACATCGGTGAGAAAGCGCAGGGCGCCGGTAGTATCGGTATCAGAGCGGTCCGGTTCTGTCAGTTGCCGATCCCGTTCTCGCTCAGCAAGAGGGATGAGTTCCTCGCTCTCGCTTTCGATAACCAGTCGCAGCTTCTCCCGGGTTGTGGGGACATCCAACCGGAAACGCGCCTCCGGCTTGAACTGGGCGGGATCGCTGTACTCGGACTCTGCCGCAAAGCCCAGCCGAAGATAGCTTTCGTTGTTGGGTAGGGCAAGGTTGGAGCCAGACAACGTTCGGTCGGCCCAGGCGCCGATGTTCTGTACGGTAACGCCGTGGCGCCGTTCCTGACGGATAACCCAGTTGCTGAAGTTCATCCACCAGGAATCCACCGGCTCAGCCCAATACTCATCTGGCTCAAACGTATAGAAGGATATTGGCAAACGGTAAGGCGACAGTACCTCAGGCACGGTGTTGGAACGCACGGTCACGACGGGTTCGGCACTATGGGCTGACGGGGGCGTTGCCAGAAGCAGCGGCAGGAAAAAAGCAAAACCTGTGAGGTAACGCAGTGCTAGCCCCTTAACTGAATTCAAACAGGAACCGATTATGAAGTTCACAAACCTGGCGCTCCACATCATCCAACGGACCGTTGTTATCAATAATAGCGTCCGCCTGTGAACGTCGCTCTTCCCTTGCCATCTGAGCCGCCATAATCCGCTCAATCTGCTCGCGCGAGTTATCGTCCCGAGCCATGGTGCGCTCAACCTGCACGGACTCCGGCACGTCTACCACGACAATTTTGTGCGCCAGGTTCCGTTGGTCAGTCTCCAGCAACAGCGGCGACACCAGTAACACGTAGGGCAGGGGATAGTGCTCCGGCTGCAACTGCCTCACCATCTCCTCGCGAATGACCGGGTGCAGTAATCCCTCGAGCCAAACCCGCTCGTCAGGGTCTGAAAAAACCCTCTGCCGTAACCAGGGCCGGTTGAGTGAACCGTCGGGTAGAAGTACTTCATCACCGAAGTGCCCGGCAATAGCTTCCAATGCAGGTGTGCCAGGTTCAACCACCTCGCGTGCAATATCATCCGCATCCACCCAGTGCACGCCCAGATCCCCAAACAGCCGCACTACCGTAGATTTCCCCGAGCCGATGCCCCCGGTTAACCCAACAATCTTCAAGCCAGCCACAAACAATACATTCTCCATGCCCGGACGGATACAAAGGGGTCTGACCCCTCGGGGTCAGACCCCACCCAAAACTCTAATCAAACTCCAAGAAACCCAAACCAAAACGTCTGAATTTCTCCACCAAACCACAAGCAAACCACCCCGGCCACTGCCAGATAAGGCCCGAAAGGAATAGGCACCTCCCGCCCATGCTTTCTGAACACCATAAGACTGATGCCAACAATGGCCCCAACCAGTGACGAAATCAGAATAACCGCTGGCAGCAACTGCCATCCAAGCCAGGCTCCGAGCGCGGCAAGCAACTTGAAATCCCCATGGCCCATACCTTCCTTGCCAGTCACGAGCTTGAACAGCCAGTAAACCGACCAAAGCGAAAGGTATCCGGCAACAGCGCCCCAGAAGGCACTGGCAAAGTCCGTCAGCACGCCAAAGTAATTCAGCACCAGCCCCAACCACATCAGGGGCAGCGTCATGTTGTCCGGCAGGAGTTGCGTATCAAAATCGATCACGGTCAAGGCAACCAGAGACCAAATCAGCAGCAAAGCCCATAAAGCAGCCTCTGACGGCCCCAGTAGCGCAACCGTGGCGACAGAGACTAGAGCGGTGAGCGCTTCAATGACGGGATATCGAGCGGAGATCGGGGATTTACAGGAGGCGCACTTGCCTCCCAGCATCAACCAACTGATCACCGGAACGTTCTCCCAAGGCCGGATTTTGTGGCCACACGAAGGGCACGTGGAGGCCGGAGAGGATAGGGTGATTGTAGAATCCTTGGTGCG
>DATGQY010000013.1:0-7102 GCA_035303925.1 Marinobacter sp. | reverse complement strand
CCCTATGAAAACAGAAAAATTATGGTAGTATACGCCCCGTTCTCAAGGAGAGGTGGGTGAGTGGCTGAAACCAGTTCCCTGCTAAGGAACCGTACGAGCAATCGTACCGAGGGTTCGAATCCCTCCCTCTCCGCCATTTTCCTTTTAAGGAAAAAGAGAACCGGTTGAAGTAGCATTCAACCAATGCGAATGAATGTGCGGCTGTAGCTCAGCTGGATAGAGTACCTGGCTACGAACCAGGCGGTCGGAGGTTCGAATCCTCCCAGCCGCGCCATTTTCGCAAACCGTTTTTAGCGGCTGTAGCTCAGCTGGATAGAGTACCTGGCTACGAACCAGGCGGTCGGAGGTTCGAATCCTCCCAGCCGCGCCATATTAAAGTCGATGCGCCTCAGTTTGTGTACCTCACAGGCTGAGGCGTTTTGCGTTGTATAGCTGGGAGGATTTGAACCGATAGAGGTTCGACCGAAACCCACCAAGTGGGTTGAGGAACTCCGGAGCAATGCGACGGCGGCCCCGAAGGGGAAGGGCCGAAGGTCCGCCTAATCCTCCCAGCCGCGCCTTATTAAATAAAAAACCCCGCCTTGAGCGGGGTTTTTTATTTCTGTTACCACATCAAATCATCCGGAATTTCATACCCGGCATAGGGGTCGTCTTCGCCTGCATCATCCTGTTTCCGATCATGCATTGAAATGACGGCAGCTTCGTCACGCTCCATGATCTTTCGGGCAACCTTGTCTGGAACCACTTCGTAGCTGTCTCCCAGTGCCACGATGGCGAGCCGGCCCCGGGAAAGCTGATCGACCATTTTGTCGTCCACCAGGATTTTCTTGATCTTGGTACCGTCCACAAACTGGTAAGACGTTTCGCCCCGGCTGCGGTTCAGTCGGTTGGTTTCAATCAACTGCCGAATCTGCGCCTGAATGGCTTTCTTGTCGGCTTCCTGCTTGCGCTCAAGGTTCAGCTGGCGATCCCGTTCTGCTTTTTCCTGGCGCGCCTGGCGGGCCCGTTCTTCGGCTTCGTTAACCTGAACGGCACCTTTGGGTTGCTGCTTGCGCTGTTTGCGTTTTTCGCTGCGGATGGTTCGGGCTTTCTTTTCATCGGCCAGCCCGGCCTTGAGTAGTTGTTCCTGCAAAGAGGCCATCAGTGACTCCGTGGATTCGTGATAAACTTCATTCAATAGCTTTCAAGTATACGCCGTCAGCGCACACTCAATAACCCACGATTACTCACCCCACGGATTTTTCTATGTCTTCTTTTAAAGAGCTTGGCCTCTCATCGCCCATGCTGACCAACCTTGACCGGTTGGGTTTCACGCAGCCTACCGGGATTCAGGTCAAGGCCTTGCCCCCGGCAATGGCCGGCAAAGATGTGATAGCCATGGCTCAGACCGGTAGCGGAAAGACCGCGGCCTTTGGTATTCCATTGATCGAAAAGCTGCGCCCGAAACAGTTTGCGGTGCAGGCGCTGGTGTTGTGTCCCACCCGCGAGCTGGCGGACCAGGTGGCCAAAGCGCTTCGTGAGCTTGCTCGGGCAAAGGACAACGTCAAAGTTCTTACGCTTTGCGGCGGAGTGTCAATCGGGCCCCAGATAGGATCGCTCAGTCATGGCGCTCATATCGTTGTTGGCACACCTGGGCGGGTAGAGGATCACCTGCGTAAAGGCACCTTGTCGCTGGATCAGCTGAAAACGCTGGTACTGGATGAGGCAGACCGAATGCTGGATATGGGCTTTGAGGAGGTCATGACTTCCATTCTGTCGCAAACCCCTGCGTCCCGACAAACGCTGTTGTTCTCGGCCACCTGGCCGGCGCCCATCAGGGCATTAAGTGAGCGGTTTCAGGTTGATCCGGTCGATGTCCGGGTCGAGGAGATGGCATCAACCGCCACGATTGAAGAGATTTTTTACGAGATCGCGCCAGATCAACAGGTGAAGGCGGTTGCGGCTTTGTTATCCAGGTTTCAGCCGACGGCGTGCCTTGTGTTTTGCACCACCAAGCGCGACTGCGATGACCTGACTGCCGATCTCCAGCAATTGGGGTTTGCAGCATCCGCGCTCCACGGGGATCTGGAACAAAAGGACCGGGACGGTACGCTGGTGAAATTCGCTAACCAGAGTTGCACCGTTTTAGTGGCCACAGATGTTGCTGCCCGAGGGCTGGATATCAAGGGATTGCCTCTGGTCATCAACGCCGAGCCAGCCCGGGACCCCGAAGTCTATACCCATCGCATCGGACGGACCGGTCGCGCAGGGGAGCAGGGGCATGCGGTAACATTGTGCACGCCGAAACAGGGGCACAAGATATCGCGCCTGGAGTCGGCTCGTGGCAGTTCAGCGGTGTGGGGCGAGACGGAGCAGTTGTTGGCTGAGCCTGTGCGGCCAGTTACCCCGCCCATGAAGACGCTATGTCTGGCCGCCGGCCGGAAGGAAAAGGTTCGTCCTGGTGATGTGCTTGGTGCATTGACAGGTGATGCTGGCATTCCCGGTACTGCAGTGGGAAAAATCGACCTGTTTGATTTTCAGTGCTTCGTGGCGGTGGATGTTGCCTGGGCCGACAAGGCGCTGGCACGACTTGAAAAGGGAAAGGTCAAAGGGCGGAAAATTCGGGTGCGTTATATGTAGTCGGTGGATCATCGCAGGGGGTAGGAGGTTATCTTTTCAGGCCGGAACGCTCGGAAAATCCTTATAGAAATGTGTGCTTTCGGTTGCTCCTGGTCAATGAAAACGGTAAATTACGCAGGATTTTGCCTCCCGTTTTGCATTTGTGCGCTATTAGACTTTTGTCTGAAAGGGTCTGACTGCTAACGGGGAAATCACACAAACCAATACAGGTAGCTGTTCGATATGAATGAGCTGATGTCACAAGCCGTAGACCTGATGATTGCCGGCATGGGCTTTGTGTTTGCGTTCCTGATTGTTCTGGTATTCGCAACCGGCCTGATGTCGAAGATCTTGGTGCGGTTTGCGCCGCCAGAGCCGGCAACCCCGGCCAAAACCCCACGTGCCAAGCCAAAGGCGCCGGCGTCGGTTGATCCTGACACCGCCGAAGCCATCAAGAAGGCAATTGCACAATACCGGTCACGCCACAAGAAGTGACCCTGGTACAGATTAGAACCTTTTAACAGAAGGCTGACACGATGACTGACACGAAAAAACCGCTGGGGATTACCGATGTAATTCTGCGCGACGCGCATCAATCCCTGCTTGCCACCCGTATGCGGCTTGACGACATGCTGCCGATTGCGGAGAAACTCGACAAAGTCGGTTTCTGGTCTCTGGAATCCTGGGGTGGTGCGACCTTTGACTCCTGTATTCGTTACCTGGGCGAAGATCCCTGGGAGCGCATCCGCGAACTGAAAAAAGCCATGCCCAATACCCAGCAGCAGATGCTTCTGCGTGGTCAGAATCTGTTGGGCTATCGTCATTATGCGGATGATGTGGTTGATCGTTTCTGTGAGCGTGCCGCCGAAAATGGCATCGACGTATTCCGTATATTCGACGCGATGAACGATCCGCGTAACATGGATCGCGCGATCAAGGCTGTCCGTAAAACCGGCAAACATGCCCAGGGCACCATTGCCTATACCACCAGCCCGGTGCATACCATCGAAATGTGGGTAGAGCTGGCGAAGGAAGTCGCCGACATGGGGGCCGACTCTATCGCCATCAAAGACATGGCCGGTATCCTCAAGCCTTATGTGGCTTTTGATCTGGTCAGTCGTTTGAAGAAAGAACTGGACATCCCGATCCACATGCAGTGCCACGCAACCACGGGCATGTCTACCGCCACGGCCATCAAAGCAGCGGAAGCCGGCATTGATAACGTGGATACCGCTATTTCCTCTATGAGTATGACCTACGGCCATTCGCCCACCGAGGCGGTGGTAGCGATTCTGGAAGGAACAGACCGTGATACCGGTCTGGACCTGAACCTGCTTGAAGAAATTGCGTCTTACTTCCGTGAAGTGCGTAAGAAGTACGCCAAGTTTGAAGGCAGCCTCCGTGGTACCGATTCCCGCATTCTGATTGCTCAGGTGCCGGGTGGCATGCTGACCAACATGGAAAATCAGTTGCGTGAGCAGAATGCCAGTGACAAGTTTGATCAGGTACTGGCCGAGATCCCGAAAGTTCGTGAAGACCTGGGTTTCATCCCGCTGGTAACGCCGACATCACAGATTGTGGGCACTCAGGCGGTGTTGAACGTACTGACTGGCGAGCGTTACAAGTCTATCTCCAAGGAAACGTCTGCCATCCTGAAAGGGGAATATGGCAAGGCACCGGCTCCGTTCAACAAAGAGCTTCAAGCACGTGTTCTGGACGGCAAAGAAGCCATCACTTGTCGCCCGGCTGACAACATCGAGCCGGAAATGGACAAGCTGACCGCCGAGCTGAAAGACATCGCAAAAGACAAGAACATCAAGCTTGCCGAACAGGAAGTAGACGATGTTCTGACTTACGCCCTGTTCCCGCAGATTGGCCTGAAGTTCCTGGAAAACCGTGGTAATCCGGATGCGTTCGAGCCGGTACCAAGTGCGGATGACGTGGCTCCGGCCAAGAAGTCTGCTGGTCCTGAGACCTACACCGTCGACGTTAACGGCAAGAAGTTTGTGGTTGCTGTTTCCGAAGGTGGCGAAATTACCCAGATCCAGGGTGATGGTAGCGCGGCTTCCGCGCCGGCGGCGTCTGCTGCGCCGGCTCCGGCTGCTGGAGAGGGTGAGCCGGTTGTTGCTCCGCTGGGCGGCAACATCTTCAAGATTCTGGTTTCTCCAGGCGACGCGGTAGAAGAGGGCGATGTGCTGATTATTCTCGAAGCCATGAAAATGGAAACCGAGATCCGCGCGCCCAAGGCCGGTACTATCGGTGAAATCTTCATCAAGGTCGGTGATGCCGTCTCTCCTGATGATGAAATGCTGACAATCGCATAAGGGCCAGCATTCCATGGATAAATTAATGACGTTGTGGACAGGTAGTGGCCTGTTCAACATAGAGATTGGCCAGGTGGTGATGATCGCCATTGGTCTTCTGCTTCTTTATCTTGCGATCAACAAGAAGTTCGAGCCACTGCTGCTGGTACCCATCGGGTTCGGTGGCATTCTGGCGAATATTCCGGAGGCAGGGCTTGCCCTGTCTGCGGCCGAAAATGCCATGCACTTCGCCAAGCCGGAAGTGCTGGCTGCGATGGCAAGCGCTTTGGATGTCTCCTATCAGGCTGGTCAGGCAGTAACGCCGGAAGTCAAAGAGGCGTTCAAGCTTGCGTTCAAGGAAGCTGGCTACTCTGAAATTGCGGCAGCTAACAGCGTTGCCCATGACTTCGGCTATGGCAATGGCATGCTGTACAACTTCTACACGGTTGTTATCGGCAGTACCATCGGGCCTCTGTTGATTTTCATGGGTGTCGGCGCGATGACGGATTTCGGTCCGTTGTTGGCGAACCCGAAGACCCTGCTGCTCGGTGCTGCAGCTCAGTTTGGTATCTTTGGTACCGTGCTGGGTGCGGCATTGCTGGATTGGCTGGGTATTCTCGACTTTACCATTCTTGAGGCGGCCGCCATTGGTATCATCGGTGGCGCGGATGGCCCGACGTCCATCTACGTGTCGAGTGTTCTGGCTCCCCATCTGATTGGTGCGATTGCGGTCTCGGCCTATGCCTACATGGCGTTGGTTCCGATGATCCAGCCGCCCATCATGAAGGCGCTGACCTCGGAGAAAGAGCGTGCCATCAAGATGTCGCAGCTGCGGCCGGTGAGCAAGCGTGAAAAGATTGTTTTCCCGCTGGTGGTGTTGATTGCTGTCGTGCTGTTCCTGCCGGATGCTGCGCCGCTGCTGGGTATGTTCTGCTTCGGTAACCTGATGCGTGAGTGTGGCGTGGTAGAGCGTTTGAGCGATACTGCCCAGAACGCTCTGATCAACATTGTGACCATTTTCCTGGGTCTGTCCGTTGGCTCCAAGCTGATGGCGGATAAGTTCCTGGATGGCCAGACTCTGGGTATCCTGGGCCTGGGTATTGTGGCTTTCGGTGTGGGTACGGCGTCAGGTGTTCTGATGGCGAAGCTGATGAACAAGTTCACCAAGGAGCCTATCAACCCGTTGATCGGTTCGGCTGGGGTGTCTGCGGTGCCGATGGCGGCGCGGGTGTCCAACAAGGTCGGCCTGGAAGCCAACCCGCAGAACTTCCTGCTGATGCACGCAATGGGCCCGAACGTGGCCGGTGTTATCGGCTCTGCGGTTGCAGCGGGTGTGATGATCAAGCTTCTGAGCTGATTGTTTTTCACTGCTGTAGTTATAGAGAACCCTGCTTCGGCGGGGTTTTCTTTTTTGTAGCCTGCTAGTTTGGGGGCTGGCACCGGGGTGGCGGGGCCTTCCAAAAACCGCTCCTGCGGCACATCCGTGTGGCGCTTCTGCTCCGCCATCCATGGCTCCGCACATTTTTGGAAAGCAGCCTCACACTGATGCTTCGAAATTTCGAGGTGCCTGCACAAAATGGGCGCCATTCTGGTTTTGGTGTTCAGTGAAAATCTCTGGAGCTAACCGGTAACGAGTTAATCAGGTGGCTCAGGTCAGACAGCTTGCCGGCCATGACATGCACGATGTCACCCTCTTTTTCGATGACGCCTTTGATGTGTAACAAGCGGGCGGTGAGTAACGGTTTGCGTTGTCTTCGGGCGGTTTCGAGCCAGACGACGACGTTGATGTTGCCGGTTTCGTCTTCGAGGGTGACGAAGGTGACGCCGGAGGCGGTGCCGGGGCGTTGGCGGCCGGTGACCAGGCCGGCGACCTGTACGGGGATGCCGGGGCGGGTGGTTTTTAGTTGGTCGGCGGTGAGGCAGTAGCTCAGGTGGCCTTGTTCGCGGAGCAGGGCGAGGGGGTGTCTTTGTAGTGTTAGGCCCTGGCTGCTGTAGTCGGCGAGGACGTTCTGGCCTTCGGTGGGTTCCGGGAGCAGGTGGCAGGGTTCGGGTTGGTAGTCTGCCATGGTTTCGTTGGCGAAGAGTTCGGCGGGATCTTCGTGTTCGAGTAACTGCCAGTAAGCCTGGTGGCGGTTGCTGGTGAAGCCGGGCATGGCGTTGGCGCCGGCGAGGAGTTCCATGTCGCGTTGGTTGAGGCCGGC
>DATGQY010000012.1:0-18169 GCA_035303925.1 Marinobacter sp. | reverse complement strand
GGGATGTAGATCAACGGTGAGTTATCGAAGTTGCGGCGTAACTGGCTGGCGTTGGCAGCTTCCCGCTGCAGGTCCAGTTCGTCGTGAATGGTGGCGTCGTAATCCGCCACCACCTCGACCGGGTGCAGGCGTTTCCCCTCGGACCAGTACTTTTCCAGCAGGCCGGCCATTAAGTACATCAGGCCAAGATCCTGGCGGATGACCTTGTCGATGCCGGGGCGCAGTACTTTTACCACCACCTTCTGGCCGTTGCGCAAGGTGGCGGCGTGCACCTGGGCCACCGAGGCTGAAGCCATCGGGTCCGGGCTGAATTCGGCAAACAGTTCCGACACCGGTGCGCCCAGGGACTTCTCGATAATGCCCCGGGCCTGATCGCTGGGGAAGGGCGGCACTCTGTCTTGCAGCTGCTTCAGAGATTCGGCCATGTCGTCGGGCAGCAAATCCCGGCGGGTTGACAGAATCTGGCCGAACTTGACGAACACCGGCCCCAGCTCTTCCAGAGCCAGTCGCAGGCGGTCGCCCCGGCTCAGTTTTGGCTGGGGAAACAGGTGCCAGGGCGCCAGCAGAAAGAAAACCTTCAGAGGAGTGGGCAGTTCCGCCAGGGGCAGAAAGGTGTCTAGCCGGTAGCGGCAGAACACCCAGACAATTCGGAACAGGCGTCGCAGGCGGGTCACAGGATCTCCGTATCGTTTTGGTTGCCCGATGAGGATGCCAGTTGGTTCAGCCGGGCTTCCAGGCGTTCTGTTCGCAAATTCAAATCGTCAATATCCTGAAAGGTGGCTTCCAGCTCGCGGCGCCCGGGAAGGCCTCGACTTTCCTCGTGGAGATACTCTTCCACATTGGCGTTCATGGTACGGATGGCATTCCGGCTCCAGTGCACCGCGCTGCGTATGCTTTTGCCCAGAAAGTGTGCCGGAAGGTCGCCCAGATGGCGGGCCATGGCCGCCTCCCAGTCCGGCTGCAGCTGATTCAGCGCACGTTGCAGCTGGTGAGCCAGGGCGGTGTCACCCACCACGTGCAATCGGTCATCTGCAAACACCCGGTCATCGCCCAGCGCCAACGCGGCAAAGGCCACTGGTCGACCGGTGATTTCCAGTATGACTGACTCGCCGGGCTGGCTGCGCACCTGCACTTTTTCGCCAACCCGGTCCAGGGTCCAGGCCATCACTAAGGGTGCGGTGATGCTGAACTGGACCGGCCCCGCGAGGGCGTCGAGCAGGGCTTGGCGTCCGGCCGGGTCCAGCTCCAGCGCCCGGTTCAGTGCCGCTTCAACAATGGCACTGGCGGCGGAAGAAAGCGTGGGGCCGGGAAACATCAGGGCTTGATCCCCACATGCAGCGCCACAATGCCACCGGTCATGTTGTAGTACTTGCAGTTGACCAGTCCGGCTTCTTCCATCATGCCTTTTAACGTGTCTTGATCCGGGTGCATGCGGATGGATTCCGCCAGGTATTTATAGCTTTCACTGTCGCCGGCAAACAGCTGGCCCATCAGGGGCAGGGCACTGAATGAATAGGTATCGTAGGCTTTGCTCAGCAGCGGATTGGTGGGTTTGGAGAACTCCAGCACCATTAATTTACCACCAGGCTTGAGAGTGCGGGTCATATCCCGCAATGCCTGATCCTTATCGGTGACGTTGCGCAGGCCAAAGGCAATGGAAACCGCATTGAAGCTGTTATCCGGGAACGGCAGGTGCTCGGCATCGGCCTGCACGTATTCGATGTTGCCGGCATAGCCCCGGTCGGTCAGGCGGCTGCGGCCAACCTGCAGCATGGAGGCGTTGATGTCGGCCAGTACCACTCGGCCGGACGGGCCCACCAGGTCTGAAAACTTCATGGTCAGGTCGCCGGTGCCACCGGCAATGTCCAGTACCTGATGGCCCGGACGAACGCCGCTCAACTCGATGGTGAAACGCTTCCACAGGCGGTGAATGCCCATCGACATCAGGTCGTTCATGAGGTCGTACTTGCCGGCCACACTGTGAAAAACCTCAGCCACCTGGCTGGCTTTCTGGCTTTTCGGCACGTTGCGGAAACCGAAGTGGGTTACGTCGTCCTGGCCATTGCCGGGGTTGCCTGGCGTTTGCTGCTCGCTCATGAGTGTTCGTCCTGTCAGAATCCAAGCCTCGTATTCTAACCGTTGAGGTGTTGGCTACAAGTTTATTACCGGCTTACACTATAAAACCGTTTCCAAATCACCGAGAAAACTGATTCATGTCTGTAATCGATATCCATCGCGCCCACTCTCTGGACAAGGCGCACGCGCGCGAAGCGGCAGAAACCCTCGCCAAAGACCTGTCCAAACAGTTCGACGTCAACTATCAATGGGAGGGCGATCTGCTGAAGTTCAAGCGAAGCGGCGTCAAAGGCCAGTTGGACATTGCTGAGGATGAGCTGCATATCCGTCTGGAGCTGGGGTTGATGCTGCGCCCGTTCAAATCTCGTATTGAGCAGGAAATCCAGTCTCAGCTGGATCAGATTATCAAAGCGTGAGCCTGCTTACAGGTCACCCGGCAGGGAAAACGGCTCGGGGTGGCCTGCTATTACGTTCCGCATCACTTGTTGTTCGCGGCTGATCAGCCGGTCAATCAACACGTCGACCTTGTCCATTTTCCGGAAGGCACTGTAACCCCTGTGCAAAAAACTGTGCAGGTCGCCGAGTTCCGCCATCTCGGCCGGTCCCCGGGTCATGGAGAGTAGCCAGCCGAGCGTGCGGTTGCGGACGTATCGGTCCAGTTGCTGTCCAGTGTCTGAGACCAGCTCCAGTTGCCGCTCGCGGATGGGTAACTGTGGACTGGCGCGGTAGCCTTCACACCATGCTCTGGCATCGATCTCCCGGGTACTGAAGTTGTTCCGGTCAAACCACTCCGCCAGCTCCAGGTCCAGGCTCTGGGTGATCAGGTTCAGCTCTACCAGCCCGGCAAAGGTGGCCAGCAGATGGTCTGGCAGCCACTTCACCATTTTTGGAAAAACCCGATCAATGTTGTCGTCACGGTGGGTCATGCCCGCTGGCGCATAAAGGTCTGTCAGCAGAAATTCCAGCCCGGTGTGATAGCCCGGGTGGCGGTAGAGATCGTGGTGAGTGGTTTTCAGGCGTTCGGCCTGCCAGTCGGCCAGTCGACGGGCGTCATCCAGCAGTGGGTGAGCCGTTTTGAGCTGGCGAAAATCATGGTATTCCAGCAGCAGGCGTTTAAGCCTGTGGGCGTTTTCTGAGTGCACTTCCGTTGCGACCAGACGCTCGCGATACATGCCGGGGCTCCATCACACTGAACCGAAAGGCGCTCAGTTTAGCGAAGCCGTGCGGCGTACGCACCCGCCAATTGCCGTATCAGCTTACGCCTGGGCTGCCATTGACAGGTTTTCGATGCCGGGCACCCATTCCCGGCTATCCAGGGTAATGAAGTGGCTCTGCGCTTCGGTTTCCACAATGCGCATAGTGGTGGGACTGGTTCGGGCACTGGCCAGCATGGCGTTGCGGTCCAGTATGCGGTCTGTGGCGGGGATCAGGAACGTGCCGTGGCGAACATGCTGATAGACCGATGTGTCGGTCCGGTCCATCCACTCCATGATGTTCTCAATATTGCGAACAATCGTCAGGTGGTCTTTGGTGGCGAAGAACATCTTGCTCAGCAGTTGACGCTTGCGCGGGTTCATCTTGCCAAAGAAGGTCTGGCCGTACGCCGATTGGGGCGCGCTGTTGATCAGACGGATCAACCAGGGCCACATGCCGTGACTGACCGGCTCCAGCAGTGTGGTCACCAGAGCGTGCAACTTGCCCTGGGGCAGTACCGGTGCTTCCAGTACCACTTCGACATCGTCGTAAAGCTCTGGCCACTGGCGGATAGCTTCCAGAATCACCGCGCCACCCCGGGAGTGCCCGTGAACACGGACATTGCGTGTGCTGGGCAGGTTCTGCAGGGTCTGGTTCAGGATGCAGGCATCGTACTCGATGGTGCCTTCCAGATACTTGATCGGCACTTCCCAGCCGGCATTTTCAGGTGTTACGCCATTCACCGGGATGTGATAGTTGCTGCAGGTCAGCAGAATGAGTTCGGTCGTTGGGCCGTCGTAAGTCTGGGTGAAGTAACAATGATTTTCCAGGAAGCCGTGAACACCAATAACGGTATGATCGGCGGCCCCGCTGTGGTTACGGACCGACACCGCACCTTTGCCAACCCGGTAGACCTGCCCGGAAAACATCTCCGAGTAAGCGCTGTCGATCGGCTTTATCAGTTTGCGAATGTGGCTAGCTTTCATTGTCTATCTCCCCCGGCACGGCTGCAGGTTGTTTTTGCTTTTGGAAATGCCGGTGTTTCAGTTGTACCGCGATTAAGGCGTTCCGCAAGTGGCGCCAGCGCCTGGATTTCGCGTTATCCCGGGCCAATCGCAGAGTGCGGCAGTCTGTTTTATAACCATTGCACCAAGCCTTATAACGAGTATAGGACTCTACAGTTACCTCCGTGTAATTTTTTGTAACGCTGTGCGGAGCGTCGATTATGGAGCCGATATCCCGACTCTGGCACAATGCGGGATTGGCCTTACCAGACTACTCACCGGGGAACTTCAGGTTTGAACCAAGAGCAATCGCATCTCATGCTGCCTTCGGATTCGGCCTGGCTGGCTTTGGAGCGGCCAGAGAACCCCATGACGATCACCATCATGCTCCGGGTGGACGGCCTCACTGCGGGCCGGTTTCGGGATTTCCTGAACATTTACTGGACCGCCTGGGAGCGCTTTTGTTGCCGCCCGGTCTGGAAAGCGCCCGCCTGGTACTGGCAGGCTGACCCGACCTTTAACGTGGCGCATCACCTGGATGTGGTGTTAGACCGGTTTGATCAGGGCCAGCTGCAGGATTGGGTTTCCGATCGGCTGAACGAGCCTTTGCCGTTGTATCGCCCAGGCTGGAAGTTCTGGCTTGCGCCGAACGCTGAGGGCGGAGCCGCCCTGCTGTTACGCCTGCACCACTGTTACGCTGACGGCCTCTCACTGATGGGCATTTTCAGCCAACTGTGCCCGCCCTCACCGGCGCAATACCCCGCCCTCTACGGTGCGCCGGAGGTGCCGGGGTTGGGGCAGTGGGCAGAGTCGGCTCAGCGGTGGCTTGGTGAACGGGTGGCTCAGCCGGGGGCAGGGGATGTGTCGGGTGCAGATCGCCCTGCCGGTTC
This sequence comes from Marinobacter sp., assembly GCA_035303925.1. Lineage (GTDB taxonomy): Bacteria > Pseudomonadota > Gammaproteobacteria > Pseudomonadales > Oleiphilaceae > Marinobacter. The sequence goes on along the minus strand of DATGQY010000012.1, from coordinate 13,005 downwards.
GGCTGCATGGCAGGAGCTGGCCGGAAAGGCTGTGCAAAGTGGTACGAGGTTGGTGCACGAGCTGAGCGAGTTTCTGGTGGAACAGATGGATTCACCGTCTGATCTTAAGCGTCCGTTACTGGGGCGCCGCAAGTGCCGGTGGTCCGCTCCTGTTCCCCTTGACCGTTTTCGCACGATTGCTCAGGCCACCAATACCACCATAAACGACGTGTTGCTGGCCTGTGTGGCAGCCGCTGTTCGACCAAGGCTCGGTATGACCGACGCCCAGCTGGACGACGCCATTCTGCACGCCGCTGTTCCGGTGGATATCCGCGCCCAGTTGCCCGAAGGGATAAAGCCCGGAGATGGCAAGCCAGGCAACTGCTTTGGTACCGTATTCGTACCTTTGCCGGTGGACGGCGAGAGCGCACTGGAACGGCTGTTCCGCATCAAGCACGAAACCCGCAAGCTGAAAAAAAGTTGGCAGCCCGGTATCGCCTGGGGCCTGACTGCCTGCGCGTCTTTATTGCCGGAGGCGGGCCGTCGGCCTCTGGCCGATCTGTTTTTCCGCAAGGCGTCTGCCGTGGTGTCCAATGTGCCCGGCACCTCGGAAACCCGCTACCTGGCCGGGTGCGCCATTACCGAACAGATGTTCTGGGTGCCCCAGGCCGGCGATATTGGTCTTGGTGTAAGCATTGTCAGCTATGCCGGGCAGGTGCAGTTCGGTGTGGTGGCTGATGAGGCGGTAATGCCCGACCCCCAGAGCTTTCTGTCGGACTGCATAGCAGAGCTTGGGCAGTTTGGCTGACTCTACGACTATTGGACCACCCCCGTCAGCGCCGTCTTGATACAAAACTCGCAGAATGAGGTCTACCTTTGTTGTGTCATCGCAAAAGGCAGTGTTGCCTTGCGACCCATACAACAACGAGGCAGATGTCATGATCTATGCACAGCCCGGAAAGGACGGCTCCGTCGTTTCCTTCAAATCCCGTTACGAAAACTATATCGGTGGCGAGTGGGTTGCCCCGGTGAAAGGTCAGTACTTTGAGAACATCACGCCAGTCACCGGCGCGGTGATCTGCGACATTCCCCGCTCCAGTGCCGAAGACATTGAACTTGCTCTGGACGCAGCCCACAAGGCAGCGCCCGCCTGGGGCAAAATGTCGACCACTGAGCGCTCCAACATTCTGCTGAAAATTGCCGACCGCATTGAACAGAATGTCGAAATGCTGGCAGTGGCTGAAACCTGGGACAACGGCAAGGCGGTGCGGGAAACCCTCAACGCGGATTTGCCGCTGGCGGTGGATCATTTTCGCTACTTCGCTGGCTGCATCCGCGCCCAGGAAGACACCTCCAGCGCCATCGACAACAACACCGTGGCCTATCATTACCACGAACCTCTGGGCGTGGTTGGCCAGATCATTCCCTGGAACTTCCCGCTGCTGATGGCTGTGTGGAAACTGGCGCCCTGCCTGGCGGCAGGCAACTGCACAGTGATGAAGCCGGCCGAGCAGACACCCGCCAGCATTCTGATCCTGATGGATCTGATCGGTGATTTATTGCCCCCTGGTGTGGTTAACATCGTCAACGGTTATGGTGCGGAAGCTGGCCAGGCGCTCGCCACCAGTAAGCGCATTGCCAAGATCGCCTTTACCGGCTCAACGCCGGTGGGTGCTCATATTCTCAAATGCGCCGCGGAGAATATCATCCCGTCGACCGTTGAGCTGGGTGGCAAATCCCCCAACATCTACTTCTCCGATGTCCTGAAGGCGGAGCCGGAGTTTATCGACAAATGTGTGGAAGGCCTGGTGCTGGCGTTCTTCAATCAGAGTGAGGTCTGTACCTGTCCATCCCGGGCGCTGATTCAGGAAGACATGTACGATGAGTTCATGGCCAAGGTCATCGAGCGCACCAAGTCCATCAAACGTGGCAACCCGCTGGACACCGAGGTCCAGGTGGGTGCCCAGGCCTCCAGGGAGCAGTTCGACAAGATCATGTCGTATCTGGACATAGGCAGGCAGGAAGGTGCAGAAGTGCTCACCGGTGGCGGCCGCGAGGAAATGGAAGGCGAGTACAACAACGGCTTCTATGTTCAGCCTACGCTGCTGAAAGGCAAGAACGACATGCGTGTGTTCCAGGAGGAAATCTTCGGCCCGGTGGTGGGGGTGACGACTTTCAAGGACGAGGAAGAGGCTCTGGCGATCGCCAACGACACCGAGTTTGGACTCGGTGCCGGCCTGTGGACCCGTGACATCAACCGTGCCTACCGCATGGGCAGGGCCATTCAGGCTGGCCGGGTGTGGACCAACTGCTACCACCAATACCCGGCGCACGCCGCCTTTGGTGGTTACAAAAAATCCGGTGTAGGCCGGGAGAACCACAAAATGGCTCTGGATCACTATCAGCAAACCAAGTGTTTACTGGTGAGCTACGACACTAACCCCCTCGGCTTTTTCTGAACGGACCGGCCGGGCGGGAAGTCATTCCGCCGGGCCGGCACATTTCCCGACAAACTGAATGTATTCCGGTTATGTGTGTAAGACCTTCTTACATACATAACCGGCCTCGCCTCGTGATACTTCCCCTCTGCCGGCGTCAAGCCCGGTGTATCAGACAACATCTGAGGGGTGACAGGATGACAATAACAGCGACAGGAAATACGCGGGATTCCAGGCCTATCCACTGGCTGTTCGCCGGCGCAATGGCTCTGTTGATGAGCGGGTGCGGTGGTGGCGGTACCGATGTGTCCGATCCAGGGGATTTTGAGCCTCCGGCCGAGCCGGTCAATATTGGAGGTGACGCGGAGCTTTACGATCCGGAACGGATTCTGAAGATCGATCTCACTATGGACCCGGGTGAGTTCGCCAGGCTTCAGGGCGAAGCGCGAACGCTGGCCAGCACGGACCGGGAATGTGTGCCAGATTTTGAATACACAGAATTCTCTGCGAGCGTCGCCATTGATGGCGATCAGATGGACGATGTGATTGTGCGTAAGAAGGGCTACATGGGGTCGCTGAGCCCAAGCGTCCCCTCTCTGAAACTGGATTTCGATGATCTCTGGCCTGGCCGAACCTATCAGAACATGAGCCGGATGACCCTGAACAACAACCGTCAGGATCCCTCCAACGCCCGCCAGTGCCTGGCTTATGATCAGTTCCGTCAAGTCGGTATTGCGGCACCCGGATGCAACTACGCGAGAGTGACAGTAAACGGCCAGGACCTCGGTGTATTCACGAATGTTGAGCCCATCAAAAAGCCCTTTCTTGCCAGAGCCTTCGGCGATGACGACGGCAATCACTATGAAGCCCAGACGGCGGATTTTGGAACCTGGCTGAGCGATCGGTTCGAGAAGAAAACCAATGAAAAGGAAAATGACCGTACAGACCTGCAAGCCGTCACGGATGCGCTGGCGCTGCCTGACGATCAGATGATGAACGTGCTGCCGCAGTTGGTCGATGTAGACGAGTTCATTCGTTTCTGGGCAGTGGAAACGCTGCTGGGTGCCTGGGATTCAGCAACGGGCAACGCCAACAACTTTCATATCTACCGCAACCCGGGCGATGGTCTGTTTCACTTTATCCCTTGGGGCGCCGATACCGCCTTCCGCGGTGCGCACCCATTGAAGCCCCTTACCGGAGTGCTGTATCGAAATTTTTCGCTGGCTGATCGTCTGTTCAACATGCCGGAGTATCGGGCACGTTACCTGGCCGAGTTGGAATCGCTGCTGGCCAACCAGTGGAACGAGGCGGAATTGCTTGCCGAGCTTGAACGCATTCGTCAGCTCACTGGCACAACCCCGGCCGCTGTTGCGAGCCTGACAACCTTTGTCAGTGACCGCAGAGCGATCATCGAGCAGGCGATTGCCGAAGAGACGCCCTCTGGCGAGGTGTATCGACTGGAAGATACACCGCCGGACTGCAGTGCGCCGTTAACTACCAGGCTGACCGGCACCGTTAAGGCCCAGGACGGTGTGGATACCGGGGCGTTTCGGTTCACGCTGCCCGGAGGTCAGGAGGTCAATGCCAGCCTGACGTTCGCCGCTTACGAAGTCGACAGCCTGGTGTATTCCGTCGACCGGGAGTCAAAACCGGAGGTGATCAGTCTTCTGCTGATTGGTGCTGACATCAACGATGCCTTTAAACCCTATGTTGTGCAGTTGTTTATTGAAGCGTCGGACTATCTGCCGGGCACTCATCGATTTCATGGCTTTGCGACGAACGCCTTGCTGTTCGAAGTGGATGAGACCGCACCGGGTGGCGTGAAAACCCTGGCGTTGGGTGCCGAAGGCAGTCTTACGATTACCAAGGCAGGCTCCGGAGCCAGTACCGGTGATGTCGAGCTGAGCCTGGACGCAACTCTGGAGTATGGGGCGAATGTGAGATGAACATGGCGGTGACCAACCCGCTGGACGGGTATGACGGGCACACGCTGGAGGAACAGTCGGGTGCCCGGCTGATGAACCGGGTAGACACCAAATTCCTGGTGTCTGTACCGGTTCTCGAAACCTGCCTGAGGGGGCTTGAGCGTGACTACACCGTACTGGAAATGGACGGGCTCAGGCGTTTCAGATACGACACGCTGTATTTCGATACACCGGGTAGACAACTGTATCTGGATCATCACAACGGCAAGCTCAACCGCTTCAAGTTGCGCATTCGGCACTACCGTGACACAGCAGAAAGCTTCCTTGAGGTAAAGAAGAAGGACAATCGGCAGCGCACAGTGAAAACCCGAATGCCGCTGACGCCGGAGGCGTTCAGCTGGGGTAGGTTGGAATGTTTTCTGAACGAGCATTCAGGTCTGTCGGTGGCAGGGATGCTGCCGGCACTTTTTGTGCACTATCAGCGGGCCACGTTGCTGAATCACTTGGGAACCGAACGTATCACTCTGGATACCGGAGTTTGCTTCCGACCTACGGATCACCAGCACGCAATCACGTTGCACGACCTTGCCATCATCGAAGTCAAATACGACCGCAAAGCCCCGCCTTCCCCCATTCTTGAACGCCTTGGCCAGCTTGGCTGCCGGCCAGTAAAGTTCAGCAAGTATTGCGTGGGTAGCGGCCTTCTATTCGAGCATGAACTGAAAACCAACCGATTTAAACCGCTGTTAAGGAGCCTCTATGGAATCGGCCGTTGACGTCCACTTCGCGACGCGCCTGGTCATCAACACTGTGTCAGTGTTTGTGTTGATTCGTTGCTACTACGCTTTCTCCCGCCACAGAGAGAATGCGGCGTCATTTATCCTGTTTGGTGTCGGAGTGTTTCTGGTTACTGCACTGCTGCACTCAGTTACTGTAACCATGGGTTTTGCCTTTGGTCTATTTGCTGTGTTTTCGATGCTGAGATACCGCACCGAAGCGCTGGGCATCAAGGAAATGACGTATCTGTTCCTCGTGATTGCCATGGCGTTGCTGGCGGCGGTGGGCAATATGCATCATCGGGAATTGGTGTTCCTCAATCTGCTGATTATTTTGCTGGCATGGGTCCTGGAAACCCGGGTGCTGCTTCCCCGTAACGGCGAAAAAGAAGTCGAGTATGAAAAAATTGAGAACGTGCATCGCAGCAAGCACAACGAGTTGATTGATGATTTGCGTGAACGCACCGGGCTGGATGTGTTTCGGGTTGATGTGGTGTCGGTCAGCTTTTTACGCGACACCGCTGTATTGAGGATGCACTTTCGTCAGGAGGCTCGCAATGATCATTAAGGCGTGCCGGCGAACGCTGTTGGTTGCAGCTGCCGTGCCAGCGCTGGTGCAACCCTTGATGGCATCGGCACAATCACTGGAAGCGGATATAGGCGGGTATCTGGCAGCGGGTGTTGATCATTACGGCGCCTTTTATGACCGGGATGGTGACCCGAGCACCACTCGAGGAGTGCTTCGAAATGCCAAGCTGCAGGTGGAGCTTGCGTGGGGCAAGCATTGGGAAGCGGAGCTGGATGGCAGTTACAAAATAGAAGGGGATGAGAAACAGGCCGATCTGGGGGATGCCTATGTGCAATACAACGGCGCCGGCCGCTTTCAGCTAAAGCTTGGGCGCTACAAGGAGCCGTTTGGCTTTGAACGTCTTGCAAGTTACTCGGCTCTCAACACCAGTGAGCGTTCGGTAGTAACCTCGGCCTTTGCGCCGGGGCGTTCAACCGGTGTTCTCGCAGGGCAGTTTCGCAAGTCCGGCACCTGGGCCCTGGGAGTGTTCACGGATGAGCCGGGTGGCGGTTCGACGCGAGCAGTTACCGGACGCTTCACCCGCGCTCCGGTGCGCTCCGATAGCGGGGTGCTGCACCTGGGCGTAGCGGCATCCTGGCGGAATCTGGATGATGCCCGGTTTCAGATCAAGGACGAAGCGGAAGTGTTCAGCGCGGACAACGTCATTCGCAGCCCTCGGTTTGATGCCCGCGATACCTGGCTTGCCGGCCTGGAAGCTGCGTGGCTGGCTGGGCGCCTGGCGCTGACCGCCGAAGCCATGACTCAGAACGTCCGGCGTACCAATGGTGAGCATTGGCGGTTCAGTGGCGGCTATCTGCAGGCGAGTCTGTTCCTGACGGATGACCAGCGGAGGTACAGCCGTGGTGAATTCAAACGGGTGAAGCCTCAGCGCAGCGGTGGTGCCTGGGAGGTGGTCATGCGGCACAGTGTTGTGGACCTGCGTGACCGGGCGCTGGGCGCCGAAGCGAGTGTTACGCTGCTGGGCTTGAACTACTACCTGGACCAACAGTTTCAGGTGCGCCTGAACGGTCTGTTCCCGGATGTCAGTGGCAACACTTTGATGGCGAACCCGGACGGTGATGCCGTCACCTTGCGTGCGATTCTGCGGTTTTAGTCCAGCGGTAGCGTCAAAGTCACTTTCGTCCATTGACCCGGTTGACTGCTGATGGTCATGGCGCCCTGATGGTGGCGCATGATGGTCTGGCAAATGCTCAAGCCAAGTCCGAGATTATCCGGGGTGTCGTTGGTTGAGTAGAAGGGGTCCGTGATACGGGCAATGTCATCTTCAGGGATACCAGCGCCGTTGTCTTGCACCACCATGATCAGTTGCTTGTCTGATGCGCCCCCCTCAATGCGGATTTGTCCCTGCCGGTTCTGGATGTCGCGGATGGCAGACGTCGCGTTCAACAGCAGATTGACGAACACCTGAGTCAATGCGGAGGGGTAGCAGGCCAGGGTGATTTCCGCCGGAATGTTCAGGTTCATTTCGATCCCGCGAAGTTGGTGGCGGCATAGCCGGATGGCGGTTTCTGCCAACGTGCGAGGGGCTGCCTGTTCTCGGTTTTGATCGGGCTCTGGCCGCGAGAACTGGATCAGATCTGAGACGATATCGGCAATTCTTTTCTGGTGAAGGGCGGCGTCATCGAGTGCCTCTGCGATCTCTGGGTTCCGGTTGACGGTTGAGGCAAACCCCAGTGCCTGGCTGGCGCAATTCAAAGGATTCATGATTTCGTGCAAAAGCCCCTTGGCCATGTGGCTGAGGGCCTGTTGCTTTTGCTCCCGGGCGAGCCGTTGCTCGGTGGACTTGAGGGTTTCCATGGCCCGGGACAGTTGGCGGTTTCTGTCTCTCAGAAGAAATTGCAGGGCCAGCAGGTTGCGCAGAAATTTTGAAAAGAACCAGGCCGAAAGCGGCGCTACGATCAGGCACATCAGAATCAGCCAGTTGGTCAGAATACCAATCAGCGTTGGCGCGAATTCACCGGGCTTTGCCGCCACCAGGGTGGCCAGAACCAGCAGGACCAGGTTTGTTGCCAGAATGATGGTGGTGTGTCGCATTGACAGCGTAATGATTCCGACGGAGCTGATAAAAAAGAACAAACCAATAATCGGGCCGACAGCCGCCCCTGATGCCATGTAGCCCAGATAGCTGAAGGCGGCCATGTTAATGAACACCAGGTAGACGATCAGGGGGGCGGCCCTTCGCAGTCGGGTGAACCGGTGGGCGGCGATCAGCGAGGTCAGAATGATGGTGTAAACGATGTAGGTGCCAATTATGGCCCGACCTTCGTCATTCATTGCCAGTCCGACGAGAAACAGTAGAGTGCCAATGAATGCAATCGCCAGGTAAACGTCGGCAAACAGTGGCAACACCCGATGCCGGTACTGGGTTCTGAAAAAACGTTCAAACTGCAGTTGCCGGCCTACCGGCAACTGGCGGATCTGGTCCATTCCGCTCAGTAGTTTCACGCGGTAGCTCCGTGACGGCGTCGGTGCATAAACAGGATGAGTTCGGGCAGGCGCTCAAAGCCGAGTTTTACGAAAATCCGGTCTTTGTACGAGTGCACCGTTTTGCAGGATACGCCAAGCTGTTCCGCAATATCGCGAACCGGAACTCTGTTGGCCATCAGTTGAGCGACTTCCCGCTCCCGGCCTGAAAGTGCCCGATAGGCACCGAGTGCCTCCGGTGTGTCAACTTCAGGACTGTATCGAGAGCCTACGTAGACCTGGCCATTGCGAATGTAAAACAGGGTTTTCATCAGTTCCTGGATGGGCTGGTGTTTGGATACCACGGCTTTGATTCCGGCTTCCAGATAGATGGCGAGCCGCCCCGTGCTCACAGGTGTATCAGAAATAAGCAAAACGGATAGGGATGGATGCAGGCACAGTGCGCTCTCGGCGATGGTCAGGCCGTCGTTATCCCGCAGGCTTTCTTCAATCAACAATACGCCAGGGCGGGTGGCCTTTAATCGGTTGAGCGTATCGACCCCGGTCTCGGATTCACCCACCAGCTCAACATCATCGTGTAACAGGAGCTGAAACAGCAGGCTGTCTCTTAACAGTCGTTGTCCGACGGTGACGTATAGCCGAATTCTGCGTTGCTCGTTTCCGTTCACTGGGCTTGGCTGCCGGCGGTAAACTGAAGGGTTAGCCGGAACATCTGCTTTCCCCCTTGCGCGGCAATATCGCCGCCGAGCATGTGTGTGCAGGCACAGATCAGGAGCAGTGCACTTTGCTGTTCCAGTAACGGCTGGGAGAGCCGCGTGATGGGGGCCAGCAGATGGCTGTACATCCGCAGTGCGTCATCCGTTGTGATGATGAACGATTCATCGTGCTGAATAATGCTGATCTGGCTTGATTCCATACCGGATGCTGATAACAGGGTGTTCAACGATTGCCACAATAGGGCTAACGGTGTATGCGCAGGAGGCAGATTGCCCGGCCCCTGTCCCGCTGTGGCTGCTCGTACTGACTCAACTTGTTGTCGGGTGAGTGGGGGATGAACCGCCGGTGTCAGTGTCTCCAGTTGTTTGCGTACGAGTTGGCCGAAATCACGCTCCAGATCCTGTTCCAGAGTAGTTTCGCGACTGGCTCTCAAGTGCGATTGGTTGGCTGGGAGCGTTTTGATGGTTTGCAGCAGGTCAAGAAAACGCGCAGCGATGAGTTCACCGACAACCGGGGTCTCGGACCCTGAAAGTTCGGCCATTAAGCGGGCATAGCGCTGTTGACGTAACTCTGCAAACTGCTGTTCCGTCCGGGTTCGGGAACAGTCCCGCTCGGTGACCAGTTGCTGATGGTGAGCCAGTGCCTGGCGGAACAGGGTTAATAACTCCTGTGCTTGCCAGGGTTTTTGCCGATACCGGTAGATCCGGCCTTCGTTCACGGCTCCCAGGGCAACATCCACTTCCCCCCAGGCGGAGGTGAGAATCCGCACGATGGCGGGGTGAGACTGCTTCAGTTCGTCCAGCAGTTCTTTGCCATGCATCCCCGGCATTCGCTGATCGGTCATCACCACTGCAACAGCGCCTGCTTCGTCCTGAATCAGGCGCAATGCTTCATCGGCATTCCGGGCGCAAAGTACCCGGAAATCGGTCTGCAGGATCTCTAGTTGGCGGGCCAGATACCTGGTAGCGGAAGGCTCATCATCAACAATCAGCACGGCGGTCTTGTTGCTCCTGTCGACCAGCTCCTGACTGTGCGTGGGGGGGGCTTTGTCGAGAGTTAATGCCGCCATTAACACGTGGGATCGAATCAGGTCTGGGTTGATGGGCTGTTCGAAACAACGGTCAACCAGTTGCTGGTCGAGCAATGACACCAGAAGATCAAGTTCTATGACATCGCTCATGAGGATTTTCAGTACATGAGGGTGGTAATCCCGGGTTCTGGCCAGCAAGGCTGGTTCGGGATAACCGCGGGTGTGATGAGAGAGAATGAAGATTGCCGACAGCTTCGCAGGGTTATTAACGGTATCTACTCCGCTCACGGTTGGCGAACCCTGTGCCAGGTAATTCAGCGCGGCTTGATCGGTGCCGAATGCCTGAATGTTGAAATCCCTGCCAAAAAGATCCTCGAATTGTTCGCGATCCTGCTCCCGATCGTAACGAAGGATGACGGCCGGTGTCCCGTTGATGGTCATGAAGCGAGCTGTTCCTGATGGTAGGGTGTCTTTGAGGAAGGTTATCAATACAGCGACACTTTGTTTGTAGGAAATTCCTACAAATGACTGACCGGGCGGGTTCGATGCACAAATGTGTGATCCGGTCAGCATTTAGGTGAATTGAGTGCGGGCCAGTAGCTACACTTGAGGTAATGACAAATAAGCTGTCACTGGGATGCACGGTACAAAGGAGAAGCAGGTGAGCGAGTTCAGAACAGAGAAAGACAGCCTGGGAGAGGTCCGAGTGCCCGCCGATGCGCTCTGGGGTGCTCAGACGCAGCGAGCGATCGACAACTTTCCGGTCAGTGGCCAGCCCATGCCGCCCGAATTTATTGTGGCCGTCGCGCAGGTCAAGCGGGCATCGGCACAGGCCAATGCATCCCTGGGATTACTGGCACCGGACCTCAGGGATGCCATTGTGCTTGCCTGCGACAAACTGGGAGCGGGTGAGTTCAAGGATCAGTTCCCGGTGGACCGCTTTCAGACCGGGTCCGGTACCAGCACCAACATGAACGTGAACGAGGTCATCTCCGCCGTTGCCCGTATGCAGGGGGTCGAAGTACACCCGAACGATCACGTCAATATGAGCCAGAGTTCTAACGACGTCATCCCGACAGCGATTCATGTCAGCGCTCTACTGGGTGTTAAAGAGCGGTTGCTGCCGGCGCTGTCGCATCTTCGGGGTGTCATCTATGAGCGGGAGGCTGAGTTTTCCACCCAGGTGAAAACGGGGCGTACGCATTTGATGGATGCTATGCCGGTCACTCTGGGCCAGGAACTAAGAACCTGGCGCGAACAGCTTGCCGCGGTGGAGCGTCGGCTTGAGAAAGTGATGAAAGAGCTGGCGGCTTTGCCTCAGGGGGGGACGGCCGTGGGTACGGGGGTTAACGCGGCCTCGGAGTTCGCTGGCCAGTTCATCAAATTTCTGAAAAACCATACCGGTTACCCGTTTTATTCGCTGGAGCACAAATTTACAGGACAAAGCGCCGTAGACGCGCCGGTGGCGTTGTCGGCACAGCTTCGCGGTGCAGCCATCACGCTCACCAAGATAGCCAATGATCTGCGCTGGATGAACAGTGGCCCAATTCACGGCCTGGCGGAAATCAGCCTGCCAGCACTTCAGCCGGGCAGCAGTATCATGCCGGGCAAGGTAAACCCGGTGATTCCGGAGTCGGTGGCTATGGTCGGGGCTCAGGTTATGGGGCTGGACAGTGCGGTTGCGATTGCCGGGCAGTCGGGCAACTTCCAGCTCAACGTCATGCTTCCGCTGGTTGGAGCCAACCTGCTCGACATGATTGGTTTACTCACCGGGGCCTCGACCATCCTTGCCGATAAAGCGCTCCGGGGCTTCACGGTTAATGCCGATAATCTGAACGCCGGGGTGGGGCGTAATCCTGTACTGGTAACGGCACTGAACCCGGAAATCGGATACAGCCTGGCGGCGGATATCGCTAAAGAAGCCTATCGCACTGGCAGGCCAGTTATCGATGTTGCGGAAGAGCGCAGCGGGCTCAGCCGTAAAAGACTGGAACAGCTGATGGACCCGCTCAAGCTGACCCGAGGTGGGCTGGCCTGAGCTGCAGCGCCGAGGGGAAGATCTGTGCTCCTGCCATTAGAGTTATTTGTCATGTTGGTGTTGGCCAACGGCGCCCCTGTCGTCGTCGCGCGCCTGATGCATCATCGCGGCAACTGGCCAGTGGACGCTGGCCGGCTCTGGCCTGATGGCAGGCCCGTTTTTGGCCCTAGCAAAACCTGGCGGGGATTGGTGTCGGGCACGCTTTCCTGTCTGCTTTTTGCGGCCTGGGTCGGGCCTGGAGCCTGGTTCGGGGCGGCTTTCGGCCTGATGGCGCTGTTCGGGGACTTGCTCAGCAGTTTTCTCAAACGCCGCATGGGGCTTGGGTCCAGTGCCCGGGCGTTATGGCTGGATCAGCTGCCTGAGGCGGTATTGCCGATGCTGATGGCGTGGTTGTGGTTGCCTTTGCAGCTTTGGGCGGCGGCGGCTGTAGCCATGCTCTTCGCCGTTTCCAATATGTTGGTATCACCCCTGCTTTATCGCCTGGGCATTCGCAAACAACCCCACTGATCAGATTATGCGGGGCCGCGGGTCAGCGTGTGGATAGTGACTTCGGGTGGGCAGTTGAGTCGCACATTCAATACCGATGTGCCCGCGCCCGGCGAGGTGTAACCCTGCATTCCGTTGACCCGCCAGGAGCCCCTGCCCAGGCGCCTGGGGCAATCAGAGTCGAGCGTGATGGGAATGCCCCCGGGCAGGCAAATCTGGCCGCCGTGCGTGTGCCCGCACAGGAAAATATCGTAACCGGCGTGGGCGGCTTCCCGCCAGATCTCCGGGGTGTGGCTCAGCAACAGGCTGATACCGCCGGCGGGAATATTGTCGCCGGCCCGATGTAAGTTGTGCACCTTGTAATAGTGGGCGTCATCCACCCCCGACAGGTACAGGGTGCTCCCGGCTCTTTCAAGGGGCACCATCTCGTTCATCAGCAGGCGGTAGCCCATGTCTTCGAGCGCCGGTACCATGCGCACACTGTCGTGGTTGCCAAGAACGGCATAGGCATCGCCGCGGATGGCCTCCCGGAGCATGGCCATTCCGCTAAGGGCGGCTTTCACCGGCCCGAAAGTGAGCTGCCGGTAATCGCCGGTCAGCACA
>DATGQY010000011.1:0-9032 GCA_035303925.1 Marinobacter sp. | reverse complement strand
GTCAAAATCCAGTTTGTCCGCTGGACAGCGGTGGAATATCTGATCCTCGGTTAACGCCGCCGGTACAGCCATTCGCTCTCCTTATTTCCCGCTTTCCAGTTTGTCCTGCGTACGCAGCTCGAAATCACTGGCGTCGTGGCGCTCGTGCAACTGGGAAGACAGTTCACCCCAGGCTTTATTTACCATGCGCCCACGCTTGACACCCGGGCGCTGAGCAAGCTCATCCGTCCAACGCACGACGTTGGTGTAGGTATGGCCCTCAAGAAACTCGGCGGCCTCGTACACCATGTTCTTAACCAGAGCGCCATACCATGGCCAGATGGCCATATCAGCAATAGTGTATTGGTCACCGGCAATGTACTGGTTGTCCGCCAGCTGGCGATCCAGCACATCCAGCTGGCGCTTCACTTCCATGGTATAGCGATTGATGGGGTACTCGTATTTTTCCGGAGCATAGGCATAGAAATGCCCGAATCCACCGCCCAGAATCGGGGCGCTGGCCATCTGCCAGAACAGCCAGTTCATGGTTTCTGTGCGCCGGGCACGGTCCGTTGGCAGGAAAGCACCAAACTTCTCCGCCAGGTAAAACAGGATAGAACCGGATTCGAATACCCGCACGGCCGGGTCTTCACTGCGGTCCAGTAATGCGGGGATCTTGGAGTTGGGGTTAACCTCCACAAAACCGCTACTGAACTGGTCACCTTCCATAATCTGGATCAGCCAGGCATCGTATTCTGCTTCCTTGATGCCTTTCTCCAGCAGTTCCTCAAACATAATGGTGGCTTTAACCCCATTGGGTGTTGCCAGGGAATACAGCTGGAACGGATGCTCGCCCACTGGCAGGTCTTTATCGTGGGTAGCACCGGCAATCGGGCGGTTGATGTTGGCAAACCTGCCGCCGTTGCCCTGCTCCCACTTCCAGACTTTCGGTGGCGTGTAGGTCGGATCACTCATCAGTTGTTTCTCCCCTTTACGTTGAAAGATACGTGGCATGACTGTAACTGAATCCGGCACAGGAAAGCACCCGTGTTGCTCCTGCCGCTGCGCCGGATCAAATTATCGATCTGGCCATGAACTATACTCGGCACTACAAACAATGGCTTACACCGGAAGGAACCATGAAGCCCGCACCAATCCCGGACACACCCGTTTTTCACACCGCTGGCCTGACCAAGACCTACCATCAGGGCGAGGTAGAAGTGCATGCCCTGCGCGGCGTGGGCCTCGATCTTTACCGCGGCGAACTGGTGGTGATGCTGGGCGCATCCGGCTCCGGCAAATCCACCCTGCTGAACATTCTCGGCGGCCTGGATGTACCCACCAGCGGAGAAGTAAGGTATCTGGACACAGACCTTGCCCGGGCGACCGACAAAGAACTCACCCGCTACCGCAGGGACTACGTCGGTTTCGTATTCCAGTTCTACAACCTGATCCCAAGCCTGACAGCACGCGAAAACGTGGTCGCGGTCACCGAGATCGCCCGTAACCCCATGGAGCCGGATGCAGCCCTCGAGTTGGTGGGGCTGGCTAACCGGGCCGATCACTTCCCGGCACAGCTGTCCGGCGGCGAACAGCAGCGGGTTGCCATCGCCCGGGCCATCGCCAAGCGGCCCAAGGTTTTGTTGTGTGACGAACCTACCGGCGCACTCGATTCCGCGACGGGCGTTCTGGTGCTGGCCGCGCTAGAAAAGGCCAACCGGGAAACCGGAACCACCACGGTGATCATCACCCACAACGCCTCCATTGCTCAGATGGCCGACAGGGTAATCACCCTCTCAGACGGCCAGATCAGTGGTGAACGCCGCAACTCTACGCGGCAAGACCCGCGCACCCTGAGCTGGTAACCCCGTGTTCGTCTTTCGCACCAGCATTCTGCACACCAAACTGCGCCGGGAAATCTGGCAAATGCGTGGCCAATTGCTGGCCATTGCCCTGGTGATTGCCGGTGGCATTGCCGTGTGCCTGCTGTCGCTAGTGAACTACGCTTCCCTTAACGCCACCCGGGACCAGTATTATCGTGAGCACCAGTTTGCCGATGTATTCGTATCGCTGAAACGAGCGCCACGCCATCTGCTCCAGCAGGTCGAGGAGATTGTTGGTGTCACCCGTCTTAGCGGTCGAGTGGAGGGTGGCGCAAAGCTGGAGGTAGCGGGCTTCAACGATCCGGTGTCGGCCCGCCTGGTCTCACTTCCGGAAACCGGTCAGCCTGATGTCAACCGGCTATACCTGCGCCAGGGTCGATTACCAGAAAGCACCCACAGCGATGAAGTTGCGATCATCGGCAGTTTTGCTGATGCTCATAACCTGCAGCTGGATGATCAACTAACAGCCATCATTAACGGCCGAAAGCAGACCCTCACCATTGTAGGCATCGCCGAATCCCCGGAATTCATCTACGTAATCCCGCCTGGCGGCATGCTGCCCGACTATCAACGTTTTGGGGTGTTATGGATGTCGCAAACTGCACTCGCAGCGGCCATGGATATGAAAGGCTCGTTCAATAGTCTGGTATTACAGACGGCCCCGAACCACCCCGCAGAAGACGTAATTGACCGGCTGGATCGTCTACTCGAACGTTACGGCAGTACCGGGGCATACGCCCGGGCGGATCAGTTCTCCCACCGCTTCCTGAGCGACGAACTGGAACAGCTGAAGGCCATGGCGATGATCTTTCCGGCGATTTTCATGGGCGTCGCCATGTTCCTGCTAAACGTGGTGGTGGGCCGACTGATCAGCACCCAACGGGAGGTTATTGCGGTCCTGAAGGCGTTCGGCTATTCCAACCGCGAGATTGGCTGGCACTACAGTCAGCTTGTCATCACGATTGCCCTGGCCGGCTTACTGATCGGCACAGTCTCCGGTCTTTGGTTGGGTCGGATGCTGGGAGGGCTGTACATGGAGTTTTACCGCTTTCCCGAATTGTTGTTCCGGATCAGCCCGTTGTGGCTTGTGATTCTGGCGTTTGCCAGCCTGACCGCGGCCTGGCTCGGCGGCTGGCGCTCCATTCGCAGCGCTGCGTCTTTGCCACCGGCCGAAGCCATGCAGCCAGAGGGCCCCGCCAGATATCGGGTAACGCTGCCCGAACGATTATTGTCCTGGGTGCGGTTCCGCCAGCCGTCCCGGATGATTGTGCGTCAACTCGCCCGGCGTCCCGGCCGTACAGCCCTGGCCATGGCTGGCATTGCCATGGCGACCGCCATTGTCGTGGTCGGCAATTTTCAGTTCAGCTCAGTATCACTGATGGTGCATACCCAGTTTGCCCGGGTTCAGAAGCAGGACCTGACGGTTACCCTGACTGATCCAGTCAACCAGTCCGCCCTGTACGGCATGGCCAGGCAATCCGGCGTGTTGTATACCGAGGGCCGACGACAGGTGGCCATTGAGCTGATCAACGGCCACCGAAGCTGGCGCACCGCCCTCACCGGCCTGCCAGAGCAGGCAGCACTGCAGTTTGTCGTGGACAAGAATCTGAACAACGTCACCATTCCCTCAACCGGACTGTTACTGACTGACTATCTGGCACAGGCCCTTGAGCTTGAGCCCGGAGATCAGGTGCAGGTGCGTGTACTTGAAGGGCAGCGCCCCACCCTGCAGTTACCGGTGGCGGGCATCAGCAGCGAGTTTCTGGGCGTTGGTGCCTACATGAACCTGGCGGCCATGAATCGCGCCCTTGGCGAAGGCCCGGTGGTTAATCAGGTCCTGATGAACCTGGAACCGGGCCAGGCCGAATCCGTCTACAAGGATCTTCGCGATACCCCGCGAGTGGTGGGAAGTAACCTGCGCCAGGCTATGCTGGACAGTTTTTTTGAAACCCTGGCCCGCACCTTCCTCACCTACACCTTTGTGATCAGCCTGCTGGGAGGCATTATTGCCTTTGGTGTGATCTACAACACCGCCAGAATTTCTCTGGCCGAGCGAGGGCGGGATCTCGCCAGCTTGCGGGTGCTCGGCTACACCCACAATGAAGTGGCCCACATTCTGTTGGGCGAGCTGGCCATTCTGCTGATGGTCGGCATACCACTGGGCTGGGCCATCGGCCTGGGGCTCGCCAACCTGGTCATTACTGCACTGCAAACCGAACTCTACCGGGTACCCCTGATCATCACAGGCAGAACTCTGGCCCTGGCTGCCAACGTGGTGGTTGCCTCGGCACTGCTTTCAGGTTTCATTACCTGGTTGAGACTCCGTAAACTGGACCTGGTGGCCGTACTGAAAACCCGGGAATAACCCATAACCCTGCAAGAGAACTGCTATGGCAACACACACAAGCGCATCGGGAAAATGGATTTTCTGGCTCATCATTACTTTGCTGGTGGCTGCCGTCTTTTTCTTTATTCTGCGCCCCGAGCCTGTCTGGGTAGATCTCGCCACCGTAGAGCGTGGCCCGTTGGAAGTGACTATCCGAGAGGAAGGCAAAACCCGGGTTAAAGACCGTTACCAGATTTCCGCACCAGTCACCGGTTACTTGCACCGGGTGCCCATGGACGTGGGCGACCCGGTAATCCCTGGTGAACTGCTGACCTGGCTAGACCCGATGCCTGCCAGCATTCTTGACGCCCGCAGCCGGGCAGAAGCCGAAGCAAGGGCAGCAGCCGCATCATCGGCTTTACAGTCCATTCGTCAGAAAGTGGCCGCAGCCGCCGCCGAGGCGGAATTCGCCCAACAGGAATACCAGCGCCTGCTTGCCCTGGAAGCGTCCCAGTTCGTTTCCAGCGAGCAACTGCAACAGGTCAAAACAAACGCCGCCAGAGCTCAGGCCATACTGCGCTCCGCAAAATTTGATGAGGAGGTGGCTGCCCACGAACTGGCCGCAGCCAGAACCCGACTTCAGGTTTCTTCTGCAGGGCACAATGGGGACGTACCAGCCGAGCGCGTTGCCATCCGCTCCCCGATTAACGGTGCCATCCTTAACATCGCCCGGAAAAGTGAAGGCGTTATACAGGCCGGCGAACCCCTTCTGGAAGTAGGCGACCCGAGCGCCCTGGAAGTGGTGATCGATGTACTGAGTTTTGATGCCACCAAACTGGAAACGGGCCTGCAAACCCGATTAACCGGCTGGGGCGGCCCTGCTCTGGAAGCGGTGGTCAAGCGAGTAGAGCCCATCGGCTTTGAAGACGTATCAGCCCTCGGAGTGGAGGAACAAAGAGTAAAAGTCATTGCCGACATGATCAGCCCCCACGACCAGTGGCAACTGCTGGGTGACGGCTATCGGGTCGATGCCGAGTTCATCCTCTGGCAATCCGAGGACAGCCTGCAAATACCCACCTCAGCCCTGTTCCGCCATGATGGTGGGCAAGCGGTATTTCAGATACAGAATGGTGTGGCAACGCTAAACAGGGTTGAAATCGGGGCGAGCAACGGCCTGGCAACGGTTGTGACCGCTGGGTTAGAGGAAGGTGACACTGTAGTTCGCCACCCGGCCCGTAGCCTCAGTGACGGCAGCAGGGTACGGGCGCGATAGTGCCCAAAAATCACCACGAGATGGACTTTGCTGACTCAACGCTCGATAACGGCCCAAGGATCAATCACCTCGGCCCTTTCTTCACGACACTCGTACGAACCCATTTCAAACTCCCGACAAATCCAGGGGCGATTTTCATAAATCGTACACAGGAACGTTTCACGATCCAGTGCCGAGCACCAACCGTCAGCCAAGCGCAGCATTGTTTCACCACCCCACTCGTCATAGGCAATATGCCGGTCCGGAACACCCGTATCGCTTATGATCATCACTTCCAGGCGACAACAACAAGCTTTGCAATTCGAACAGGAAACTTCAGGCTTAGTTAGATCTTTAACAGGGATTGTCATGAGTATCCGGAGTGAGCGCAATGCCAACATAGTACTTCAAGTTGAGGTGGAAATGGTCGGACGATCGAGCAGCGGACTTGAGCTCATAACCTATGAGACAGTTCACCCGACAAAACAAAGCCTTCATCTTCCCTTTTATTGCCCAATACACGGAGCGTGAATGGGGCCGAGATCAACGAAACCACTATATTCTTCAGTTCGATCAATGCTTCCACCTTCTAGGTGAAAATCCAAACTTGGGGCAAGCCTGCGATGGGATAAGTCCAGAATGCTTGAATGCGCATTGCCATGCGCATAAACTGGAACAATACATTAAATAGCCACTTGGAGGCTCGAATGGCCGAACTCTACAACACAGCTGCACCGAAAAAAGCTGCGAACCTTTCAGTCAATAGTGATCTGCTGCGCAAGACCCGTGAACTAAACATTAACTTGTCTGCTACCCTCGAGCGAGCACTGACAGAAGAGCTCTCCAAACGCGAGGCAGAACACTGGGTTGAAAAAAACAGAGCTGCGATAAAAAGCTATAATGATTTTGTCGAACAACATGGATGCTTCGGCGACGAATTCAGGGAGTTTTGATGGCACAGTTCGATGTGTATCCCAACCCAAGTAAAACCAGCAAAGCGCACTACCCTTACCTTCTCGATATTCAGAGCAGCCTCCTGACCGATCTGGCAACTCGGATCGTTATTCCGTTGGGGAAGCGATCCGCATTGGGTGGAGAGACCATGCAAGGACTCACACCTGAAATCACCTTTGCTGACCAGGAACTTCTACTGTTGACCCCACAAATTTCCAGTGTTGCTGAAAAGCATCTCAAAAACCCGGTTGGTTCTCTATCCCATTTCAGGGATCAGATTGTTGGAGCTCTGGACCAAGCCATCACTGGCATTTAATGCCAGTGATAATGGGCACCAACGGAGCACAGCGCTGTTGGCTTCCCGTTGCCTACCTTGTTAACTCCTGAGTTCGAGGTCTTCCCGATTACTCATTTTCCAATACCTCACGAATCGACTTCAGGATATGCGCGGGTATGTTCTCCTTGACGGCCTTCTGCAAAGTGGCGGGGGTAAGGGTTGACGCCCGGCTCACGCGCTGGTTTGGAGCGGCGAAAAATCGGTCGCTGTGCAGCCGATTGTTATGCTTTCCCCGAAGTGCTAGATTGTGTATAGAAAACGAAAACTATACACATAGGCGCACCATGAGAACGAACATTGTCATTGACGACCAGTTGATGGCCGAAGCCCTCAAAGCCTCCGGCTGCGAAACCAAAAAAGAAGCCGTTGAGCAAGGCCTGAAACTTCTGGTTCAGTTGAGCAAGCAACAGGAAATTCGAAAGCTACGCGGCAAGGTCAAGTGGGAAGGCGACCTGAATGAAATGCGGAGCGCCGGATGATACTGGTGGATACCAGCGTCTGGATCGACTATTTCAACGGAGTCGCTAACCCACAGACTGATCTATTGGATGCCTCGATCGTCCAAGGATCTGTCGCTATCGGGGACCTCATATTTCTGGAAATCCTGCAAGGCATCCGCAACGACAAACATTACCGTCAGACTAAACAGAGTCTGCTCGCGCTGAATCAATACGAGATGTTTGGCAAAGATATGGCAGGCAAGTGTGCCGACAATTATCGAGCGCTTCGTAAAAGGGGCATCACGATCAGAAAAACTGCCGACGTGATCATCGCGACATTCTGCATAGAGAAGAAGCTACCTCTGCTGTTCCTGGATCGCGACTTTATCCCCTTTGTTGATCATCTTGGGCTTAAGCCTGCCCTGAGGGAATCATAACGCGGAGCTTTTCGGCAACTTTGGAGCCACGCAGCGGCAGAAAAATTGTCCGGCAACAGCGGCTGGTTATGCATTATTCGTAGTGGCTCCAGAGCCTGAGAACTTTAACCACTAGCTCGTCCTCGAGCACCTGGTAGACCAGACGATGCTGAATATTGATACGGCGTGAATAGGCCCCCGCAAGATCGCCAATGAGCTTCTCAAACGGCGGGGGCTTGCGGTGTGGATCTTCCGCTATCAGCGCTAAAAGTTCCTGAGCTTTTGGTTTAACGCCGCTGGAGGCCAACTTCTTTGCATCTTTCTGGGCTTGCTTGGTGTAAACCAACTTCCATGTCACCAGTCCAGCTCCTCATCGCATTCAGCCACGGGGATTTCCATCCCCTCACGAATGGACTCCCGCATACCTGGTACAGAGAGCAGGTAAAGTGTTTCCTGAATTGCAGACCAGTCTTCCTCGGACACCAAGACGGCTTTGTTACGCTTACCCGTGATGACAATTGGTTGGTGGGACTCGGCGGTCTCGTCAATCAACCGATAAAGGTTGCTGCGCGCCTCAGTTGCCGTGATTCCCGTCATGACGCACCTCTTGCGTGTTCAAACTTTCATCAGTGTACGACTATGAGTACGTACGTCAAGACGAACGCTTTGCATAACGCCCGCAATCACGCGCTTGTCGCGTGGATTGCATTGTTATGCCACCTGGACCAAAATATACCAATTATTGGTACTAGCGAGGTGGCATCATGCAAAAGAACACCAGCATCACTTTAGGCCAACATTTTGATGCATTCATTGCAGAACAACTCAAAAATGGCCGATACAGCTCAACCAGCGAGGTCGTTCGTGCCGCATTGCGCCTGCTTGAAGAGTCTGAAACCCGCCTGACTACACTTCGTAAATTGCTTAAGGAAGGCGAGGACAGTGGTTTCGAAGACTACTCCTATGACTCGTTTATTCGTGAACTGGACAACGAAGGGCGCTGATGCCAAGTTTCAAGCTTTCCAGGAAGGCCAAAGCTGACCTCAAATCTATTGCCCTATACACGGAGCGTGAATGGGGTCGAGATCAACGAAACCACTATGTTCTCCAGTTCGATCAATGCTTCCACTTTCTGGCTGACAATCCGAACTTGGGGCAAGCATGCGATGAGTTAAGTCCAGGCTACCGACAGTACCCTCAGGGAAGGCACATCATATTTTATCGGCTAGCCACCGAGGGTATTGTTGAAATTATCCGCATCCTGCACAAACGCATGTTGCCTGAGGGGCATCTGCTTTAGGGCATAACGCCAACAATAAGCGGCGGCCCGACAGGGGCGTCCGGTGGAGGCCGCAGGCCGGAACGAACTTAATTGATTTGTTAAGTGGCTGGACATTCACCACCCCAGGTATCAGTTGACACACCAGCTAGTTCGCTGGGAGCCG
>DATGQY010000010.1:0-3068 GCA_035303925.1 Marinobacter sp. | reverse complement strand
GCAGGCCGAGTTGGAAACCCTGCACAATTACATGAGAGAGAACCTGGAAGCGCGGCTGACACTGCAACAACTGGCCGAACTGTCCGGCCTGTCGCCTGCGCACTTTGCCACCCGCTATCGGGAGCAGACCGGCACCTCGCCAATCCAGCATTTTCTGCATTTGAAAGTGGAGCGGGCTTGTCAGTTACTGGACACCACCAGCCAGAGCTTTGCCGACATCAGCCGGCAGCTGGGGTACGATGACGCCTATTACTTTTCCCGTTTGTTCAAAAAGGTGATGGGGAAGTCCCCCAGTGACTACCGGCATACCGCCAGGCATTGATAACCTGCACCCCGGATTTGATTCACCTGACGACAGCAGTATCTGGAGCAATCCCATGCAGCCCCTGGACATTCAAGTTATTGAACAGGCCTTGAACTGGTGTGATGAGGGGCATGATTTCTGGCTTTGCACCGTGCTGAGCACTTTCGGCTCGTCTCCCAGGGCACCGGGCTCCTGGTTGGTGGCCCGACGCGATGGCGATCACTGCGGCTCGCTGTCTGGCGGCTGCGTGGAGGAAGATTTCCTGGCGCAGTTGCAGGACGGCGTGTTCCAGGGGCGCTTCAACCGGGTGCGCTACGGTGCTGACGAGGGTCGAAACAGCCCCCGTGTCAGCCTGCCCTGTGGTGGTGTGCTGGACGTCCTTGTTGAACATTGGCCTGCATCCGAACCAACGCGGTCACATTTCCTTGCAGTCCGGGCAGCCCTCGCGGGCGAGGGGCCGATTACCCGCGTCGTCTCACTGGATGCGGGCGACGTTCACATTGAACCTGATAGCGGGTTCGGCACGAAGGTCATTGAAGACACGGCACAAGCGTCTCTGCGATTGCGCGTGGGGCCGGTCTCCCGGCTGATCATCGCCGGCCTGTCCCCCGTTGCTGCAGTCTGTGCAGAATTTGCCCACAGCCTGGGCTTTCAGGTGACCGTGTGCGATCCAAGACCGGAGGAAGTGCGCTATTTCAATCTCCCAGGCGTAACAGTAAGACAAGAACTGCCCTCGGTGTTTATTGACCGGGAAGGCTGCCATCGCGCCACAGCTGTTGTTGCTCTCACCCACGACCCACGCATTGACGATACCGCGCTGATGGCAGCAGTAAAGACACAGGCTTTCTACATCGGCGTGATGGGATCATTAAGAACTTCCGACAAGCGCAGAGAACGCTTGATACGGGCAGGCGGCCTGACAGACGAGCAGGTCCGTCGCATCCACATGCCAATCGGTCTGAATATCGGTAGCAAGACGCCAGCGGAAATCGCGTTATCGGTGATGGCTGATATCGTGCGAATTCGTGAGGGTATCGATCGTAATGATGTATGAGCCATACATTGCAATCCGTTGTGGAGGATTACCCGAGTTGATTCAAGGCATACCGTGGTAGCGGCGCGAGCTATAGCCTGGTATCCATAGACCGGCTCAGCCAGACGGTCGCCGACAGAAAACGGCGAGTGACGGGCGCGCTTGCAGGCGCGCTTTGCTCAAGCCTCAGCCGTCGACCAGCCCATGGTAGTCCGCCCGGAATCGCCCGAAACTCAGGTACTGACCACGGTGGTCGACCAGTTCCAGCGCATCGAACGCCTCGACGAAGGCCCGGGATTCACCGGTACCGATCACACCGGGGTAGTCGCCCTTCCAGTCCATGAACTGAACCAGATCCAGTAACAACGTCATCGTCAGCGCACCGTTCGCCTCCTCGAGGTATCGGTAGGCCAGCGCGTAATGTTCGTAGCGATAGCTGACGCTATCGGCATCCTGCCGGGTCACGTCCCACAGTGGATCGTAATCGTAGTGCTGATAAGCCGGCGCCACTGGGTCACCGGCGACCAGGGCAGCCTGGCCTTCGGCAAACCAGAGCGGCAGCAAGCTGGCGTGAGCGTTGTAGCGGCTCAGGTTCTCCTGAACGTAATGGGCCAGTTCGTGGGCGAAAATCTGGCCGGCATCGTAAGGCCAGCTTCGATGGTAAGGCGCGATGGCGACTGCCCCAAGCGATGCCGACGACAGCTGAGCGTCTGTGACCCGCGGGCTCAGACAGGCAACAAGCCGTTTCGGATAGGGCACCGCGGCACTGCGCTCATCAATGAAGTCCTGCCAGCTCATACGGAACCGGTTCAACACGCCGTCAATCCGGTTTTCCAGTTCAGTAGCCGCCGCGCGGAAGGTGTTTTCGCTGTAGGCGGGCGAGCCGTAAACCCGAACCCGCTGATTGGCCGTCTCGAAATACAGGGTGTCGCCGATACAAGCCTCCGAGGGGTGGTTCAGGCTCCAGCTGGCTTCCGGAAAATAACGCCCGGTATCTCTCGCATCCAGAAAGTAACCCCGGGTGAAGTGGCCTTCATCGTAACCATAATAGTCATCATCGTTCGTGGTGCTGACCTTACAACCGGCCAGCAACACAACTGCCAATCCCAGCAACCCATTGCCCCACACTACTCGCCACTTTGCCATGATCTTTCTCCGCGATCGGTTGTCATTGCCTATGTTCGCGAAGATCTGACGAGCTGTCCGTCAATGGGTGTAAAGACCAGGTAAAGATAGAGGATGCCCGGCTCATCTCAAGGCCTCCCGACGGGTACGCACAAGCCCCCATCTCCAGGCGAAAACTTTTTGTGGCGCAGGCGGAATTCTCGTGTTAAAAATCGCTGGAATACGGCAGGTTCCCCACCGCCGTTTCCAGGATAAGCCTCAAAGGAGTCAAAAGGCGGCGCCCGGTTCTCAGAAGAACTCCTGCCACCTGCGGCCACCCTCAGCAGACCTGCACAACACCGCGTGCGTCCTGCACGCTTTGTATCCATCCCTTTTAAGTGAGGGACACCATCCAATGTTGAAGTTGTGTAAGCCACAGGCGCTTGCCGCCGCTGTTGCTATGTCTCTGGGTGCCTCTTCGGTTTTTGCAGCCGAGGAAGTGCGTGTCTACAACTGGTCTGACTACATCGCCGAGGACACCCTGGCGAAGTTCACCGAAGAAACCGGCATCAAGGTTGTCTACGACGTATATGACAGCAACGAGGTGCTGGAAGCGGCCCTGTTGTC
>DATGQY010000009.1:0-5452 GCA_035303925.1 Marinobacter sp. | reverse complement strand
CGTGCTGGCCATTTGTGGGTTTACAGCAATGAGGTGGACACCCATCGCAGTCCGTTGACGGGGTTCCAGGCCGGTGCCCAGGCTCAGTTACGGGCGTCGAATGATAAGCCCTTGGGCACGGTGTTTGTGAATCCGAATGCGCTGATTTGCGGTCGGTTGATCAGTCGGGACCCGGGGCACGGCATGACGCCTCAGCGGCTGACGGATCGGATGGAAGCCGCGCTGGCGTTGCGGGAGCGGTTGTTCCCGAAGCCGTTTTATCGCTGGGTGTTCGGGGATAGTGATGGGCTGTCAGGGCTGGTAGTGGACCGGTTTGATGATGTGGTGGTGGTGCAGATTTCCACCGCTGGCATGGAGTTGATGAAGGACGCGATTGTGCGGGCGGTGCAGCGTTTGGCGCACCCTCGTGTGGTGGTGCTGAAGAACGATGGCAAGATGCGCAAGGTGGAGGGGCTTTCTGATTATGTGGAGTTTGCCCACGGGCCGGAAACGGACATTCTTCGGGTTGAGGAGAACGGCGCGCAGTTTGAGGTGCCGCTGGCGGGCGGCCAGAAGACTGGGTGGTTTTATGATCACCGGATGAATCGTCAGCGTCTGCAGGCCTATGCGCCAGGAAAGCGGGTGCTGGATGTGTTTAGTTATGTCGGTGGCTGGGGCATTCAGGCAGCGTGTGCCGGAGCCTCGCAGGTGACGTGTGTTGATGCATCGTCAGCCGCGGTTGATTCGGTTCATCACAATGCAAAGCTGAACGGATTGGATAACGTGGATACCATTGAGGGCGATGCCTTTGATGCGTTGAAAGCGCTGGCGGATGAGAAAGAGAAGTTCGACATCGTGGTGCTGGACCCGCCGGCATTGATTCCGCGTCGGCGTGATCAGAAAGCCGGTGAGCAGGCTTATGCCCGGTTGAACCAGTTGGGTTTGCGGTTGCTGGAACGCGACGGGTTGCTGGTATCCGCGTCTTGCTCCATGCATCTGTCCCAGGAAAAGCTGATCGATATTATTCGTGGCAGCGGGCGTAAAATCGACCGCTTCGTGCAATTGCTGGAGCAGGGTCATCAGGCGCCGGATCATCCGGTTGTGCCGGGTATTCCGGAGACGGACTACATTAAATCCTGCTTTGTGCGCTCGCTGACCGGGTTTTTGTGATCGGCGTGGGCAGAGATCGGCGTTAGAGGCGGGTGGGGTCTGACCCGCAGGGTCAGACCCCTTGAATCCGTCAGAGTTTGGTGTTTCAGTCCCGTAAAGACAGCACTGGCCAGCCACTTTCAATGGCCAATTTCTCCAGAGTCGGGTCCGGGTCAACGGCGACCGGATTCTGCACCTGTTTCAGCAGCGGCACATCGTTGTGTGAGTCGCTGTAAAACCAGGCGCCGTCCAGACTTTCGCCGTGGGCGTCCAGCCAGTCGTTCAGGCGCTCCACTTTGCCTTCCTGAAAACTCGGGGTGCCGGCGACTTCACCGGTAAAGCGGCCGTTTACCAGTTCCGGCTCGGTGGCAATCAGGTGGTCCACGCCCAGAAGTTCGGCAATCGGTTCGGTAATAAACCGGTTGGTGGCAGTAATAATCATCAGGGTGTGGCCCTGGGCCCGATGCTCGGCCAGCAGTTTTGCCGCCTTGTCCTGCATCATTCCCTGTACCTTCTTGGCCATAAAGGCCTCGCGCCAGGATTCCAGTTCTTCCATGCTGTGGGTGGACAAGGGCCTGAGTACAAAGCGCTGGTAATGGAAAATGTCCAGCTCGCCGTTCAGATACTCCTCGTAGAAACGGTCGTTGGCACGGCGGTATTCTTCCTTATCCACCATGCCTTCTTCCACCAGAAACTCTCCCCAGGCATGGTCGCTGTCGCCAGCCAGCAGGGTGTTATCCAAATCAAATATTGCGAGCGTCAAGCCGCTTCCTCCCATTGTCACAGGCTCTGTAGCAAAGTCGACAGTCTATCACGGCTCTGCCGCGGTGTGCCGCTTACAGCTCCGTTTGCCGAAGCCTTGGGATTCTGTAAGAATGAGAGCAACTTGGACAATTTTCGCCGGTTAAAAAACAACCGGCAACCGACTACTATACGAGGACTGTGCCGTGATCGACTCAGACGGTTTCAGACCCAACGTCGGAATCATTCTGGCCAACCACAGGGGCGAGGTTCTCTGGGCAAGGCGAATAGGGCAAGACTCCTGGCAGTTTCCACAAGGTGGTATCAATCACAACGAATCACCCGAAGAAGCGTTGTATCGGGAGCTTGGAGAGGAAATCGGCCTCAGTGCCAGCGATGTGGAAATCATCACCTGCACACGGGGCTGGCTGCGTTACCGGCTTCCAAGGAGGATGGTTCGCCATAACTCACACCCCGTTTGCGTGGGGCAAAAACAGAAATGGTTCCTGCTGCGGATGTTGTCGCCAGATGCCCATGTACGGGTGGACGGCACAGATTCACCTGAATTCGATGGGTGGCAGTGGGTGAGCTACTGGTATCCTTTAGGCCAGGTGGTTTCATTCAAGAGAGAAGTGTACAGACGCGCGCTGAGAGAGTTGGCTCCCAGGTTGTTCCACAACATGGAACAGTGGCAGAAAGGTGAGCTGAACCGGCGTTTGAAGGAACATCAGACATGACGGACTGACCCATGCTCAGCATCTTGCGAAGTATCGTACAAGAGGTAAACAGCGCCCGCGATCTGAACGAGGCGCTGGATATCATTGTATCGCGGGTGCAGAAGGCCATGGGAACAGAAGTCTGTTCGGTTTATCTTCTTGATCCGGCGTCTAACCGCTATATTCTGATGGCCACGGAAGGTCTATACAAAGACTCGGTGGGCAAGGTCAGTCTGGCGTATTCCGAAGGCTTGGTCGGTCTGGTCGGCGCCCGCGAAGAGCCCATTAATCTTGAGGATGCACCGTCTCATCCCCGCTATCGCTATTTCCCGGAAACCGGGGAGGAGCGCTTCAGCTCCTTTCTTGGTGTACCCATTATTCACCACCGCCGCGTGCTCGGCGTGCTCGTTGTGCAGCAACGTGAAAGCTCCCGGTGTTTTGATGAGGGCGAAGAAGCCTTTCTGGTAACCGTGTCTGCCCAGCTGGCGGGGGTTATTGCTCACAGTGAGGCCACCGGCGCCATCAGCGGGTTATCCCTGACCGGTGAAGAAGCTCATGACGTCAGCTTCAGTGGCGTGCCTGGCGCGCCGGGCGTGGCGATTGGGACCGGCATGGTGGTTTATCCCTCTGCCGATCTTGACGTAGTACCCGAGAAGCCTACGGACAATATCGAACAGGAATTGGCGCTGTTTCAAGCCGCTGTTCAGGCTGTACGCGAAGATATCGAGCGTGTTGCAAACCGCCTGGCATCTCAGCTTCGGCCGGAAGAGCAGGCGCTGTTTGATGTCTACCTGCGGATGCTGGACGACGGCGCTTTGCCGGGTGAAGTCGCGAACAAGATCCGCGAAGGCATATGGGCCCAGGGTTCTCTCAAGCAAGTGGTTCAGCAATACATTCGCCATTTCGAGATGATGGATGATCTATACCTGCAGGAACGGGTAGTGGATATCCGGGATCTTGGCCGCAGATTGCTGTCGCATATGCAGGAAGGCGAGCACACGCATAAGGAATACCCTGAGCGTACCGTTCTGGTCAGCGAGGAGCTGACTCCGGCCATGCTGGGCGAAGTGCCCAAGGGGCAGCTGGTTGGTCTGGTGTCGGTGAAGGGTTCCAGCAACTCCCACGTTGCCATTCTGGCACGCGCCATGGGTGTGCCCACGGTGATGGGGCTGGTGGACATTCCGGTGAATCAGCTGGATGGCCGGGAACTGGTGGTTGATGGCTTCGAGGGACAGATCTTTGCTTCACCATCAGCCGATCTCAGAGCCTTCTATCAGACCATTTGTGAAGAAGAAGACGAGCTGTTTCGTGGTCTGGAAGTTCTGCGAGACAAGCCCTGTGAAACCACCGATGGCCATCGGGTTGCGTTGCTGGTGAATACCGGTCTGATGACTGATGTGGTCCGTTCGTTGTCCCACGGCGCAGAGGGAATCGGGCTTTACCGTACCGAAGTGCCGTTCATGATCAAGGACCGCTTTCCTTCCGAGCAGGAACAGCGTGAGTACTACCGTGAGCAACTGGAGGCCTTCGCGCCCAATCCGGTGACCATGCGTACGCTGGACATTGGCGGTGATAAGGCGCTGACCTACTTCCCGATTCAGGAAGAAAACCCGTTTCTTGGCTGGCGCGGAATCCGGGTGACTCTGGACCACCCTGAAATATTTCTGGTACAGGTTCGGGCCATGCTCAAGGCCAGTGAAGGCCTGAACAACCTGCAGATTATGTTGCCCATGATCAGTAACATTTCGGAGGTAGAGGAATCCCTGCACCTGATCTACCGTGTCTACCACGAGGTGAGGGAAGAGGGGTACGACATCCACATGCCCAAGGTGGGTGTGATGGTCGAAGTGCCCGCGGCGGTCTATCAGATTCGCGAACTGGCCGAGCGCGTGGACTTTCTGTCGGTCGGTTCCAATGACCTTACCCAGTACCTGCTGGCGGTGGATCGTAACAACCCGCGAGTTGCCCAGCTTTATCATTCCTACCACCCTGCGGTGCTTCAGGCGCTGGTGCGCATTGCTCAGGATGCTCATTCCGTTGGCAAGCCCGTTGGAATCTGTGGCGAATTGGCGGGTGATCCCGGTGGCGCATTGTTATTGATGGCCATGGGCTACGACTCGCTCTCGATGAACGCGGCCAGCCTGCCGAAAGTGAAGTCGGTTATCCGCAGTATTGATCGTGAATGGGCCATTCAGCTGCTGGACGACGTCCTGTTGCTCGATTCTCCCCACGTGATCAAAAGCTGCGTTGATCTGGCGCTCAGAAATGCCGGTTTTGGCCGATACCTGCGTCCAGTCAAGTCGTCCAGTGCAGCCATGGCCGAGCAGGCTGTTACATAAACCTTTGTGACGTTAATAGGGTGCTTACTCTAGAATCCACAGGTAGGTTAGTGGCGTAAATATTTGGTGCAGTACCTACTAAGGACAGGCGATGACAACAGCGACCGAGCTCAAGCCAAAACCGAAAATAGGCCTTGCCCTGGGGGGTGGAGGGCCTTTGGGGGGTATTTATGAGATCGGAGCCCTGCGTGCCCTGGATGAAGCACTGGACGGCCTGGATTTTAACAATCTCGACGTCTACGTAGGGGTAAGTTCTGGCTCGTTTGTGACGGCGAACCTGGCAAACCAGGTGACGACTGCTCAGTTGTGCCGGATCTTCGTGCGTAATGAAGCGGAAGTCCATCCATTCCACCCCGAAGTCTTCTATCGTCCGGCCCTGCGGGAAATCGGCAGCCGGTTGTTAGCGGTACCGAAACTTTTGAGTACGGCGATCAGTCGCTTTATTAATAACCCCTACGACCAGAGCCTGCTGGAAGCCATGACCATTCTGGCCCAGGCTGCACCTGCGGGACTCTTTGATAACGAAGG
>DATGQY010000008.1:0-2610 GCA_035303925.1 Marinobacter sp. | reverse complement strand
GCCCGAATCAAGCAAGTCCTCAATACCCGTCAACCCGACCTGCGGGTGCTGACGGATCAGGTGCACAAACCCAGAAACCTCTCGGCCATCATCCGGTCCTGTGATGCCTTTGGCCTGGCCAATATGCACGTGGTCTGGCCCAAGGAGGGTTTTCGGGCGTTTCGCAAAACAGCCGGCGGCAGCTTTCACTGGGTGACGACGCACACACATCCCACCATGGACAACGCAGTGACGGAGCTGAAGGCGCAGGGGCACAAGCTTTATGCCGCGCAGTTGTCCGACCGGGCGGTGGATTTTCGGGAGGTGGATTTCACCGTGCCCTGCACGATTATCATGGGCAACGAGGTGGACGGAGTGAACCCGGTGACCGCCGAGCAGGCGGATGAGCATATCGTGATTCCGATGATGGGGATGGTGGAGTCGCTGAATGTGTCCTCAGCCTGTTCGATTATTCTCTCGGAGGCACAACGGCAGCGAAAGCTGGCGGGGATGTTTGATCAGCGGCGGATGCCGGATGACGAATACAACCGCCTTCTGTTCTGCTGGTGCCAGCCGACGGTGAAGCGGTATTGCGATGACCGCAACCTGCCGTATCCGCCAATCGACCACGAAACCGGTGAGTTGATCGACGGGGTGGGGTGGATGCAGGAAGTCAGAAAAATGAGGGCGAATCGCCCGAGATGGGATGACCAGCCGGAGAATATCGAAGCAGGCTAGTCTTGGTGGACTAATACTCCAACCTGTTTCTCGAGCTCGCTCGCAAATTCTGTCAGCACGCTAATCTTGGAGTGCGCCGTGATCAGCGCATCAAATAATGTCTGAGCGTTCTCGATGTACTCGTGGATCATTTGGTTGCGTAACTGCCTGAGTGCAATCCATTGCTCAGAAGATCCAAGCCAACCATACTTCTCGGCTTTTTCGAGGTTGAATAACAGAGCCTCTTTTGGTTCGCCCAAGGCTATTAACAACGCGGGAAGTAGTTTATCTCCCAGGGTGTCTGCAGTCGGCAAAAGCGGCTGGTGAAGGCTTCGACCTTCATTGCCAGCTCCGGGTTTGAGTCCAGTGTTTCAACCGCCTGAAAGGGTAAAACTGGGTCAAATACCTGTTGTGCGGCGTAGTTCAGGTGCTTGATTTCCTTGTCAATCACTCGGCTCAAAAATTTGAGCCTTTCCTGCATTTCTGGTGATACCTTCACAGAGCAATTCCTTGTGCCCGGGCAATTTGGTGAATTACGGCTCGCTCAAGATTTGGGGCATCCAATAGAATGTCAATCTTTCGGTCGCCTAGCTGTTTGATGATTTTGGCCTGAAGTCTGGCTACATCCCAGGCAGGGTGGTCTGCTACTTCGTCGATAGTGACCAGCAGGTCGATGTCGCCCCCTCTGGCTGTGTCATCGGCGCGCGACCCAAACAGGGCCACTCTGGCGCCCGGGCCAAAAATCTCCCTGACAGAGGCTTTGATAACAAGTACCTCTTCAGCCGTTAACCTCACAGTGACGCCCCCCTTGTTAACTCCGCCATTATCCAACCATGGAGACAAGCATAGACTTTCCCGATCAGACTGACCATCGTCGTAGTGTTCCCCATAGAATCCGAAACCTAAGCGGTCAGTATGGAGCAATGCCGGTGCGGGGTGGGTGAAGCTTTTTTCTGCCGGAAAAAGATGTCTGAGCGAAGCGAGTTGTTTTTCCAAAGAAAAAAGCTTCACCCACCCCGCGACCCGCCCCCAAAACCAGCAGGCTAGGAAAGCACAACTCAGTCCTCGCGGGCTTCCAGGTACCGCTGCAACTGCTCCCGCAAAGCCTTGGGCAGGCGGGTAATGGTCAGGGCGTCTTTGTCACGGTCGTAGTAGACCGCCTGGTTCACCAGATCAGAAGAGAACGACACGCTCATACCCCCGCCAGAGCCGGCGATGCGCACCAGTTTCTTGACCTTGCGGTGGTCCGGATGCAGCACGCCGGTTTCGGGCATTTCTGCGTTCTTGCTTGCAAATTCCTTGAAGCGCTCAGGCTGGCTTTCGTCCAGGTAATTGGACAGCGCCTCGATGGCCACCGGCTCGCCTAGAGCATGCTGGTCTTTGCAAAACTCGTAGGCCTTGGCGCGGACTTCACCGGCCTTTTCCGGTTCGCTGGACTTGGCGAAGGCCTCTACTGCGTCCAGAAAGGTCATGGTCTCTTTTTCCACATCCACGCTGTTGGTGAAGGCGCACAGGCGAAGGAACAGCTCGCCGGGGTCGCCGGTGCCGCGGGCGTGGACCACAGTCATGTAGTTATCGCTGGAGCTCTCGTTGCGCCACTCATCCAGCTCGATCCGGACTGCCAGGTTCAGGCGTGACAGGCTCAACACGTCTGTGGCGTCCAGTTTCTGGCTGCCGTCGAATCGCATGGCACCGTCGGTTTCGAGGATGAACAGGTACACCACTTCCGAATCTGCCAGAGCGTCATGCACCACCATCAGATGGCCATCGAATTCTTCCTGGCTGCCATTGAGCAGTTCCTGCCATTGGCCGAACAGGCGGTCGGTCATGGCGGCGAAGGTTTGTTTGTCTTCCAGGTAGTCTTTAAGCCAGGCGCTGAAGGGGCATTCGCCGATGTCGTCCGAGAAGCGGCCG
>DATGQY010000007.1:0-8492 GCA_035303925.1 Marinobacter sp. | reverse complement strand
GTGCCGCAGGAGCGCTTTTTGTAAGGCCAACCCCCGCTGGGGTGCTTGCACCGAAGCGAATAAAGTGAGTTCACTGGGATATCAGCCCATCAGGCACAGGCACCGGAAACTCCAGAAGCTGCTGCGCAAAAGCCTTACCCTGCGGATCAATCCGAAGGGAGGCTACACCACCGCCACCCAGACTGTGCTCCAGCAAGAAATTGAACGCATGTAACCCCGGCATCGCCCAGCGCGTCACCTTGCCAGACTCCGGATTCAGCGTATGACTCATCCACTGGGCCACCGCCTGCTCCGTCAACGCCGCCTCGATAAACGGCAAAAACTCCGGATCCCGCGCAATCACCCCGATATTGCTGTGATCACCCTTATCACCAGACCGCGCCCAGGCCAGCTTGATCAGCGGCACCGTAGTGTTTGTTGAAACCTCCATCCGGGACTCCGGCTCAGCAGCCAGCGAGCCTGGATCA
The DNA here is from genome assembly GCA_035303925.1 of Marinobacter sp. Lineage (GTDB taxonomy): Bacteria > Pseudomonadota > Gammaproteobacteria > Pseudomonadales > Oleiphilaceae > Marinobacter. The sequence continues at coordinate 8,025 of DATGQY010000007.1, read as the reverse complement.
AATCCACCGTCGGTAACCACAGCCACTTCGGATTTCTCACCAGCCAACTCCACCGAAACCGCCACTTCCGATTTCGGTACCAGACAGGAATACAACCGAATCTTCGGCCACACCGTCGGCCGGCCACTGACAATGCCGGTGATCCCCGGCGCCATACCTGTAGCCGCCTGGGCAATTTCCCTCGAGAACAGCACCAGCGCCTTCTTGTTCGGGTGGGCGGTGGCAATCTTCACCACCACCTCCCGGCACTGGTCGCCCCGGCCATGGGCACCGTAAGTGGTTTCGGTGCCCAAAAGCTCGATGCTGGTTTCGGAATAGTCCGGCAGGCCACGCTCGGCAAACATCGCGGATGTCTTCGCCAGAATGGCTTCGGCCACTTTCTGCGCCTTGGCCTTGGCATCGATGCCGCCCAGCAGGAAGGTCACCGTGCACTTGAAGCCATCCGGCCAGGTGCCGGACACCTTGTAGCTGTCGGTTGGGGGCAGCCCCTTCGCACCAGTAACACTAACCTGGTCCGTACCGACTTCTTCCAGCGTCACCCGGGTGAAATCACAGGTCACATCCGGCAGCAGGTAAGTCCGCGGATCACCAATCTCGTACACCAGCTGCTCACTCACCGTACCCCGGCTCACCATGCCACCGGTGCCTTCTGGCTTGGTGATCACAAAGTCGCCGGAGGCACTGACTTCGGCAATCGGGAAGCCCATATTGGCGTAGCCGTCGGCCACCTGTTCCCAATCGGTAAAGTTGCCACCGGTGGACTGGGCGCCGCACTCCAGCAGGTGCCCGGCCAGGCTACCCTGGGCCAGCTTGTCGTAATCGTTCCAGCGCCAGCCGAATTCATGCATCAGCGGCGCCAGCACCAGGGCGCTGTCCGCCACCCGGCCGGTAATAATAATGTCCGCGCCCTGTTCCAGCGCGGTCACCAGGCCCGGCGCGCCCAGATAGGCGTTCAGGCTCACCATCATGCCGGGGAAGGGCTGGCCGGTGGTCATCTCGGTGATGCCGGCGTCGGCCAGTTTCTTTTTCTTCATCAGAAGGTCATCGCCCAGCACCACGGCGATTTTCAGCTCCACGCCCGCTTGCTCGCACAGGGCCTGCAAGGCATCGCGGCAGGCGACCGGGTTCACGCCGCCGGCGTTGGTCAGTACCCGGATGCCTTGCTTTTTGATGTCGCCCAGCAGCGGAGCCATGACGGTTTCAACGAAGTCCCGGGCATAACCCTGAGAGGGGTCTTTCATCTTCTGGCCGGCCATGATCGACATGGTGATCTCGGCCAGGTAATCGGCTACCAGGTAATCGATGTTGCCCTGGCGTACCAGCTGGGCGGCAGCGGTTTCTGTGTCGCCCCAGAAAGCGGCGGAGCAGCCGATGCGGATAGGGTTGTCGGGTTGTGCCATGTTGTTTGCCTTGTTCTTTGCGCCCGGCGATTGCGGACTGGTGCAACGATGCCATCGACAATACCAAGCAAGCGCTTGGTTTGTAAACAGGCAAATCTCGGGTAGAATAAAAAGTCCCAGCAAGACAACCGGATGGCCTTTGTGAACCAGAACGAGATTCTTCAGTCTCTTATTCAAGACCAATTGGTCTCAGACCCCGCCAGTGCCCGTGGCAGACTGTTAAAAGAAGCCGCAACCCTGTTCAGGGATAAGGGTTATGAGCGCACAACAGTGAGAGACCTGGCCGCGGCTGTGGGTATTCAGTCGGGCAGTCTGTTTCACCACTTTCGGACCAAAGAGGAAATACTGAAGGCGGTGATGGTCGAAACCATCCGGCTGAATACGGCCGTCATGCAGGCGGCTGCTGATCAGGCGACTTCGGCTCAGGACAAGCTGCGGGGGCTGATTCGTGCTGAGCTTGAGTCGATCAACGGTCAGACCGGTGAGGCCATGGCGGTGCTGGTCTATGAGTGGCGAAGCTTGTCGGAAAGTTCACAAGCCGAAGTGCTGGAGCTACGGGAAATCTACGAAAACCTGTGGTTATCCACGCTGGAGGAACTGAGTAAAACGGGCGGTCTGAAGGCGAATGCCTTTATCGTGCGTCGAATGTTGACCGGAGCCCTGAGCTGGACCGTGACCTGGTACCGTCCGGAGCGCGGTGGGCTGACCCTGGACGGGCTGACGGATCAGGTCATGGCGATGCTGGGCTTCTCGGATGGTAATGTTCCTCTGCGCTAAAGTGGCACAAATGTCCTGAAAGTGTGTCTGGTCAGAAGTCCTTGTTTTAAATCAATAATTATAAAATTCCCCCTTCTTTCTGAGCGCCATTGGCCTGATCGGCATGGTGGTTTCGGCAATCAAGCCATTTCTGTCTGACAAGATTCGCCGCATCCTTCGCTCCGTTGGATACAGTTTCCCCGGGGTAGGGGATCTGATTCACGGATTGACGGGCGCCTTCTGTGTTAAAAAACGTCTCGCAATCCCTTACACACAAAAACAATGAAAGACAGGTCACACTATGATCTTCTCAATGCTCACCCGGGCGCGCCAGTTGCCGGCTCGCCTTCGCGCAATGGTTGCTGTCAGTGCGGTTATCCTGCTGGCGGGTTGCTCAGCCAATCCGATCTATCAAACCACCGGAATCGTGCTTTCCAACTACTCTGAGTCTGAAGCCACGCCTTACGTGATGCAGATGTCAGATCCTCACATGGCCTGTGCGCTGGGTGAGGGCACTGACCCGCTGGTGTATTCCTTTTCAAGAATCATCGATGCCCCCGACAGCACTGGCTCTCTATTGATGCTGCTGGCGGCCAATTGTATGGAATACCGGGCCTGGGAAGCCGAGCTGGACTACCTTCGGGCGGAATACAATGGCAACGTGCCGGCTGCCAAGGATGCCCGGGAAGTCTCGAAAAGGCTCTACGCCAGTACTGCAAAACGCCGTTACGAAGCGTACCAGCGCGCCATGGCAGCCTACGACTTTGACCCTGCAGCTGAGCCGATGGAGTGCCCGTTCCTGTTTTCCGATCAGGATGAGCTCACCTTTCTCCTGGGCTTGCTGACCGGCATGCAAGCCATTGTGAACGATGCCAATTCTGGCGCCCTGGCCGGTGTGCCCCGCAATATTGCACCTCGAGCCGAGCGCGCCGCGCAGTGTGTGGACAACGAAAAGTGGGGCGGCTTGCCCAATGCCGTCAGAGCCCTGGTCTGGCTGCTGCTCCCTGACACCCGTCCTGAATTGTCGCCAGACCCATGGGTGGTGCTTGAAAACAGTGCCGAGATGGGCGTGAAGGCAGGCATCAGAGCGTCACACGCGGTGCAGGTTGTGGCTGCTGAAACCTTCGGGCGCCCGGAGGTGCTGGCAAATACCATCGCAGAATTCGTTGAGGCCGAAGATCAGATTGATGTGTGGGATGAATACCGACTGGTTGATCAGGTTGCCCGGACTATCGTCACGTTTTCATCCGACAAACATTGGACGTCAAGTTACGGCCATCGCACACCCGCAAGCTATTTCGGGAAGATGAGTGCGGAACGCGACACCAGCAACGTCGAAACCATGAGCCTGGACGGCCTGCTCTGACAGAGCCGTCAGGAACCGTTTTACCCGAACCGATAAACACAAGAATGACCCGGAGGTCGTCATGATCCGCAAATCCCTTGCAGCCTTGTCCCTTGCAGTCGTCGCCCCGCTGGCTTCTGCGCAAACCGTTTCCATGTGTGTGTTCGATGTTATCGGAGCCAACGGTGACGTGTTCAATATCGTGAAAGACTATGCCCTCGAAATGAAGGCCCACGGTGTTGATTTTGAACTGAAGCCGTACACAGACGAGGGCGTTGCTGTCGGCGACTTCAATGCCGGCCAGTGCGACGCTGTGGCGGCAACCGATATCCGGATTCGCCCGTTCAATCGCTTCACCGGCAGTATCAGTGCGGTAGGTGCGCTGCCCACGTATGACGACCTCAAAACCCTGTTGGCAACGCTGGCGCAACCCAAAGCAGCGTCTCTGATGAAAGAAAACGGCTACGAGGTGCTTGGTATCGTGCCGGCCGGCGCGGGCTATCTGTTCGTCAACGACCGGAGTATTGATACCGCCGGCGAGCTGGCCGGCAAGCGTGTCGCGACACTGGACTACCAGAAAGACGCGATTCACATGGTGAATTATGTGAAAGCAACGGTGGTGCCCTCTGACATCACCAACTTTGCTGGCAAGTTCAATAACGGTTCGGTTGATACGGCCTATGCCCCGGCATTCGCCTACGAAGCCCTGGAGCTTTACAAGGGAATCGGCGACAAGGGCGGTATCGTGGATTACCCGCTGGCACAGCTGACGATTCAGGTTGTTGCCCGAGACGATGTGCTGGAAGACGACGTTGCCCAGAAAGCTCGGGAAGTGGCCTGGGGTATGTACCCGCAGGCGATGAACCTGATTGCGTCTCAGGAGAAAGCGATTCCCGACGCCCAGTGGATTCGCATCCCGGACAAGGACATCACCGGCTATCAGGAAATGTTCCGCGAAAACCGTTTGGAAATGCGTGACGGCGTAAACGGTGCTCCCGATGTGTACCACCCCAAGATGCTGGGCCTGCTGAGCAAAATCCGGTGTGCCAGTAATCCGGGCGCATCCGAGTGCACGGCTGACAATCGGGAATAACCGGAGACGCTGACCATGAACTGGCGTGCAATGACTGCGACAGGCGTAAGGACACTGTATCCCGTGCACAGGCTGCACGGGGTTATCCTCCTGCTGTTACTCCTGGCGACTCTGTTGCTCGGGATGGGTAATTCGCTTCACTCCCGGCTGCTCTGGGTGGGCGAGCAAATCTGGCCGAATTACTATCTGCTCAACCCGGACGCGGTTGAGCCCAGCTGCAACCTGATCATGGATGTGGATAAAGAGGTGGAGCGTCGGGTTCAGGCTTACAAGCCAGACCCGGACGATCTCTTCAGTTCGCCTCCGGATCCTCAGGCGATTCGCCAGTCCCTGGAAAGCAACCTCGCGCTGTGTGAGCAGCGCCACCTGCAGTTCGCCGAGAATCAGAAGCACGCGACATGGGGGCTTGGTGTCTTCAAGAGTGTGGAGCAGGGGCTCGCCAATTTCCTGCTTGGCAACATTGATCTGACCAAATTTCTGTTCATCGGCATGTTCGCGATGGCCGCCGCCATTTCGGCACTGGACGCTGATCACATTGCCTTGCGATTACCTCGTAACCGGGCTGAGTGGCGGTTGAGCCAGGGGGTTCAGTTTGTTGTTAACGGGTTGATGCTGCTGTCGCTGAATGCGTATCTCGGCAATCTGTCAAAAACCCCGGACTCCGGGAGTGCCATGAATCTGCAGTATGCCTGGGGCGTTGTCTTCGGGTTGTTCATGGTGATCAATGCCATTCGCTTCATCTATATCCCGGAACGAATGCGAGCGGGGAGTATCGAGTTTGCATCTGGCCTGGTGGTACCTCTGTACTGCTCCATGGGCCTGATTGCCATGACCTACTTCTTCTTCGTGGATGGCTACAGTTCCGGCCTGGCCATCTATTTCGGCATGATGTCCAACCTGTCCTCGATGTTCATCAATATCGGCCTGTATGTGTTGGTGGGCATGATGCTGAAGCAAACCCGGGTGCCGGAGCTGCTGCTGGGTCTGGTGAAGCCCTTTAACCTGCCTGCGCCTATGCTGGCCTCCGTGATCATCTTTGCGACGGCATTTCCCACAGCGTTTACCGGCGCTTCCGGTATTTTCATTCTTGCCGTCGGCGGTGTGGTTTATGACGAGCTGCGCCGGGCTGGCGCAGGGCGTCAGCTTTCGCTAGCGACCACAGCCATGTCGGGCAGCCTGGGTGTTGTACTGAACCCGTGTCTGCTGATCGTGGTTGTTGCTGCGTTGAACAAGGAAGTCACCACATCCGAGATGTATGGCTGGGGCTTCTGGGTGTTCATAATGTCGGCCACGCTGTTCTCGTTCATTGTCTGCAAGACAGAGGGTAACTGGCGGCCGCGACCGGCTCGGGGTGCATTCCGGGCGTCGTTGCGGGCGACCCGGCCGTTATTCCCCTATGTAATCGTGGGTGCGGCGGTGATTCTGGCCATCTGGCTACTCCTCGGCTTGAAGTTCAATGAGTACAGCGCGCCGCTGATTCTTCCGCTGGTTATGTTGGCGCTGGTCATGCTGGATGCCAGCAAGTCCCGGGACGAAGCGACTGAAACGCGTTTTCAGGCCTTCTTTGCCCGTAGCAGTGCCGCGGCGAGCGATTCGGCGGTGCACATCGGTGCGTTGCTTGCGTTGATTGGCTTCTCTATCTGTCTGGGCGGTATTCTGGAGCGGTCGGATATTGTGCACCACCTGTTCCCCGAAAGCCTTACCAGTCCGTGGCTGGCCATGCTGGTGATTGTGGTGATGCTGACCGTCATCGGTATGGTGATGGATCCGTTTGGTGCGGTCATTCTGGTATCTGCAACCATCGCCCAGCCTGCGATTCAGATCGGCATTGATCCGCTGCACTTCTGGATTGTGTGTCTGGTGGCGTTTGAGCTGGGGTATCTGAGCCCGCCGGTGGCCCTGAATCATCTGCTTACCCGTCAGGTGGTCGGAGAAACCGAGGTGCTGGCGGCAGAGCGCACGGGATCTTTCTGGCATCGATATGAGCGCTTGTTGTTGCCGCTTGCGGTGATGATCCCAACGTTATTGCTCTGTGCTTTCGTGCCTATGCTGTTCTACGCGTTGTAGTAGCCAACGGTGTGAAAAGCCCGCGCAGCATGGCTGTCGCGGGTTTTTTCGTGATACGCCCGTTGAAATGCATCAGATTGGGTCGATCATGGAAGTGAGACCGTATAATCTGGCAGAAGCCCAATAACGCCCGACAAAAAGAGTGACCCGTGAGAGTTTCAATTCCACTTTGCTTTCTGATACCAGGGATGATGATGCTCGCCGGATGCGGTGGCGGATCTGACCGCTCGGCTTCGGTTTCCCCTATTTTGCCCGGTAGTCCTTTGTCCGGCGTGATTTCGATTGAGGCGAATAGCCGGATTGATCAGGACACGATGGATCAGCTCGGGCTTGCTGGCGCATCGCCTGCCGTGGTGCCTCAGGCCTTGCCGGCCAGTTTCGTGCTGGCGGGCTATGTCAGTGGAAGTGGCGGGTTCTATCCGGAAGGTTCCAATGCCTGCCAGCCATTCGAATACCGCGCCGATCCGGTGGATGACTTCCAGGTGCCTATGGCACCGGGCGAGACCCTAGTGCTCCAGAGCTTTGGCACCTGCGCCAGTCAAGTGGTGCTTGAACTGGCGGTTGAGGGCGAGGCGCCATTGTTGACCGGTTCGGATGGTCAGGAGTCGGCAACCTTTACCTTGAGTGTTGGCGCTGTTGAGCGGGACTACCGGGTGAGCGTACGCAACGCCGGCGCTATTCCGGCCCGTTATGTTTTGCTGAAAACCGCAGGCACTCTGCAGGAGACCTCGGCCTTCCATTGGCCCGACCATCGCTTCGTTGACGGCGAGGCGATTGTGACACTTGCCGAGTCTGATGCCGGGCAGATGGCCCCGATGGCGGCGAGTACCAGTGCACTTCGCCGCAAGCTCGGAGAGGGGGCCTGGCTGGCCACTATGGACGGAACCACCCGGGCAGCGCGGGCCGGACAGTCTCGGACGGCCACACTGGAGTGGATTCAAAGGCTGCGAAAAACCCCGGGTATCGAGTCGGCGGTGCCGAACTACCAGATGGAACGTCATTCGCCAGTCACCGAGCCCCTGTACAGCCGCCAATGGCATTACGGACTGATCAACGGGCCAATAGCCTGGCAGCTTGCGCCGACCGGTGGTGCGGGCGTCAAAGTCGCCGTTCTGGATTCAGGGCTCTTCAGGGCGACGCCCTCATCCTGGCATCCGGATCTGCAAGCCAACATTATTAACGGTTACGATTTTGTTGATCGAGATAGCAGTCCGGAAGATCCTGGCAACAGCGTCGGCGGAAATGTGTTTCACGGCACCCACGTGGCGGGCACCATTGCGTCGGTAATTGATACCAAGGGCAGTGGTGGCGTCGCGTTCGGTTCGTCCCTGTTGCCGGTTCGTGTGCTTGGTGAAGGCGGTACC
>DATGQY010000006.1:0-9664 GCA_035303925.1 Marinobacter sp. | reverse complement strand
TTATTCTCCCTCGAACGAACACACAGTATAGACCTGCAGGCCCTCTTCCTGCAGCTTGCGGGAGCCACCCAGGTCAGGAAGGTCAATCATGGCTGCAACTTCCACGATCTCGGCGCCTATCCTGCGGATAAGGCGAGTAGCCGCCAGCATGGTGCCGCCGGTAGCAATCAGGTCGTCTACCAGCACAACTTTATCGCCTGGTTTGAAGGCATCCTTGTGCAATTCAACGGAGGCTGTGCCGTATTCCAGTTCGTAGTCTTCCACCATGGTATCGAACGGCAGTTTGCCTTTCTTGCGCACCAGCACCAGTGAGGCATTAAGTTCGTAGGCCAACGCAGAGCCGATGATAAACCCCCTGGCATCCACTGCCGCCACGGCATCAATGTGCTGGCCATGGTAGCGGTGTACAAAGGCATCAATCAGTTTGCGAAAAGCCGTTTTGTCCTGCAGCACGGTGGTGATATCGCGGAACGAGACTCCGGGTTTGGGCCAGTCGGGAACCGTGCGAATGGCTTTTTTAATACTCTGAGAAAAATAATCCATAACTCACCTATGGCGGACGTGGCTTACGCCAGGTCCAGGAACATGAATTTCAGAACGAAGACGATCGCAATGGTGGTCACGCTCCAGTTGAGATCAGACCACTTGCCTGCCAGAGCTTTCACTGCCACATAGGTGATGAAACCAAGGGCAATGCCGTGGGCAATGGAGAAGGTCAGTGGCATCATCAGGGCCGTGACGATGGCCGGAGCCGTGTCAGTGATGTCATCCCAGTCGATTAATTTCAGACCGCTGGCCATCAGGCAGGCCACGTACAGCAGGGCTGGCGCCGTGGCATAGGGCGGAATGACGCTGGCAATGGGTGAGAACAGCAGGCAGGCCAGAAACAACAGGGCGACAACAACCGCCGTCAGGCCGGTGCGGCCACCGGCGGCGATGCCAGCGGTTGATTCCACATAACTGGTGGTGGTGGACGTGCCCAGCGCTGCACCCGACATGGTGGCGACGGAGTCTGACATCAGGGCGCGGCCCAAACGCGGCAGCTTGCCGTCTTTATCCAGCAGGCCGCCTTTTTGGGCTGCACCCACCAGGGTGCCCGATGTGTCGAACAGGTCCACAAACAAAAAGGCAAACACAACACTGATCATGCCGACGTTCAGGGCGCCGGCCAGGTCAAGTTGCATGAACGTGGGTGCGATGCTTGGCGGTGCGGACACCAGGCCCTGGTACTCCACCATGCCCAGCATCATGGCGACAACGGTCACGGCAATAATGCCGATCATCACCGAGCCGGTGATCTGACGGAATGACAAGGCACAGATCAGTACGAAACCGGCGAAGAACAGCAGGGCCTCGGGAACTTTTACGTCACCCAGGCTGACCAGTGTGGCTGGATGGTCTACCACAATGCCGGCATTTTTCAGGGCGATCAGCGCGAGGAAGAACCCGATACCCGCTGAAATACCGAACCTCAATGACAGAGGAATGGAATTGATGATCCATTCCCGCACCTTGAAAATGCTGAGCAGGAAGAACAGGAGGCCGGAAAGGAACACGGCCCCCAGCGCCACCTGCCAGCTGTAGCCCATGCTGCCGACCACCGTGAACGAGAAAAATGCGTTCAGGCCCATGCCCGGGGCCAGGGCGATGGGGTAGTTGGCCCACAGGCCCATAATCAGTGTGCCAATAACCGCGGCCAGACAGGTGGCAACGAACACAGCACCGAAATCCATGCCGGTGTTTGATAGTAAGCTGGGATTGACCACGATGATGTAAGCCATGGTCAGGAAGGTGGTAATGCCCGCAATCACTTCTTTACGAACATTAGTGCCGTGGGCCTGGAGTTGAAACAGTCGTTCAAGCATGACGGGGGTCTGCCTCTCGGGATGCCTTGAGTTGGGGGTTTGAAAGTCTGATTGCGTGCAGAAAATGTGGGCTGTGTGAAAAAACAGCAATGTTACCGGCTAGAGGACCATAGGCCAAGGAGTGATTCACCGCTCAGTTCTGGATCGGATCCCGTTGCAGGCGGATATCAAAGCGCACCGCCAGCATCCGGACAATGACGATGAACAGCAGGCCGATGGTTAAAGCCAGCGATTCGCTTTCCAGTAACCACTGGCAGATGAAATAGAGCCAACAACCGGCAAAAGCAATGGAAGCGTAGATCTGATCTTTGCGGAAAATAAACGGCACTTCGTTGCACAGGGTGTCGCGAAGCGCACCTCCAAACGTGCCGGTCATTACCCCGAGCATGGATGCAATAAACCAGGAGTGACCGAGGTCCAGCGCCAGCTGGGCACCAAGAATGGAGAAGATACCCAGGCCGATGGCATCCGGAAACACAATGCGGGATTCTTTCAGGCTGTGGGCGCGGCTCCAGTAACTGAACACAATCGCCATGGCCAGAATCAGGATGGGCTGCTCCTCGTGTTTGATCCAATACAAGGGGTGATTGTCCATGATCAGATCCCGCAGCGTGCCGCCTCCCAGCGCAGTAATAAAGCCGATGGCGAACACCCCGACCGGGTCCATATTTTTGGAGCGCGCAACAATCATTCCGGAAATGGCAAAAGCCACAATGCCTATCATTTCAAGGGTGTAGATGATGTCGAACATGGTGGGCTCGGGTGCTGGGGATGTCTGGGTCAGAAATGTACAAAACTCGTGCGCGAAGGATAGCCGAAATCAGCGCTCGATTCATCTGTGCAGACGGTGGAAGGGGCGAAACTGATCTGTATTGCTACAGGTCAGCGTATCTCTGGCATCTGTTATTTCATTGATCCGGAGTACGTCGTTATGTCGCTTATCCGATTGGCCTATGCCAGTGAGGCTACCTTTGCCGCCAAAGCCCTTGAAAAAGGAGTGGAACCTCACGTCGCGAGAATCCTGATGGCGTCGCGGCGAAACAACGGTAAAGCGGGTCTCGTGGGCGGTCTGTATTACGGAGATAACCGTTTTTTCCAATATCTTGAGGGCGAAGAAAGTGCGGTGCAGGCCCTCTATCAACGGATTCAAAGCGACTCCCGCCACCGGAATATCCGGACATTGATCGAAGAGCCCATCGCCAATCGAAGCTTCTCTAACTGGTCGATGAAGTACGTGCCGGTCTCAACGGACGTTCAGGCTTTCCTGAGTCGCCATGACCTCACCGAGTTTAATCCTGCGGCGTTTGACAGCCAGCAATGTGAAGAAATGATCGAGTTGATCCGCCGCTCCAGTGTGGATCAGAAGCTCGTACACTTCGAGGAGAAGGGCGGTGAGGGAGCAGTGCAGCCCACGAGTGGTGCGTCGGGAATGAAAGTGGGCTTGATGACCGTGGCGGCCTGCCTGGTATTGGCACTTGCTGCCGGGATCGCGTTGTATTGACCGAGATATTAGTCATGCTTATCGCACAGGATAAGCCAGCTTGATTTGCTTCATGGTGCAACTGGGTTTAGCTTGATCCGGGTCAATAACAAGCTGAATTTCGCCGGTTGAGGTGTGTTGTGGCGTCAACCCACGCCTGAGCGGCCAGGAGAGATCATGAAAGCCATACTGTGCAAGGAACACGGCCCCGCTGAGAAGCTGGTCATCGAGGATATTCCGAGCCCGGAAGCCAAGGGGCGGGGCGTCAAAATCCGCGTAAAGGCAGCGGGCCTGAACTTTCCGGACACTCTGATCATCGAGGGAAAGTATCAACTGCAGCCGCCGATGCCATTTTCACCCGGTGGAGAACTGGCGGGTGAGGTGATCGAAGTAGGCGAGAAAGTTACCCGCTTCAAGCCCGGTGACCGCGTCGCGGCCCTTACGGGCTGGGGCGCCTTCGCTGAAGAAGTGGTTGCTCCGGAGTCCAACCTCTTGCCGTTGCCGGATGGCATGCCCTTTGAGCAGGCCGCCGGCTTCATGATGGTGTACGGCACGTCTTACTATGCCTTGAAACAACGGGCCAACATCCAGCCCGGCGAAACCCTGCTGGTTCTGGGTGCCAGTGGCGGGGTTGGCCTGGCAACTGTGGAACTGGGCAAAGCCATGGGCGCGAAAGTGATCGCTGCGGCCAGCAGCGCCGAGAAGCTGGCGGTGGCTAAAGCTGCGGGTGCCGATGAGCTGATCAACTATTCCGAGGAGTCACTGAAAGAAGCCGTCAAAAGGCTCACCAAGGGCAAGGGTGTGGATGTCATCTACGACCCGGTGGGCGGTGACTTTACCGAACAGGCCCTGCGCTCCATGGCCTGGAACGGCCGCCACCTGATCATCGGCTTCGCCGCGGGTGATATTCCGAAAGTGCCGGCAAACCTGACGTTGCTGAAGGGTTGTTCGGTGGTGGGTGTGTTCTGGGGTAGCTTCACCCAGCGTGAACCAGAAGCCAGTGCCCAGAATATGATGGACCTGCTGAAACTCTACGCTGAGGGCAAAATCGATCCGAAAGTTAGCCAGGTGTTCGAGTTCGACCAGTACGCAGAGGCGCTCGGTGCCCTGACTGGTCGCCGCGCTACCGGCAAGATCGTTCTCCGCGTTGGTGCTTAGGTCTGGCTTGGGCTCCTAGCCTGTTAGTTCTGGTGCTGGGTACGAGTGGGAGGGAGCCCCCACTCTCACCATCGCCGTAGCTTAAAGGCTGGGGGCGCACCTCAAGGGCATACGCCAGGCGTTAAAACCGAACACCACCGGCATCAATGTCCGCCACCAATTCCGGTGTCAGCTGGGTATAACCGGAGGTGCCCGGAAGCCATGCGTAAACCTCTTCATGGGGACGGTCCAGGGAATAACCGAGCTTCTGGATATCCACCTTCCGGTACTTGAACGTTCCTGTTTTCTCGATGGCATGGGTGACCCGTATAAACACCGGCACCGCGTAAGGCGGCAGGTTGTCCTGCAGATAGGCGAACAGCCTGTTGGCGTCGAAAGCTTTATCCGGGTCGTGGGGCACCAGCGTCACCATGCCGGCTTTACCGTTGGTGTTCGGGATCTCCACACCATACACGATGGCTTCCTGCACCATGTCGGAGCCGTCGATGATGTTCTCCACCTCCGTGGTCGACACGTTCTCCCCCTTCCAACGGAAAGTGTCCCCCATACGATCAACGAATTGCAGGTGGCGGCAGCCAATTTCCTTCAGAACATCACCGGTGTTGAACCAGGCGTCGCCCTTCTTGAAACCATCCCGAAGAATCGATTTCTCAGTGGCCTCCTTCTGGGTGTAGCCTTCAAAAGCCCACTTCTTGGTGATCTCGCCAATCAGCAAACCAGGCTCGCCCTTGTCGACCTCCTCCAGGCGGCCGTTTTCGTTTCGGATCGGATCACGGGTGCCTTCGTGGTATTTCACCAGACGGTAGGGCGCCGTGGAAAAGCCCACCGTGTTGTCCATGTTGAAAAAGTTCGAGAAGCCGATGTTGCCTTCAGACGAGGCGTAGAGCTCTGCCACGGTTTCGACACCAAAGCGCTCCTTGAACTCCTTCCAGATGGAAGGCCGCAGGCCGTTGCCGATCATTTTGGTCAGGGTGTGGTTGCGGTCCTGGTCACTGGCGGGGTGGTTCAGCAAGTAGCGGCAGAGCTCACCCACGTAACCGAAGGTTGTGGCTCTGTACCTGTGGATGTCGTCCCAGAACGCCCGGGCAGAGAACTTCCTGCGCAGGGCGATGGCTGAGCCGCCGGCCAGAACGGAGCCCCAGCACACCAGCAGGGCGGTGCCATGGTAGAGCGGCAGGGTGCAGTACAGAACGTCTTCGGGCTCCATGGCCAGCGACAGCATGCCGAAGCCGCCATAGGCGCGGATGAACTTGCGGTGTGAGCCGGGTGCTGCCTTGGGCAGTCCCGTGGTGCCGGAGGTATAAAGGTAAACAGCAATGTCGCCCATCACGACCGGGTTGCTCAGCTTTGGCTCGGAGGACGGGCACCGGCTGACCTCCACTGCCATGTTGACGTAACCTTCAGGGGCATCACCAAAAATGTTCAATGTGTTGGTGTCAGCCAGATACAGCAAAGGATTGGCATGGGGTAACCGGATGTCCGGGCGAACGCCCTCGGCGTGGTCCAGCAACTCTTCACCAACCACCAGTAACTTGGGTTCGATGAGGTTGATGCTATGGGCCAGCACCTTGCCCTTCTGGGAGGTGTTCAGCATGGCGCAGGCAACACCGACTTTTGCCGCGCCGGCCACGACGGCCAGCAACTCGGGGCGGTTATCCAGCAAAACGGCAATGGCATCGCCTTTCACCAGGCCCTGATCCTTCAGGTAGTGGGCGATGCGGTTGCTCCAGGCATCAAATTCCTGCCAGGTCACGGTGCAGTCATCAAAAAGAATGGCGGGCCGGTTGGGGTATTTTTTGGCATTTCGGCCAATCAGTTTGCCGAGAGTCAGCTCTTTTTTATCATCCTTGACGGCGTAGTAGTACAGCCCCCGTGCAATGAAGGGGAACCGGCGCAGCACTGCGGGGAGGCTGCGTATCAGGTCGCGGGCGGTTACTATGTCTTGGCTCATGGTGATTCCATTTCGTTCGTCACGCGATGGTGTTCAACGTTCGCGGTTTATGTTGTTTTCTCTGTTTGTAACGAGGCGTCCAGCTCTACCAGCAGCTGACTGCGCTTCACCTGATCTCCTGCCCGGGTATGTAATCCGGCGACTACGCCATCCCGGTCAGCCTTTACCGGATGTTCCATTTTCATGGCTTCCAGCACGACCAGGGTCTGGCCCTGGGTTACGACGTCTCCTTCGGCGACAAGTACATCAATAATGGCGCCATCCATTGTGGCCTGAATTCGGCCGCTGCCGGCTCCCTGGGCCCCGGAGGCTGGCTGGTGGGTTCGGTCAGTGACCGCCCAGGAGCGCCCGAACGCCTGTAAATATAGGGAATCCCCGGCGCGGTGATATTGGCACCGCTGACGAATGCCGTTGTCGATTATGCACAACAGGCCAGGTTGGTGGCTTTGCAGGACCAGTTGGTAATGGGCTTCGCCGTGGGAAACCGTGAGCGTTTTGCCGGTGTGGCGCACCAGCAATTCGGTGGTTTCGTCGTCCACTTCGAGCTTCATGGGGATGATGGACGCTGGTGCGTTGCTCCAGCCTTCCTGCCCAGTGCTGTTAAGGCTCAGGGCGCAGGCGCTGAGGGCCAGTTCGCGGATACTCAGTGTTTGCGGTGCCAGTGAAGGGTCATCTTTGAAAGCCTGCTGCAGGAACGCCGTGGTGGCTTCACCGGCACCAAAGGTGTCGTCGGCGATGATGCGGCTGAGGAAGTGGCGGTTGGTGGTTACGCCGAACACGGTAGTGTCTTCCAGCGCCCGGATCAGCCGGCGGCGGGCTTCGTCCCGGTTCTGGCCCCAGGCAATCACTTTCGCCAGCATGGGGTCGTAGTGGGGGCTGACCACCTCGCCGGAGCGCACGCCGGTGTCGAATCGCAGGCCTTCTCCCTCGGCCGGAGTGAACTCGTGCAGGGTGCCGGTTTGCGGGGTAAAGCCGTTGGCAGGGTCTTCGGCGTACAGGCGCACTTCGATGGCGTGGCCATTGAGTTCGATCTCATCCTGGGCCAGCGGCAGTGGCCGGCCTTCGGCCACCATCAGCTGCCAGGCCACCAGATCCTGCCCGGTAATCAGTTCGGTGACTGGGTGTTCTACCTGCAGGCGGGTGTTCATTTCCAGGAAGTAGAAGTTGCGGTCTTTGTCGACAAGGAACTCCACGGTACCCGCGCCTTCGTAACCGCAGGCCAGGGCCGCTTTGACGGCCGCTTCGCCCATGGCTTTGCGCAGTTCCGGAGTGACAAAAGGTGAGGGCGCTTCTTCCACGACTTTCTGGTGCCGGCGCTGCACGGAGCAGTCCCGCTCGCCCAGGTATACGGCGTTGCCGTGGCGGTCTGCAAAAACCTGGATTTCCACGTGCCGGGGTTCGATGACCGCTTTTTCGATGATCAGCTCGTCGTCACCAAAGGCTTGTTTGGCTTCTGAGCGGGCCCTTTTAATGTTGTCGGCTAACTCGCTTTCGCTTTCCACCAGGCGCATGCCTCGGCCACCGCCACCTGCGGAGGCTTTGAGCATGAGGGGGTAGCCGATGTCCTGGGCTGCGGCGATGAGTTCATCATCACTAGCGTTGTTGCCTTCGTAGCCCGGGACTACGGGCACGCCGGCTTCCTGCATGGCGATTTTGGAGCGGCGTTTGCTGCCCATGAGTTCGATGGCGTTTTCGGGAGGGCCTACGAAGGTGAGGCCGGCCTGTTTGACGGCTTTGGCGAAGCCGGAGTTTTCAGAGAGGAAGCCGTAGCCCGGGTGGATGCAGTCGGCGCCTGCTTTCCTTGCGGCATCGAGGATGGCGTCGGCGTTCAGGTAGGAGGCGGCAACCTGTGCCGGGCCGATGCAGACGGCTTCGTCGGCTTGTTCGACGTGCAGGGCGTTGGCGTCGGCTTCAGAGTAGACGGCAACGGTTCGGTAGCCCAGCGCCTTGGCTGTACGGATGACCCTGACGGCGATTTCGCCTCGGTTAGCGATGAGTAGTTTTTTTAGCATTTGTATGTCACCTGCCTTGATACGCGCCTGCGTGTTTGCGTGCTCGTGCGCACCGCTGGCGGGGAGGGCCTCCGGAAAAACGCTACGAGCACATCCATGTGCGCTTCGCTCCGGCCATCCATGGCCTCCGAGATTTTCCGGAGGCCCTCCCCGCCAGCGGCGCTCCCGCTGACTTTGTTCGTGCCTGCAGACATGCTTTTTAAGCGGTCTACTGCTTGTGGTTGTTGATTAGGTGTCGTTGCCTGCCCACTTTGGCTCACGCTTTTGCATGAACGCCATGGTGCCTTCCATGCCCTCCGGCCCCCGGATGGCGGCGGCGAATTTCTCGGCGGCGTCATCAAGCAAACCGGCCATGGGTTCGTGGTCCACCCGGTGCAGCAGGGCTTTGGTTTCTGCCGTGGCATTTGGGGCGCACAGGCGGATACGTTCCAGGGCCTGATTGAGCATCTCGTTCAGCTGTTCTTCGGATTCTGCAACCTGGTGGACGATGCCGAGAGTGCAGGCTTCCGCTGCGTCGATTCTCAATCCCAACAGGGCCAGTCGACGGGCCTGGGTCAGGCCGATGCGTTCGACCACGAAAGGGGCGATCTGGGCGGGGATGACGCCGAGGGTGGTTTCCGGCATACCGAATTTGGCCGTCGGGCCGGCGATGGCCAGGTCGGAGACGCAGGCCAGGCCGAAGCCGCCGCCCATGACGGCGCCTTCGGTGATGGCGATGACGACTTTGGAGGATTCGTTGACTTGCTGGATCATCTGGCCGAAGGCGCGGTTGAGTTTGTAGAACGGGTCGTCGCGGCCTTCGCCGGCTTTCTGGCCCCGGGCGCCGGCCATGTCTTTGATATCGCCGCCGGCGCAGAAGTGTCCACCTGCGCCGCGGATGACGGCTGCGCGAATGCTGGTGTCGTTCTCGATCTCGCTGAAGATTGTGGACAGTTCAGCCACCATTTGCAGGCTCATGGCGTTACGGACGTCGGGGCGGTTGATGGTGATGAACAGGGTGCGGCCCTGTTTTTCGAGAATCAGGGTTTCGCAATGTGGTAGCTGCTGTTCCATAAAAGGACTCCACGTAAAATGTTCGGGGCCGTGAGGCGGGGATCCCTTTTCGGGACCGTTGAGGGCCATGGACGGCCCGAAACGAGCCCACATGGATGTGCTTGTAGGCGTGTCCCGAAAAGGGATCCCCGCCTCATGGCCCTCC
>DATGQY010000005.1:0-16674 GCA_035303925.1 Marinobacter sp. | reverse complement strand
AGACCCTGGTCCATCTGGACGCGAACAACGTGGAGGGTGTACTGACCATGCGCACCGATGGCGGCAATCCCGTTCAGGAAGGTGCCCCGATGACACTGGGACTGAATGCCAACAAGTGCCATCTGTTCCGGGAAGACGGCGCTGCCTGCCCCCGCCTCTACCGGGAGCCCTGTATCGATTTCTGAGGCTCCGCTTCTGATCTGATCTGCAATACACTCTCATTGGCCGGTATTCGTACCGGCCTTTTTTTGTCCGTATGTCAGTACCCGGTAGTGCAAACAAAAAAAGCCCGGTCAGCAGGGGGGGATAAGCCTGACCGGGTCGCGAAATGGCATGCAGGAAGACGCAGTTGTCGCGGAAGGGCCGTTCGGGATCCAACCTTCTGGCCCTAGGGAGCGGGCGGCGCCGGGATTGGGCACCGCCCCGGGTTTGGCGTCAGCCTTTGACACCGCCAGCGGTAAGACCGCCAACAATCCATTTCTGGCAGTAAAGGAAAATCACGGTTATGGGCAGGCCGGACAACACTGCCGCAGCCGCAAAATCACCCCACAGGTAGTTCTGCTCATAGAGATACTGCTGAGCCCCCACGGCGAGAGTTAGCTTGTCGGTATCCACCAGCAGCACCGAAGCCATCGGGTATTCCATGATGGTCATGATGAACGCCAGGATGAACACCACCACCAGAATCGGCACCGAAAGCGGCAGCAGAATGTATCGGAACGCCTGCCAGGTGGTGGCACCGTCAACAATCGCCGCTTCTTCCAGAGACCGGTCGATGGAGTCGAAATAGCCCTTGATGGTCCAGATATGCAGGGCCATGCCACCCAGTGAGGCCACAATCACGGCCCCGTGGGTATTCAGCCCCAACCAGCTCACATGATTACCGATCTGATCGAACAGTGCGTACAGTGCCACCAGAGACAGCACCGGCGGAAACATCTGGAAGATCAGCATCGACTTCAGCACAAAACCTTTACCGGCGAAGCGCATCCGGGCAAAAGCGTAGGCACTCGTGGTGGACAGCGCCAGAATGAACACCGACGAAACCACCGCCACCTTGATGGAATTCCAGAGCCACAGCAGGACCGGGAACGGCGGCTGAGTGGTGACGCCGGCTTCATCGGTATAGGGAATCCCGAGCGCCAGATACCAGTGCTCCAGGGATGGATTCTCCGGCAGTAAGCTGCCGGAGGCAAAATTACCACTACGGAAGGAAATGGAGATCACCATCAGCAGTGGGAACAGGATAATCGCAATGAACGCCAACATTCCCAGATGGGAGGCCAGCACACGATACCTGGTGGAGCGAGGTTGAACCATTGCCATGGAAAGCTCCTTACACCTTGATTTTGGACAGTTTCAGGTTGATCAGAGACAGCGCACCCACCACGATGAAGATCGCCGTGGCAATGGCCGCTGCCAGGCCAAAGTTCTGCCCGGAATCCTGGAATGCGATGCGGTAGGTATAGCTCACCAACAAATCGGTGGTACCTGCCGGTGTGCTGGCCCCAAGGATGTCAGGGGCACCGCCGGTGAGCAGCGCAATCAGGACAAAATTGTTGAAGTTGAAGGCAAAGCTGGCAATCAACAGCGGCATCAATGGCTTGATGATAAGCGGCAGCGTGATGTTGAACAGATTGTTGATTGGCCCGGCACCATCCATTGCGGATGCTTCATACAGATCCCTGGGGATTGCCTGCAGCAGGCCCATGCACAACAGCATCATATAAGGGTAACCGAGCCAGGTATTCACAATCAGAATCATCGTTCTGGCCAGAGCCGGATCACTGAACCAGTCCGGGCGGACACCAAAAAGTCCTTCCAGTACCAGATTGATCTCACCGAAGTTCTGGTTGAACAGCCCCTTGAATACCAGGATCGAGATAAACGCCGGCACGGCATAAGGCAAAATCAGCATGGTGCGATAGAACCCTTTACCCCGTATCTGATCCCATTGCAGCAGATTGGCCAATACCAGTCCCAAAGCCAGGGTAAACAGCACCGTGGCCAGTGCAAAAGACAGGGTCCAGACAAAGATCTGCAGGAAGGGGCCACTGATGCTCGGGTCAGCGACCACTTTAACGTAGTTGTCCCAACCGATATTTACCGTCCAGCCCGGCACCAGCTTCTGACCATCCGCATTCACATAGAAACCCGTGTCGTGATTGGGGAAGTAGGTTTCACCGGTCTGATTGTTGGTAAGCGTGCCATTGTCATGGCGGGTAAACTGGGGGTGAATGGCCGCAAAGGAACGCAGGCTCGCCTGGCTCAGTTCACGGTTATCGTCGGTCACGAGTTTGAGTTCCGAGAGCGACTGCCGCAACTGGATGATGTCGCGGATCGCCAGCGGCTCTCCCTCAGGCATAGCGTCTGCGGGAAACACCGGGGCCCGGGTTTCTCCGTCAGCGAGGTCCACCGGCGGTGTCACCAGCGCCTGGTGCTCACCCTCCAGATAAAATACGTAGCCGCCCTCACTCTCGAAGGCTTTGAAATCGTAACGAACGGCTTCCGACTGGTAGGTTCGGCTCAGCAGGTTCTCGTTCACCTGTTCAAAGCTCAACAGGTTACTGGCACTGTAGTTAGTGAATCCGATACCGACGGTGTACATCAGCGGGAAAATCACAAATAACCCCATGCCAGCAATGGCAGGGAAAATGTACCGGTGCGCATACAGCCGTTTGCTGACAAATACAGCCACAGCCGAGGCCGTCAGCACCAGGAACAGCATGGCAAACACGAATTCGCGCTGCACATACAGGGCCAGAATCAGGTAGAGCGCAGCGGCAACCAGAGCGGCCAGGGCGCCCCACTTCAGGAATACTCGAATCATGGAAGATCTGCTTTCGAATGCGGGAGAGGACAGGGTTTCCGTTATCATTGTAGTCAGCCCGATTGGCACCGTCGCCCGGCCGGCGACGGCAGGTTCTCAGTCACATCAGGTGTCGGGCGGGGCCTTCCCTGGCCCGTAACCCGAGCGCCGGTCTCAGCGGGTAATGCGCTGGGCGGCTGCGTTCAGGGCATCTTCAACCGGCTGGCGGCCAGAGGTCATGTTCTGGAGCGCGGGCCCCATGGATGACCAGAATGCCCCCATGGCCGGCACATTGGGCATGGGCTCGCCCAGCTGGGCATTCTCGAAGGTGGCTTTGATGTTGGGATCCGAAGAAAGCTCATCCATGAACGCCTTGTTGGCAACTGCGCCCAGAGGAACATCGTCGTTCACCATCTTCAGGCCCTTGACCGAGAGCGCGTAATTCTCCAGAAATTCCACCGCCAGGTCCTTGTTCGGGCTCGCAGAGTTAAGCGTTGCTGCCATCACACCGACCATGGGCTTGCTCGGTTCGCCATTCACCGTTGGCAGTGTGGTCACACCGAAGTTGATACCACTCTTGCGAGCATTGGCCCAGGCCCAGGGGCCATTGATCATCATGGCGGTTTCGCCCTTGTTGAAGCTGGATTCCATAGCACTGTAATCCGCTCCACGGGGCATCACACCCTCTTCGATGAGCCGCACCAGCGCGTTGGCACCGGCCATGGCACCCTGGTTATTTACGCCGGTGTCACTGACGTTAACCGAACCATCGGCATTCTCGGCGAAAATATAGCCGCCATCGGCTGCCAGCATGGGCCAGGTGAAGTAGGTATTGTTGTAATCCCACAGAATCGCCCGTTTGCCGTCCTCCGCCAGGGTCTTGTGTACGGCGGGAATGTCTTCAAAGGCCGTTGGTGGCTCCGGCAACAGATCCTTATTGTAGATCAGGCCTATCGATTCAACGGCCATCGGGTAGCCATACTTCTTGCCATCCACGGTGACGGCATCCCAGGTGAATTCGTAGTTGGCGTCGATCACCTTCTGGGACGGCTTGATCTCGGAAATGATGCCACTCTGGGCCCACTCGCCAACACGATCGTGGGCCCAGATAAAGATATCCGGTCCATTGCCGGTAGCGGCAGACTGCTGGAATTTATCGGTGGCACTGTCCGGGTGAGCAACCTCAACCGGAATGCCGGTTTCCTCGGTAAACCAGTCACCGACTTGCTGCAGGCCGTCATAGCCCTTGTCGCCATTGATCCAGACAACCAGTTTGCCCTCCTCAATCTCGGCAAGAGCTGGCGCAGCCATGCCCAGGCTGGCGGCAACCACAGAAATGGCAAGGGTGCTGCGAATAAAGGTTCGACGATTCATCAGGTTATTCCTCTGTGTCTGATTGCTTTTTTGTTCTTGTCCGGCCTACCACGAGGTTGCCTGGCCGGGCCTGACGCAAATCTTTCTTTTGCGAATCTCTGCACTGTGTTGCAAAACGGCGCTGTAGGCATCACCCCTTATATCATTCCCCGAGGCGTAGTATGGGGGAGTAGACCGGCGTAGAAAACTCCTTCTCCCGGTGCGGGCCGAAGTCTGGTTACATGGCAGCAACAACAACCAGAACCCGTCCGGAGTGTCGCGCCATGCAGCCATCCTTTACAACTACAGCCCTATCCACCGTTATTGCCGCCCTTGTGCTGAGCGGTTGCACCAGTACCAGTACCAGTAGCAATAGCAGCACGATGCCTGCAGGGCCACAGACTCGCCTGCAGGGGGATACCTTCTGCGAAGCGGCGACCACAGAACTGGTCATCCCCGTCGCCGGCACCTTTGCCGATGGCCAACGGGTTCGCGATTACTACACCGGCCGTACCGCCGTTGTCCGTGACGGCCAGGTCACCATGGCCCCCGGAGAACAGGCCGAAGGACTAGTACTGCTGGAGGCGGCCAACTCAGAAGCCGGACAGTTTACCTGGGGTGGCGCGACGGTGTACTTCGCCGTCACTGACCGTTTTGCCAATGGCAACCCGGACAACGACAATAACTATGGCCGAAAACCGGACGGGAAGAACGAAATTGGCACCTTCCATGGCGGCGACTTTACAGGCCTGGCACAACGGCTCGATTACCTGCAGGCACTGGGCGTAAATGCTCTCTGGATTACACCACCGTTTGAACAGATCCATGGCTGGGTGGGCGGCGGTGACCGGGGTGATTTCCCGCATTACGGCTACCACGGCTATTACGCCCTGGATTTCACCGTACCCGACGCCAACTTCGGTACCCGGGAAGAATTCCGGACTCTGGTGGAGCAAGCCCACCAACGGGGCATTCGGGTGGTACTGGATGTGGTTATGAACCACCCCGGTTACAGCACACTTCAGGATATGCAAACCTTTGGCTTCGGCTCTCTATACGACGGATTCGAAAAGCACCTGCCCGAGCGTTGGGGAGACTGGAGGCCGGAATCCTGGGAGAACTTCCACGCCTACCACGCGTTCATTGACTATGATCACCCGGACTGGTCCGGCTGGTGGGGCAAGAACTGGGTGCGGGCCGGCATTGCCGACTACGAAACGCCACCGAATGCGTCCATTGATGAAGTGCGTGGTTCTCTGGCTTTCCTGCCGGACTTCAAGACCGAATCTGACCAGGCCGTTGGCCTTCCCGAGTTTCTGAAAAACAAACCGACCACCCGGGCCACAGAACTGGAAGACGCCACTGTGCGTGACTATCTGATCACCTGGTTAACGGATTGGGTCCGGGAATTTGGTATCGATGGTTTCCGCGTTGATACCGCAAAACATGTGGAACCAGAAGCCTGGACCGAACTCAAGGCGGCCGCCCAACAGGCCCTGGAGGATTATCGTCGAGCTAATCCGGGCGAGGCCCTGCCCGCGGAGGAGTTCTGGATGGTCGCAGAGGTGTTTCCACATTCCGTTCAGAAAAGCAGCTACTTTGACGCTGGCTTCGACGCTGTGATCAACTTCGACTTACAGGAAGAGGCTGCCGCCGGGGCGCGCTGCCTGCCGGCCATGGAATCGGTTTATGCCGATTACGCCAACCGTTTGAATGGCGACGATCCCTTCAATGTCCTGAGCTACATTTCCTCTCACGACACGACCCTGTTCAGCCGTATTGCCGATAGGGATCCACAGTTGCAGAAACGCGCCGCTGCGGCCCTGTTGCTGACGCCCGGCGCTGTTCAGCTGTTTTATGGCGATGAATCCGGGCGCGAGTTCGGACCCACCGGCTCGGACGCCCACCAGGGCACCCGCTCGCCCATGAACTGGCAGTCCATCGACTCAGGCCAGGTTAACAGCATCCTGGAACACTGGCGCGCCCTGGGACAATTCCGGGAGCGCCATCCGGCCATCGGAGCTGGCAGCCATCGCATGATCAGCGCGAACCCCTATGTGTTTTCCCGACAATATGGCGATGACCGCGTTGTCATTGCCTTTGGAGCCCACCAGCCATGAGCACAGAATACGGCACCTGGTTACGCGATACCCCGCTGATACTCGGCATGATGCGCCTGCTCGACCACCCGCAACTGCTTCGCGCCCAGACTCTTGCGGGCTGGATCAGCCATCAGGTCGACCAGGGTCTTGACGTGTTTGACCACGCCGATATTTACGGCGATGGCGCTTGCGAGCGCCACTTCGGGAAAGCGCTGGCCACAGCGCCGGGCCTGAAACAGAAGATACGTGTCATCACCAAGGCCGGCATCGTACCGGGCCATCTCGACACCAGCCGCTGGCAGACCAAGCATTACCGGGCCGAGGCCGACTACTTGCGGCAGGCTATTGATGGAGCCCTGCAACGATTGCAGCTGGAACAGATTGATACCTTTCTGATTCATCGACCGGACCCACTCATGGATGCCGGGGCGGTTGCGCGGGTACTGGAGCAGGCCGTCGCGAACGGAAAGATCAGCCATATTGGCGTGTCTAATTTTATGCCGGATCAATGGCGATGGCTGCAACAGCACACCTCGCTGCCACTTGTCTGCAACCAGTCCGAGCTGTCGCTGGCCCGTGCCGATGCGCTCTTCAACGGCCAGCACGACGCCATGCTCTGCGACCGGTTGAGGTGGCTTGCCTGGTCACCGCTGGCCGGCGGACAAATGGCGAATGCCGTGCCTGAGGATCTGGTGAGCGAGGCGAGAGAGCAAACCGGCCTTTGCCTTAACGGCCTGGCCGTCGCCTGGATCCGTCAGTTACCGGGTAGCCCGATACCGGTGCTGGGCTCCCTGAAACAGGAACGAATTGCGGCGGCTTCCGCCGGAGCAGGTACATCGCTGCCCCGCCCCTTATGGTATCGGCTACTGGAAGCGGTACGGAGCGCGCCGGTGCCCTGATCGAACATGCATTACCCGGCGAGCACCTCGGCCACTCGCTCCTGCAGGGCTGGTACCACCTCCAGTTCAAACCAGGGATTCTTTCGCAGCCAGAGGTTATTCCGCGGGCTGGGATGGGGCATGGGAATGACAGCAGGCCAGAACTGCTGCCAGCGCCGCACATTTTCGGTAACCGCACGCCTTGCGCCGGGAATATGCCAGGCATGAGCGTATTGACCGATCAACAAGGTCAGGCGAATCTCCGGCAAACGGTCGAGCAATGCCTGGCGCCAGGCCGGCGCACATTCCGGGCGCGGCGGAAGATCTCCGGATTTGCCGGTGCCCGGATAACAGAACCCCATGGGCAGGATGGCGAGTTTCTGTTCATCGTAGAAGGTGTCGCGAGTAATACCCATCCATTGGCGCAGCCGGTCGCCACTGGGATCGTTGAACGGCAGACCGGTTTCATGCACCCGTCGGCCCGGCGCCTGCCCGACGACCAGAATGCGGGAGGATTCGCTGAGCTGGACCACCGGCCTGGGCTCGTGCGGCAAGGCACCGGCGCAAATCCGGCAGGCCCGGACCTGCCGGACCAGCTCATCAAACGACAGCTCCGCCAGAGTTCTGGTCATACCTCGGGATTGCCCAGTGCTTCGGCAGCCCCCAGCAGACCGGTATAGGTCTCGGTTACCACATAGACTGGTGTGAATTCCAGTAACGGGCGCATGCGCCCCTTGTCTTCAAAGCCGTTACGGAACGGGCTCTCCAGAAAAAACTCGAGGAATCTGGGCAGAATGCCGCCACACAGGTACACGCCACCCAGACTTCCCAGCGTCAGCACCGCGTTGCCTGCGGTACGCCCAAGAATCTCGCAGAAGTGCCGAAGGGTTTCCCTGGCCAAGGCATCGGAGGCGTCCACAGCCGCTGCTGTGATCTTCTCCGGAGCATCCAGCGGCGCCGCCACACCACGGATTTCGGCGTGGGCCTGATAAAGGTTCAGCAGACCCTGGCCGCACAGAATGCGTTCCACCGATACCCGGCCAAAGCGGGCGCGCAGTATCTGCAGTACCTGCATTTCGAGATCATCCGTTGGCGCATAGTCGACGTGACCGCCCTCAGTCATCAGCGGAACCCAGCCGTTATGGATGGGCACCAGACCCGACACACCAAGGCCGGTACCCGGCCCCATCACCAACCGCGGGCGGCGGGGGTCGCCCGGGCCACCGCAGACATGCACCAGATGGGATTCCGGCACATGGGGCACGCCCAGGGCCATGGCGGTGAAGTCGTTGATCACCTTGAAAGCCGACCAGCCAAACTGCTGACGGACGTCTTCGATGTCAAAACGCCAATGGTTGTTGGTCATCCGTACCTGGGTACCCTGTACCGGCGATGCCACCGCCAGGCAAGCCTGCCCGACCGCCTCAACACCCGCGCGGCGCAAATAGTCAACAATTGCCGCATCCAGATTCTCGTAGTCACTGCAGGGCAGCACTTCGATGGCCTGCGGCTGCACCTCGCCCTCGCGGACCAGCGCAAAGCGGGCGTTGGTGCCGCCAATGTCGCCAACCAGGGAATAGGATGTTGCGGTCATGCGTCGTGATTCCAGAAAAAACTCGCCCCTTCTTCGGGGTTGCTGGACGACCGGCGCAGCCAGCCAAACAGCTCCCGACCAAAGCCATGATGATACGCGCTCAGGTCCGCCTTTTCAGGTGCCCGTGCGGCAAATTCCTGATCGCTGACGGCGATGCTCAGGTTGCCAGCGACGGCGTCCAGGCGGATCACGTCACCGTCCTGTACCCGGGCCAGTGGCCCGCCGTCCAGCGCTTCCGGATACACGTGAATGGCCGCCGGCACCTTGCCGGAGGCCCCCGACATACGACCATCCGTCACCAGGCCAACTTTGAATCCGCGGTCCTGCAGCACCCCCAAATAAGGTGTCAGTTTATGCAGCTCGGGCATACCGTTGGCTTTCGGCCCCTGGAAACGAACCACTACGATGCAGTCCCGGTCCAGATCGCCCGCCTCAAACGCCGCCTTGAGATCATTCTGGTCATTGAATACCACGGCGGGCGCTTCGATCACGTGGTGTTCCGGCGCAACCGCCGACACCTTGATGACGCCCCGGCCCAGGTTACCGTCCAGAACTTTCAGGCCTCCGTTCGGGGCGAAAGGCTCGGCGGCGCTGCTCAACACATCCGGCGCAAGGCTCTTTTCAACGGCCGGTTTCCAGACCAGGCGTTCGCCGTCCATCTCCGGCATCTGGGTATAACGCTCCAGGCCATGGCCCACCACCGTGTTGACATCGTCATGCAGGAACCCGGCGTTCAGAAGTTCACGAATCAGGAACGGCGTGCCGCCGGCTTCGTGGAAGGCGTTGATATCTTCCTGGCCGTTCGGGTAGATGCGGGTCATGGACGGCACGGCTGACGACAGTTCGGAGTAATCGTCCCAGTTGATGATAATGCCCGCAGCCCGGGCAATGGCGATCCAGTGGATGGTGTGGTTGGTGGAGCCACCGGTCACCAGAAGCGCTACCAGCGCGTTGACGATGGATTTCTCATCCACCATGTCCGCCAGCCCCAGTTCGCCGCCGTGGGGTTTGGACAGCTTGATCACCTGTTCAGTGGCCGCGCGGGTCAGCGCCTCGCGCAGCGGAGTGCCCGGATTGACGAAACCAGAGCCCGGAAGGTGCAGCCCCATGACTTCCACAAGCAGCTGGTTGCTGTTGGCGGTGCCGTAAAAGGTGCAGGTACCCGGGCTGTGGTAGGACTTGCTCTCCGCCTCCAGCAGCTCATCACGACCAACTTTGCCTTCGGCATAGAGCTGGCGGATGCGCTGCTTTTCTTTATTGGGCAGGCCAGAAGGCATGGGGCCGGCGGGCACCAGAATGGTCGGCAGGTAGCCGAAGCTCAGGGAGCCAATCAACAGGCCCGGTACGATCTTGTCACAGACACCCAGAAGCAGTGTGGCATCGAACATGTTGTGGCTGAGCGCCACAGCGGTGCTCATGGCGATGGTGTCCCGGGAGAACAGGCTCAGCTCCATGCCCGGCTGACCCTGGGTCACACCATCACACATGGCTGGGGTGCCGCCGGCAAACTGCGCCACCGAACCCATGCCGTGGGCAGCTTCGCGGATGATATCCGGGAACTTTTCATAAGGCTGGTGGGCCGAAAGCATATCGTTGTAGGCCGATACGATGGCCACATTGGCCTTATTCATGAATTTCAGGGTGTCTTTGTCCGCCTGACTGCAGGCGGCAAACCCGTGGGCCAGATTACCGCAGGACAACGTGCTGCGATGGGGCGATTGCGCCTTGAGCGCTGCCATCCGGGCCAGATAGTCCTGGCGGGTGGCACGGCTGCGCTCGATGATGCGCTGGGTGACCTTGTCTACGATGGGGTGCATGGCGAACTCCATATGGGTTGTTGCAGTGATCAGGCACTGCAATCCGTTTGTTATGACTGTCGTCTTTGTGAATGTAATTTTACCTATTTTTTTTGAACTTTGAACCCGAATAACGTTCATTTTTCGTTTTTTTGTTGTTATATTTACTACATCGCAAGCCGTAATCGAACAAAAAACAGCCAATACAGGAGTCGAGTCATGACCATCCGCATTGCCATTAACGGTTTTGGCCGCATCGGCCGCAACGTACTCCGCGCCCTTTACGAAAATGACTACCGCAAACAGATGCAGGTGGTTGCCATCAACGACCTGGGTGACGCCGAAACCAACGCTCATCTATTAAAGTACGACAGCGTTCATGGCCGCTTTGACGGCGTTGTCAGCCATGACGCCGAGTCTCTGACGGTGAATGGCGATCGCATTGCCATCACCGCCATTCGCAACCCCGAAGACCTGCCCTGGAAAGACTACCATGTGGATGTGGTGTTCGAATGCACTGGGCTGTTCACCAAGCGGGACAAAGCCGCCGCCCATCTTAAAGCGGGCGCACGCAAAGTCATCATTTCTGCACCCTCACCCGATGCAGACGCCATGGTAGTGTACGGCGTTAACCACGATATTCTGAATGCCGGGCACGACGTGATCTCCAACGCTTCCTGCACCACCAACTGCCTGGCGCCGGTGGTTGAGGCCCTGCACAAAACCGTGGGCATCGAGAGTGGCCTGATGACCACCATTCACTCCTACACCAACGACCAAAAGCTGAGTGACGTCTACCACACCGACCTGTACCGTGCGCGCTCTGCCACCCAGTCGATGATCCCGACCAAGACCGGCGCTGCTGCAGCCATTGGCAAAGTGATACCGGACCTGAACGGCAAGCTCGACGGCCTGGCCGTGCGGGTGCCCACCATCAACGTGTCTCTGGTGGACTTCGGCTTTATCGCCGGCCGCGACACCACCGTTGAGGAAATCAACGAGGCCGTCAAAGCCGCGGCAGAGAACAACCCGGTACTGGGCTACAATGTTGAGAAACTGGTCAGCGTTGATTTCAACCACAATGCCCTGTCCAGCGTCTTTGACGCCAACCATACCCGGGTCATTGGCCGTCACGTGAAAGTCATGGCCTGGTACGACAATGAATGGGGCTTCTCGAACCGGATGCTGGACAACGCGATCGCGCTCATGAATGCCAGCAAGTAACCGGGCAAGACCGGCCGCATTTCACCGGAACAAAAGGAACATACACATGCTCAGGCGCACCAAAATTGTCGCCACCCTCGGCCCCGCTACGGATTCCCCGGAGTCCCTGGCCTCCATCATCAAGGCCGGGGTTGACGTTACCCGGCTGAATTTCTCCCACGGCAGTGCTGACGAGCACATCGCCCGGGCCCGCCGGGTTCGGGAAGCGGCCGCCGCCCAGGGCCGTTTTGTCGCTCTGCTGGCAGACCTGCAGGGTCCGAAACTGCGGATTGCCCGCTTCACCGACAACAAGGTGTTTCTCGAAGCCGGCCAGACCTTCGTACTGGACGCGGCCATGGACAAGGAAGCCGGCAATGCCGAGCGGGTTGGCATTGATTACGAGCAACTGATCAATGACGTCAAAGCCGGCGATATCCTGGTGCTGGACGACGGCCGCATTGAAATGGAAGTGCAAGCGGTCGATAGCCAAAGCATTACTTCGAAGGTGCTGATCGGCGGCCCCCTGTCCAACAACAAGGGCCTGAACAAGCGCGGCGGCGGCCTCTCTGCCGAAGCGCTGACCGAGAAAGACAAGCAGGACATCGTAACCGCCGCCCGCCTGGGTGCGGACTACGTGGCGGTGTCGTTCGTGCGCACTGCCGAAGACATGCACACCGCCCGCCGGTTGCTGAAAGAGGCAGGCTCGGAAGCCGGCCTGGTGGCCAAGATCGAGCGGGCCGAGCTGGCCCACGACGATGCCGCGCTGGACGCGGTGATTGAAGCGTCCGACGCCGTTATGGTGGCCCGGGGCGACCTGGCGGTGGAAATCGGCGATGCGGAACTGGTGGGCGTGCAGAAGCACATCATCAGCCGCGCGCGGGTGCTGAACCGTGCCGTGATCACCGCCACCCAGATGATGGAATCGATGATCACCAACCCGATGCCGACCCGAGCTGAAGTATCAGACGTGGCCAATGCGGTGATGGACTACACCGATGCGGTGATGCTGTCCGCCGAGACGGCCGTGGGCGACTACCCCACCGAAGCGGTGGAAGCCATGGTGCGCATCTGCCTGGGGGCTGAACGCCACCCCACCATGCACCAGTCCAAGCACCGGATTCACGAAAGCATGGAACAGGTGGATGAAGCCATCGCACTGTCTGCCATGTATGCGGCCAACCACCTGAACGGCGTCACGGCGATTATCTGCATGACGGAAACCGGTGCAACGCCCCGGCTGATGTCCCGCATCAAATCCAGCCTGCCAATCTTCGCGTTCTCCCGGCATCACACCACCCAGCACCGGGTGGTGATGTATCGCGGCGTTCAGACGGTTCCGTTTGATTCCGCCAAACTGCCAAACGAGCAGACCAATGCCGAAGCCATTGCTGAGCTGCAACGGCGTGGTGTGGTGAAGGATGGTGATCTGGTGGTCATCACCAAGGGCGATTACGTCAACGCCCAGGGCGGCACCAACACCATGAAAATCGTTCGCGTGGGCACTGACATCCGCTAACGAAAAAGCGGGCCCTGCGGCCCGCTTTTTCCCTCTGGCTCTCACCAGAATTCATGTTGACGACACATGACCGTTTGCCAGTTACCTCCCGGTAACTGGCTTTTTTGTGCCTATCGCTCAGACCGGATTCAAAGATCCGCCAGGCTGGCGCGGGCAATATCGGTGATCTCACCCCAACGACCTGCGGCAATAGCGTCAGCGGGTGTCAGCCAGGAACCGCCTACCGCTTTTACGTTCTTCAGCGCCAGGTAATCCGCGGCTGTCTTGCGGTTAATTCCGCCGGTCGGGCAAAAGGTCACATCCGGGAACGGGCCGCTGAACGCCTTGATGGCCGGTATACCACCAGACACCTCCGCCGGGAAAAACTTGAATTCCCGGTAGCCAAAGGCGTAGCCCATCATCAGTTCCGATACGGTGGAAATGCCGGGCAACAGTGGGGCCTCAGAGGTCACACCAAACTCCAGAATGGCCTCAGTCACGCCCGGCGTGATGACAAACTGGGCACCGGCGGATTCCACCTGGCGATACTGCGCGATACTGGTCACGGTACCCGCGCCTACCCAGGCCTCGGGAATGGCTTTGCGAATCTGCTCGATGGCGCGCACGCCATGCTCGGTGCGCAGGGTGATCTCCAGAACGCGAATGCCGCCGTCTACCAGAGCGCGGCACAGGGGCAGCGCGTCCTCGGCATTCTGGATGGCAATGACCGGCACCAGCGGCGATGCGCCCAGCACCGCCTGCACCCGGTCGCGGTGGTAATCAGACAATTGATTCATTGAAGTCTCCAAACTGTATCTCTGTTGGTGGGCTGGACAATCGTCAGTGTGTGGGCTCAGGCGCTCCAGAACACCTTCAGGCCGGGCTTGAGAAAGCCACGAATCGGCATCGCATTCACCTGATCAACCGCCGATGCCGCTTTCGCCAGGGTATCCAGCTTGTCGTCGCCTTTCAGATGCAGGGCGGTCATTCTGGCCTGGCTCAGCAACGGGAACGACAGCGTGATACGGCTCTGGGGCTGGGAAGGCGGGTGTACGGCAACGGCCGGCTCACCTTCAGCGGCGGTCATGGCCCGGTGCAGTTCCGGCGCATCCGGAAACAGCGAGGCGGTGTGGCCATCGTTGCCCATGCCCAGAATCAGCACATCAATGGGCTGGGCCAGATCGCCCAGGGCCGCCACAACCGCGGCCATGCCCTCTTCCGGCGTGTCACCATCCTGCTTCAAAGACACGAACCGGGCAGCCGCCGCCGGCCCCGCCAGCAAATGCTGCTTCACCAGCGCGGTGTTGCTGGCCGGGTCGGACTCCGGTACCCAGCGCTCGTCCGCCAGCGCCACGTCTACCCGCGCCCATTCCAGAGGCTCCTGGCTCAGCACCTTGAAAAACGGCAGCGGCGTGGACCCACCGGATACCACCAGGCTGGCCCGGGGCGCTTCGGCAAGCCGCCGGCCCAAAGCGGCCGCCACGGCTTTCGCCAACTGTCGAGCCACCGCATCGGCGTTACTGCCGGCGATCAGCTCAATGCCTTCCGGCAGGTTCAGCTCAGGCGTCTTCATACCAGCTCCTCCCGTCCCGGGTAATCATGGCGATGGAGGCCACCGGCCCCCAGGTGCCTGAGGCGTAACGCTTCGGCGGCTCGTCGCTGTCGTGCCAGTTCTGGATCACCTGATCGACCCAGCGCCACGCGTACTCCACCTCGTCCCGGCGCACGAAGAGGTACTGGTTGCCCTTCATCACTTCCCAGAGAAGACGCTCATAGGCGTCCGGAATGCGATCGCTCTCGAAGGTTTCCGAGAAGGTCAGCTCCAGCGGCCCCTGGCGCAGGCGCATGCCTTTATCCAGACCCTGGTCCTTGGTGAGAATTTTCAGCGCCATGCCTTCATCCGGCTGCAGGCGGATGATCAACTTATTATTGGCCAGATGCTTCTGGTCGGAATCAAAGATGTAGTGTGGCGCCGGTTTGAAGTGAATGATGATCTGGGACATCTTCTCCGGCAGGCGTTTACCGGTGCGCAGATAAAAAGGCACGCCCGACCAGCGCCAATTGTCGATCTCCACTTTCAGGGCGACGAAGGTTTCGGTTTCGCTGCCGCGATTGGCGCCGTCCTCTTCAAGATAGCCCGGCACCGGCTTGCCCATAATGGTGCCCGCTGTGTACTGACCGCGCACCACGTGGGTTTCCATCATATTGGGGGTGATCCGTTTCAGCGCTTTCAGCACTTTCACTTTCTCATCGCGAATACTGTCCGCCGAGAGGTCCGCCGGCGGGTCCATGGCAATGAGGCAGAGCAGCTGCAACAGATGGTTTTGCACCATATCCCGAATCTGGCCGGCCTTGTCGAAGTAGCCCCAGCGGCCTTCAATACCGACACTCTCGGCAACGCTGATTTCCACGTGGGAAATGTGGTTCTGGTCCCACTGGGAAGCAAACAGGTTGTTGGCAAAACGCAGGGCGATCAGGTTCTGGACCGTCTCCTTACCCAGGTAATGATCAATGCGAAACAGCTGGTTTTCGTTGTAAACCTCACCCAGCTCGTCATTGATCACCTTGGAGGATTCCAGGTCGTGGCCGATGGGCTTTTCCACTACGACCCGGGTGTGTTCGTTGCAGCACTGGGACGATTTCATGTTGCGGGCAATCACGCCATACATGGAGGGAGGCGTGGCCATGTAGACAATCAGTTCGTTGTTGACCGCATCCCGCCATTCATTGAGAGCCTGATACCCTTCCTGATCTGCAAAATCCAGGCAAAGATAGTCCACGCGCTGGAGGAAGTCGTTCGCGATGTTTTCGTCGAACTCCGCCGGCTTCACGTGCTGGCGCAGCTTCTCCAGCAGCTTGTTTCGCACCTCATCGGTGCCGGCCTCATTTCGGGCAATAGCCAGAATCCGGCTGCCGTCCGCCAGCAGGTTGGCACGCTCCAACTGATACAACGCTGGGAACAGCTTGCGCTGGGCCAGATCGCCCAGAGCGCCAAAAAGCATCAGGTCACAACGGGTGTTGGTTTGGTTGACCATGGGTTCCATCTCTCTTTTTTATTCAGGCACCGGACGAGCGGCACCAGGCTCCAATCATTAATGTAGTAATTTTAGCCAAATAATGACATTCAAACCGCAAAAATCCAAGTCAAACTTCCGTTTATTGATATTTTTACTACGGCACGAGTTTCGAAAACGCGTTATAATCCATCCGGTTTTCTAATAACGATCGCACAAGATGCAGGGAGTACCCACCCATGGCGACAAACCAGGCGCACCGGGACGACAACCTTCTGGAAGATATCCAGTCCCGTCTGGACACCTTAAACAAGTCCGAGCGCAAAGTGGCCGAAGCCATTCTCAAGGACCCGACCGCCGCCACTCGCTACAGCATAGCGGCGCTGGCCCGTGCTGCCGATGTCAGTGAACCGACGGTCAACCGATTCTG
>DATGQY010000004.1:0-11578 GCA_035303925.1 Marinobacter sp. | reverse complement strand
CTGGCAGCTCTGGGCACCCTGATCCTCTGGATGGGCTGGTTCGGCTTTAACGGTGGCTCGGTGCTGAAGCTGGGCGATATTGCCAGCGCCAACTCCGTGGCCATGGTGTTCCTGAACACCAACGCAGCGGCCGCTGGTGGTGCCATCGGTGCACTGATCCTGGCCCGCCTGATGTTCGGAAAGGCTGACTTGACCATGCTGCTGAACGGTGCCATTGCCGGTCTGGTCGTGATCACTGCCGAGCCGTCAACCCCGAGCGCGCTGACTGCGACCATCTGGGGTGCGCTGGGCGGTATCCTGGTCGTACTGAGCATTGTCACGCTGGACAAGCTGCGCATCGATGATCCCGTCGGCGCCATCTCCGCCCACGGTGTGTGCGGTCTGCTTGGCCTGCTTCTGGTGCCGGTTACCAACAGTGAGGTGACCTTCAGTGGCCAGCTGATTGGCGCCCTGACCATCTTCGTATGGGTATTTGTCGCCAGCCTGATTGTCTGGGGCATTCTCAAGGCGGTGATGGGCATCCGGGTCAGCGAAGAGGAAGAGTACGAAGGTGTCGATCTTTCGGAGTGTGGCCTGGAAGCCTATCCGGAGTTTGTCAGCACCAAGTAATCATCCTGCTGACGTCAAACAAGAAGGGCGCCGATCGGCGCCCTTCTTGTTTCCGGATTCAGCCCTCTTCCGGGCGAACTTCGTCTTCCAGTGCATCCATCATGAACTGCGGCATGGCCAGCGCACCATGGTGAATGCCCGCATTATAGTAACGGGTGACAAACGGGCGGTTGTTGGCATCTTCCTCACGGAAATACTTCAGAGGATTGTCCTTGCTGCCCATAGTGCAACTCCACCAGCCTGTGGGATAGACCGGCTGCGGGAATGGCAAGGTCTGAACGTGGCCAAAACCGGCCTTGCGCATGTCATTATGAATGTCTTTGATAATAGAGCCGGTATGCAACAGCGGTGATTCGCTCTGCTGCACAATAATGCCACCCTCACGCAAAGCGGCCATGGCATCGCGATAGAAGTCCAGGGCGAACAGCCCTTCCGCTGGGCCCACTGGGTCGGTACTGTCAATAATCAGCACGTCAATGCTGGCCGGTTCAATGTCGCGCATCCACTGAATACCGTCCCCAAAGAAGAAATTGGCACGGGGGTCGTCATTGGCTTCGCACAGTTCCGGGAAATATTTTTCCGACACCCGGGTCACTCGCTCATCGATTTCCACCTGCCAGGCTTCTTGCACGCCGGGGTGCTTGAGCACTTCTTTCAGGGTGCCGCAGTCCCCACCGCCGACAATGACCACTTTCTTCGGATCCTTGTGGGCGAACAGGGCCGGATGGGTCATCATCTCGTGGTAGAGGAAGTTGTCCCGAGTAGTGAGCATCACGCAACCATCCAGCACCATCAGGTTGCCGAAGGTTTCGGTCTCGTAGATTTCGAGTTTCTGGAACGGGGTTTGTTCTTCGTGAAGCTTGGCCTTCACCTGCAGGGAAAAAGCCGTACCCTGGTCCTGGAATACCTCGGTAAACCAGCCTTCGTTCAATGCCGTCATGTCTGTCTCCCACTGTGTGCCGCTGCAACTGCGCCCGGGCGTATTGAAAGGGGCGTATTGTAGGGGCACCCGTCTGCTCCTACAATGCAGCCTGTCACCGGCCTGCCGGCCGCCCGGTTTCCTGACAGGATAGCAACAATGGCTGAAACCACAGCATCATCTGCCCACAAGGTTTACAACATCGCCCACTGGAGCGATGGTTACATTACCGTGAACGACCAGGGTGAGGTGGAAATCTGCCCGGACCGGGGCCGCAGCGAGGCAAGCATCAACTTACCCAAACTGACTCGTTCATTAACGGAGTCCGGCCTGGCGTTACCGGTACTGGTACGTTTTACCGATATCCTGCACGACAGGGTCAACAAACTCTGCGGCGCCTTCAATAAAGTCACGAAAGAGCAGGGCTACCAGGGCCACTACACGGCGGTTTATCCGATCAAGGTAAACCAGCAACGCCGGGTAGTTGAAGAGTTGCTGGCAGCAGAGCCCGCGGCATCATCCGGCCAGGTGGGTCTGGAAGCTGGCAGCAAGCCTGAATTGATGGCGGTTCTGGCGCTGTCTCGTCAGGCCGGCTCCGTGATTATCTGCAACGGCTATAAAGACCGCGAGTACATCCGCCTGGCCCTGATTGGCCAGAAACTCGGGCACCGGGTATTTATTGTTGTGGAGAAGCAGTCCGAGCTACCGCTGATCCTGGAAGAAGCCAAAAGCCTTGGTGTAACGCCGCTGATTGGCGTGCGCGCGCGGCTGGCTACCATTGGCAAGGGCAACTGGCAGAACACCGGTGGTGAGAAGTCCAAGTTCGGCTTGTCCGCCAGCCAGGTTCTGGACGTGGTGCAGACACTGCGCCAGGCAGGTGCCCTGGACAGCCTCCAGTTGCTTCACTTCCATCTGGGCTCCCAGATTGCCAACATCCGCGATATCCAGACCGGCCTGAAAGAATGTGCCCGTTTCTACACGGAGTTGCATCAACTGGGTGCGCCCATTGGTACCGTAGACATCGGCGGCGGCCTGGGCGTGGACTATGAGGGTACCCGTTCGCGCAGCAGCTGCTCCATGAACTACAGCGTGTTTGAATACGCCTACAACGTCGTGCACGTGTTGCAGGCGGAGTGCGATCGCCAATCCGTGCCCCACCCGGACCTGATCAGTGAGTCCGGCCGGGCGTTGACCGCACACCATTCTGTGCTGATCACCAACGTTATTGACCGGGAAGAGCCGGATCACCGGGCGGTTTCGCAACCGGCTGCAGAAGCGCCGGCCCCCGTACTGGATCTTTGGCGGGATCTGGACAGCCTGCAGGATGACAACTCACCTCGCTCACTGGCGGAAATCTACCACGATGTTCTGCACGCCATGACCGACGTCCACGCCCAGTTTGCCCACGGTTTACTGTCGCTGCACGAACGGGCCCAGGCGGAAACCCTGTACACTCGCTGCTGCAGGCTGCTGCGCGACCAGCTCGATGGCGCCAACCGGGCACACAGGGAAATCATTGACGAGCTGAATGAGAAGCTGGCTGAAAAGCTGTTTGTGAACTTTTCCCTGTTCCAGTCGCTGCCCGACGTCTGGGGGATTGATCAGATTTTCCCGGTGATGCCGATCAATGGCTTGAACCGCCCCCTGAACCGGCGCGCCGTCATTCAGGATATTACCTGTGATTCCGATGGCCGGATCGATCATTACGTGGACGGCCAGGGCATTGAAACCACCTTGCCCCTGCCCGAAGACAATCCGGATGAGCCCTTGTTGATGGGGTTCTTCATGACTGGCGCCTATCAGGAAATCCTTGGCGACATGCACAACCTGTTCGGTGACACCCACTC
This sequence comes from Marinobacter sp., assembly GCA_035303925.1. GTDB lineage: Bacteria > Pseudomonadota > Gammaproteobacteria > Pseudomonadales > Oleiphilaceae > Marinobacter. The sequence continues at coordinate 8,203 of DATGQY010000004.1, read as the reverse complement.
CGTGGACGTCCGCCTGAACCCGCGCGGTGAGTATGACATTGGCGAGCCCATCACCGGCGATACGGTCGCCAAGGTGTTGCGCTATGTGAATTTCGAGCCGGCTCACTTGCTGCAGGCGTACCAAAGAAAGTTCCAGGCAAGCAGTCTCGAACCCGAGCTGCAGAAACAGCTGCTGGCGGAGTTATCAGCCGGGCTCGACGGCTATACCTATCTGGAAGAATAGCGTTCAGTCAGCGCTGTCGACATGCAGGCCACGCCAGGCCGAGGGTGAAATGCCCTCCCACTTGCGGAACGCACGACCAAAATTCGAAGGGTCGCTGTATCCCAGGTGTTCAGCAATCTCGTCAATACTCATCTGCGTGCTGCGCCGGAGCATCTCCAGCGCACGCCGATGGCGAACATTCTCCTGCAAGCTCTGGAATCGGGCTCCTTCTGCGGCCAGTTGCCGGCGCAGTGTTCGGGATGAAATGTGCATCTGTGCGGCGACATCCTCCAGGCTCAGCAAGCGCCCATCACGAACCGACTCCAGCAACCGGGCCACCTGCTCAGTAACCGAGGTGGAAGCCTGCAACTGGCGCATTTCCTCTTCGCACTGGGCCTCGGCTACCCGCCTTGCCACCGGGTTGGCCAGCAGCATCGGCAAATCCAGAAATCGCTTCTTGAAACGCAACTGATTCACCCCCGCTGAGAAGTAGACCTCCTCACCAAACAGCTTGGCATACAGGCCCACGCCTTCAGGGCGGGGATAGTTCACCAGGCAGCGCCCGCCTTCCAGCAATCGAGAGCCAAACAACAAACTACTGACGTCCATTAACGAGGCCAGAAACACTTCAATATTGAAGCGATAGAGTTCGTGGCTGTCGTGGAGCACCTCCAGCTGGATAACGGCCTCGTCATCCTCGGTGAACAGGTCGAGCGTTACGTAGGCGAACCGGATGTGCAGGTACTTGATCAACACCTGAAGCGCCTGCTCCAGCGTATCGCAGCTGATCGCCGCCTGCGACATAGCACCATGGGTGGTGAATTTCAGTCGAAGGCCGAACTCCAGGCCCAGCCCGTTATCGCCACAGCAATCCAGCGCTTTCCGGCACAGCGCCGCGAACTGATCAGCAGTGATCAGGTTCTCCGGGTGGCTGAGCTGATTGCTGCGGATATCGGCTGCCGCCAGCAACTCATTGGGCCGAGCACCTTTTTCGGCCGCCAGCTGGCACAGAATATCTGCGTAGTGGGCACGCATAACAGGCAAAGTGCCCCGATTGGAGGTCGGATTCATGGTCTGGAGGTATCGGTTGTTATTGTAAGGCCGCTAACAGGCCGGATACCTAGAGCCTAGTCTTAAGCGGGGCCTGCAGCAATCACTCCCGTGACAGAAAAATCACGACAACCCGGCCAGCCCGTTCGGAAAATATTTTGCAATCCGGCAATCTGATTCGCGGAAGACCGCGTAAAAACTCTCACTGACAAACCTGTGGTGAGTGCATAGAATGATGACCGTAGCCAGATCAAATCATGCGACTGTCAAGGAGCGTCCGGTGACTACACTGGATCAGCAACCAGCGAAAGCCGAGGGCCGGAAAGACCCTTGGGGTGTTCTGCTGGAAAAAGTAGGCAAGACTCAGGACAGGGCCGCATATCACGCTTTGTTTGAGCACTTTGCACCACAAATCAAGTACTACGCCATCTCCAATGGCATCGCCAGCCACGCCGAAGAACTGGTACAGGAGGTGTTCATTTCTATCTGGAGACGCTCCTGTCTGTACGACTGGCGCAAAGCCGCGGCGTCTACCTGGATTTTCACCATTGCCCGGAACCAGCGGATCGATATGTTGCGCAAGATGAAACGCAGCAGCGCCGAAATGGCCATCGAAACCGAAGACCTGTGGCAGATTCCCGGCGAAAACGAAGACGAACCGGTTACCTCTCTTCATCGGCTTATGTCAGAACGGCGCATTCGCGAATCCCTGAGCCAGCTGCCAGAAGAGCAGATTACCGTCATAGCCAAGGTGTATATGGAGCACAAGTCGCACCAAATGGTCGCAGACGAACTCGACATTCCCCTGGGAACCGTAAAAAGCCGGGTTCGCCTGGCACTGAACAAACTGAAAGTGATTTTGCAGGATCAGAACGTATGACACGGCATCATCCCGACAGCCTGAGCCTGATGGAATACAGCGCAGGCAACCTGAGCGAGCCCCATGCACTGTGCATTCGCCTGCACCTGGACCAGTGCCCTCATTGCCGGAGCAGAGTCGACACGCTGAACAGCCTTGGTGCCGTCATGATGGATCAGCAGCCCAAAGTATCGGTTTCTGACACCAGCTTCGAGCAATTGCTGGCGCGCATTGATGAAGCCCCTCAAACCAGCCAACCGGTGGTTAACAGCCCTCGTTTGAGCCCGCTTCAGAAGTTACTGGGTGACGACATCAATGACCTGCCCTGGAAACGACAGCTGGGGGATGTCAGTGTGCTCGATATCAGCGAGAAGTTCCCGGGACAGGAAGAACGCGTCGTGCTGCAGAAACTCGTCGCTGGCGGCAAAGCGCCTGCCCACACCCATCGGGGCACAGAAACCACCATCGTACTCCAGGGTGCCTTCTCGGATTCAAAGGGTGTATTCAATCAGTGGGACTTTGTGGTTCTCACCGATCAGGACGTCCACAAACCGGTGGCGATCGGTCATGAGGACTGCATCACTTTGTCTATCCTCAGTGCACCACTCAAACTGACGGGCACCTTTGGCCGACTGCTGAACCCCTTCCTTCGCTGAGAAAACCCGTCGCTGCAGGAGGCCAGCCCGCCTGCAGCGACACTCCCGTCACCAATCCAGATCCCGTCCATCCCAATTGATAAACCGGCCATTGTCCCCCTCACCAAGTCCAGACAGAATCCTGAAAAGGTTCGCAGCGGTGTCATCCGGATCGTGGACGGTGAGCTTCGCCAGCGACTGACCGAACGGTTCGCTCAGGGCAGACCGTGTGGTGCCCGGGTGAACCGCCACACAGGCAACCGGCGCGTACCTCCTGGGCAATTCAATCGCCAGGTTCTTCACCATCATGTTCAACGCCGCTTTTGAGCAACGGTAGGCATACCATCCGCCCTGCTGATTATCCGTTATCGAACCCACTTTGGCGGACACCGCCGCAACCCGGGTCAACTGCTTGCCTCGAAACCAGGGGGCCAAGGTCTGAACCAGTAAACCAAAGCCGACACAGTTCACCTGAAAGGCCCGGAGCATGCTCTCTTCCCTCAAATCATCAAGGCGTTTTTCGGGGGTCAGATGGGCGTCATGCAAGAGTCCGGCGGCATAGATCAGCGTTGTGATGCCCCCGGCCGAAGCCAGTACCTCCCGGACCACTGGATCATCCGCGACCAACGATGGCGTCTCTGCCTGCCAGCTTACCAGGTGTAGTTCCGGATGATGCCTGAGCCGTTCCGGCACCTTGTGCATCTGCCGCGCCAGGCCAATCACTGGCCCGGCCGTCGGCTCACCCAGATACCGCTCAGCCAATGCACTGCCAATGGCTCCAGACACACCGGCAATCACCGTTGCCATACACCGCCCCCCTCAAAGATCTCTGGAATTCATCCGTACCATACGAAAAAACCATCCGTTCAGGCTGCCGTCTGAAAAACCAATTCATTCAAACAACCGTATGAAGGACACAAACCCACGGCAGAAGCTGCCGATCTCAAAAAGACAGGAGAGTGTCCATGCAATACCAGGCGCCCGCGAACGAACTTCGCTTTTTGCTGTTTGATGTATTGGGAGCAGACAAACTGCACGAACTGGAAAAATACGCCGATGCCACGCCAGATCTGATTTCTGCCGTGATTGACGAAGCTGGCAGACTGGCAGCAGAAGTCATCCAGCCCACCAACCAGATCGGTGATCGCCAGGGCTGCAGCTACGATCCGGAAAGCAAAACCGTGAAAACGCCGGACGGTTTCAAACAAGCGTACGACAAGTTCGTAGAGGGTGGCTGGACCGCGCTGGATGCCCCTATCGAGTTCGGTGGCCAGGGACTGCCCCACACGCTCAAGTTCGTGGTTGATGAGATGATGTGCTCCACCAACCTGTCACTGGGCATGTATCCGGGGCTGACTCACGGCGCCATCAGTGCCCTGTATGCCCACGGCTCCGACGAACTGAAGCAGACCTACCTGGAAAAACTGATCTCCGGCGAATGGACCGGCACCATGTGCCTGACCGAGCCCCAGTGCGGCACCGATCTCGGCCTGATTCGCACCAAGGCAACACCCAACGACGATGGCAGCTACGCCATCGAAGGCACCAAAATCTGGATTACCGGCGGCGAGCACGATCTGGTCGACAACATCGTACACCTGGTCCTGGCCAAACTACCTGGCGCACCGGATACCACCAAAGGCATTTCCCTGTTTGCAGTACCCAAGTTCCTGCCAGATTCCGGCGAGCGCAACCCGGCCTTCTGTGGCGGCCTTGAGCACAAAATGGGCATCAAAGGGTCAGCAACCTGTGTGATGAACTTCGAAGGCGCCAAGGGCTGGCTGGTGGGTGAGCCCAACAAGGGTATGAGCGCCATGTTCACCATGATGAATGAAGCCCGACTGATGGTGGGCATGCAGGGCCTGGGTCTGGCCGAGATGGCGTATCAGGAAAGCCTGGCCTTCGCCAAGGAACGACTACAGAGCCGCTCCCTGAGTGGCGCGAAAAACCCGAACGGCCCGGCAGACCCGATCATCGTGCACCCGGACGTACGCCGCATGCTGATGCGCCAGAAAGTGCTGAACGAAGGTATGCGTGCCCTGGCGCTGTTCACTGGCCACCAGCTGGACCTTTCTGTTGCTCACCCGGACGAAAACGTCCGGGAAAACGCTGACGATCTGGTGCAGCTGTTGACTCCAGTGGTCAAAGCCTTCCTGACCGACGAAGGTTACAACAATGCCAACTGGGGCCAGCAGGTCCTGGGCGGGTCCGGCTTCACCCAGGACTGGCCGCTGGAACAGCTGGTACGGGATGGCCGTATCGCCCGAATCTATGAAGGTACCAACGGCATACAGGCCATGGACCTGGTGGGTCGCAAGCTGTCGCTGAAAGGTGGCCAGCTGGTTCGCGCCTTGTTTGCGGAACTGACCGGCTACCTGAAAGACACTCCAGAGGCGCCGTATCGCGAAGAGCTCAAGGGTGCGATCAAGAATCTGGAGCAGGCTACCCTCTGGCTTGCCCAGAACGCTCCGAAAGATCCGGAACAAGCCGGCGCGGCGGCTACACCGTACCTGCGGGTTATGGCGCTGACAGTGATCGGCTACCTGTGGTCACGCATGGCGGGGGTTGCCGGCCAGCAGCTGGACGCCGGCGAGGGCAACAAGCCCCTGCTCGAAGGCAAGCAGGTCTCTGCCCGTTACTACTTTGAAAAGCTGATGCCGGAAATCGACTGGCTGCTAAAGGACATCCAGTCCGGCAAGGATAGCCTGATGGCGTTCACGGATGCGCACTGGATGGCCTAAACGGCAGCATTCCGGTCAGACCAAAATACCTGACCGAAAATGACCGACGAATGGCAGTTTGTGACCTTCATCACGACATATGAAAAATTGATAATAGTCACGTTGATTAGTGTCTCTGAACTAGTCCAACCCTTCTCTAACCGAGTTGGGTACCTTCTTGAAGCCGCGCCTTGCGCGGCTTTTTTTATATCAGGATTACCTCATACCGACGCACACGCCCTGGAAAGCAGTGACACCAGCTCCCCCTGCCGGCTTGTAGACGTTTTTCGGAACACACTATTGAGGTGGTACTTGACCGTTTCCCGCGACCGTGCAGACATTGCTGCGATCTCAGACAAACTCCGCCCATCCAGAAGTTCCGAAGCGACAGCCGCCTCAGCCTCGGTCAGGCCGAACAATTTCTGAAGCAACTCGTTATCGATGTTCGGGCAGCAACTCCAGTCATGCAATGTAACCAGAGCTCCGTGGGTCATACCCTCGGCACCAGCCTTTCCCAGTAACGGGGTCACTACCAGCGTAATCCGCTGCGGCCCGTGCTCCAGCCTGAACACCTGATCATCCATATCCCTCCTGGCCATGGATGCCTCAATCGCCGACGAAAGCACAATCGCAAACTGTCGGGCACTTTCATTGCCATGTGCGACCAGCATGTTTTCGTCATTCAGGCGCAACCCTACATTCTTTGCCAGAATGTCGTTCGCTTTGGTATTTCTGAAAACCACCCGGAAAGACGCATCGCAGACTATGACCCCTCGTTTAACACGATCCAGCGCCAGGCGCTCAACACTCGGGCCGATATTTTTCCGCATCAACCGGGTATACAGACCGACCGCGCGATGAAGGTGAGGTAAAAAGCCATCAAATACCTGCAACTCTTCATAGCTGAAAGCAGGTTGATCCGGCGCGCGCTGCATTCCGAAAAAATTCAGGTAGTGCCCTTCCATGTAGGCGATGGCACCTGCCGCTTCACTGGCGCCATAGCTCTGCAGCCACTCTTCCGCCCGAGTCTCGGTCCGCAGTCGCTGAACATCCGGCCCAAGATCGAGGTTACTGGCAATAAACCGGCACTCTCCCTGGTGATATACCGATTTGGCACGTTCAACCAGGACGTCCCGATGGGAAACGTGTTCAGAGTAAAAACGCAGGGCCTCTTCAGGAATGTTCACTGTCCAGGCGCCCACCAGTGAGTTCTCTGCCGAGTTATAGATCGCAAACGAGGCGCTGTGGCCCTGAAAGGTCTCAACAAATCGATGCAGAAACGGGAAGAACCCCTGTTCGGCGGTTACGGCATCGTAAATCAGGCCAATAAGTTCATGGTACTCATGACTGAAAAAGGCTTCAGAGTCGGTAAAATGCACCGCAGGCTGCTCTTGTGTCGTTGTTTACAACGTAAATTAGTGTAGGTGTCCGAAATATTCCACCCTGATACCGTTACACATTGCCTACAAAACACATCCCCGCACTCCCCAAACGGGTGGGGCACAGCCACGGCCTCCTTGCTATATCTCAATAACCCTTCCTCAGGGAGCCTTCGGGCAAGGCCGGCTTCATCCAGGAAACCGGCCATTTCATTGAACCAAGGAGTTGCTATGAATCATTTCAAGAAGCTGGCACTGGCGGCGGCCGTGTCATCAGCAGTGGCCATCACAGGATGCAGTAACAGCAGTAGCAGTGACACCAGCGGCACTGCTTCAGGGGAAACCATTTCAGGCACTGCAAGCGCACCCGGGGGCGCTGTGGCCAGCCTTACGCAACAAAACATTTTCGAAATTGCTCTCAACTTTGTTGTAACACCCGTCGCTGCCGCCATTACCGGGCTCGAGCCCATTAAAGGCGCCACCGTCGAGCTGATTCGGGTGGATGACGAAGGCAACCAGATCGGCGATGCACTTGCCGAAACCGTTACGTCCATTACTGGCGACTACACCCTGACCCTTCCGCAAGGTGTGAACCTGGCCGGCAACCTGATTGTTCGGATTCAGGGACCGAATCAGGAGCTGCGCGCACAGGTTGTCGAGAAAGACGTTGATATCAGCCCTGTCTCTGAATTCGTCCTTCGCAAATTCATTGAGACCGGTGCGGATCTGGATCAGTTGGTTGTCGCTGACGTGGTCAAGCTGAGCGGAAAAGTTGAAGAGTTTGACCTGACCGCGGGGGCCAACCTGGATGAAATGTTCAGTGCACTTGAGCGGGAAGTCGGCGCCTTTGTTGAGACCCAAGTGGCCACCATCTCCTCTGCCGGCGCCGATGTCAGCCTGATCGCCGGTGATTACGCTAACGCGGCACTGGCCTTCCAGCTCCATGATGACGATGGCCGCGATGGTTATGGCACCTTTGCCCACGACATGTGGCTTGGCAATTTCGAGTTTGCTGACGGGGGTTCCGGCACTGTTAATATGACCTACCTATCCGAGGACAGTGTTTACGGTAACTTGGCAGGCTTCGCCATAGAAAGCAGTTCTGTTTATTATCAAGCAGAGCCCTCCAGCGGCGAGGATCCGGAGACTTTTCCCGGCGCTTTCAATACCAAGGGTGTTCTGTCGGTTCAGGGCGAGTTTGAAGAAGAGATCGGCGATTCCAGTTATCCTTACGGATGGCGCTATCCGGCAACTACTTACGTCTTCCAGCAAGTCGCAGACAAAGGGCTGTTCTTTGGCTTGACCCACGAAGCCGCCGTTCGATATGGCCTGACTGATTCGTACGACGCGCTTGATCC
>DATGQY010000003.1:0-10048 GCA_035303925.1 Marinobacter sp. | reverse complement strand
ATCACCGCGGTGTTCCGTAAGCTGGGGGTTCGTAACCGGACTCAGGCGGTTATTGCCATTCAGCAGATGGAGCTCGACCCTTCGGAGCAGTCGCTGTCCGGGGGCTGATGGTCTGTTTTTACAGGTTGTATCGAAAACGGGGGCCTTTGGGCTCCCGTTTTTTTTTGGTTTCGAGTTTTGGTGCAAGGGAGTCGGTTGGTGAGCTTTTCTGAAACACGCTGTGAATACGTCCTTGTACGCTCTGCTCCGCCATCCATGGCTCCGCAAGGTTTCAGAAAAGCTCACCAACCGACTCTTCCGCAGTCCTTCAGTTAATTTAGAGTACGCCTGTAACCTAGAATGTCGAAAATGGTTGAGGAAATCCATATTGGCCATTGTTTAGTTGCTTTTCTTGTTATAAATTCGGCGCACATGTGTACGCTGTAAATCTTTTCAATCGTTATTCAACTAAGCAAAGGTGCAAAATGAACGCTGCAGTGAAACCGGAGTCGGCGGAGGCCGTCGTGTTTGGTAAGCCGGATGAGCGGGAGCTCCGCGACCGGATGAAGAAGGAGCTTCCCGCTGATACGTTCAAGGCGCAGACCTGGCGAGTGATCTGGTTTTTGCCGTTACAGGCAATCATCTGGGCCGGGTTGGCGACTATTCTGCTGGCAGGGCTGCCCTGGTACGCCAACCTGGGATTGGGGTTGCTTGTGGGCCATACCATTGGCTGCCAGGCGTTGCTGGCCCATGAGGTATTGCACGGTGCGCTGGGGATGAGCCGGAAGTGGCAGAACTTCTTCGGCTGGCTCGGCTTTGGACCGTATCTGGTGCCTCCGGAGTTCTGGCGTAAGTGGCACAATGTGGTACACCACGCCAACACCAACAGTGGTGATACCGATCCGGACAGCTTTGGTACGCTGCGCCGGTACAAAACCAATCCGGGCCAGAAGAAGTTCACCAAGCTGGCGCCAGGTTCCGGCACCTGGTACAGCTATCTGTTTCTGACCTACTCGTTTACTTTCCACGCGCAGCTCGTGCTTTGGGTGCAGGCCCGCCGCCGGAAGCAGTTCAAAGGTTTCAACCGTAAAGCGGCCATGGCGCAGGTGGTGGTTTGTCTGGCAGCCTGGGTTAGCCTGGCGGTTCTGTCCGGCCCTTTGGCCGTGTTTACGGTTCTGGTTCCTTTCATGATGGCCAATGTATTGGGCCAGGCGTACATTCTGACTAACCACTTCCTGCGCCCGCAAACACCGACCAATAATCCGCTGGATAACTCCATGAGCCTGCGTAGCAACCCGATCCTGGACCGGCTGCACTTCCGGTTCAGCCACCACATTGAGCACCATTTCTTCCCGAAAATGGGTCATAACAAGGCGCCCAGGGTCCGCAGGTGGCTGGAGCAAAACGAGCCGGAGCGGTACATGGCCATGCCGCACGGTACGGCGCTGAAGATGCTGTACACCACGCCCAGGGTGTACAAATCACCCACGGTACTGGTGGATCCCAACGACGAAAGCCGCGTTTTTGATTTGATGCCTTTGCAGACAAAATATTCGGCGGCTAACAGGGTGTAGGTTTGGGAGTTTGAGCGTGTTGGGCGGCGCCTTCCAAAACACGCTGTGAATACGTCCCTGTACGCTCTGCTCCGCCATCCATGGCTCCGCAAGGTTTTGGAAGGCGCCGCCCAACACGCTCAATCTGACTCCTTAAGTGGATTCGAATAAACACTCGTGGGAAAACCGCTTGAGCGGCTACCTCGTAGGAGCGGGTGACCGGTAGGGCTTTCCAAAACTGTGCGGAGCCATGGATGGCGGAGCCCAAGCGTCACATGGATGTGCCGAAGGAGCGTGTTTTGGAAAGCCCTACCGGTTAGCCGATCCGGGCCTGGGGCCGGCCACCAGAAAACCTCGGTGCGGGAGTGCGAAAGTTTGGCATCCTAACTGCCGGCGTACCCGAGTTCTTTGTTAACAAGGTTAAACAGCTCGCCATCACTGTGCCAGCGGTCAAAATTTTCCAGGAACTGATCTGTTAGCGCCCGTTTCCAGCCGATGAAGTCGCCTGCCATGTGCGCCGTCATAATCACATTCTCCCGCTGCCAAAGCGGGTGATCTTCCGGAAGTGGCTCCTCCTCGAATACATCCAGTGCGGCGCCGGCAATCTCGCCGTCATCCAGGGCCTTAATCAACGCATCGGTATTTACGATTGGCCCGCGCCCGATGTTGATCAACCGCGCGGTTTTCTTCATGGCGGCAAAGGCCTTGCCGTCAAACAGGCCTTCAGTCTGAGGGGTGAGCGGTGCGGCAATCACCACGTAGTCGGCATGCCGCAATTGCTCAAACAGCTGATCGTTGCCGTGGACGGCATCAAAGTCCGGGTCTGTGCTCCGCCGGGACCTGGCGATGCCATGGGGGTGCATACCAATAGCCTTGACCAGCCTGCCGATCTGCCGGCCAATGGAACCGGCACCCACCACCAGTACCTGTTTGCCTTCGGCTCTTTCCGTGTCCCGGTGCTTCCACTTGTGCTTTAGCTGCAGCCGGATAGATTGCGGAAAATCCTTGGCAAACATCAGAATGGTGCACAGCACGTACTCGGCGATGGTTCGGTCAAAAATGCCACGGGCGTTGGTGACAGTGACATCGCTGCTGATGAGTGCCGGAAACATCAGGGCATCGACCCCCGCGCTGGTGGCGTGAATCCACTTCAGTTTATCGGCACAGGGCCAGGCGGCTTCCAGAGCTTCGGTGCGAAAGTCCGTCACCATCATGACATCGGTACCGGGCAGGGTATCCCGCAAGGTTTGTTCGTCACAGGCAAAGCGGACCTCGGCCCTGGCTTTGACGGCTTCTATACCCGGTGGCGCGGGTTCATTAGGGGCGGTCAGAACGGTCACAACCGGCTTGCGGGAATCTGTCATTTCAACTCCGGAAGGTGTCAGTCGGCTTTTGTTTTACTACATACAGTCTGGTAGCCGCTCCGGCTGCGGTCAAATCCGGCTGTTTTCTTGTACCCCTCATTGTTCGTGACTACGCTGCATGTAAGCCCTTATTTTCCCGCCGTAAGGAGGTGCACATGGCAGAATCCGCGAACAAGGACGCAGGCCAGAATACGCCGCGTAATGTGAAGTATCGAAAGGCGAAGGCCAGCTGGAATCCGGCCATGCAGGCCATTCCGGTGTCCGGGATTCGTCGGCTGGTGAATATGGCTTCCACCATGAAAGATGTGATCCATCTTTCGATCGGGCAGCCTGATTTGCCGACACCAAAACACATCATTGATGCGTATATTGATGCGCTCAACGCCGGCCAGACCGGATACACCATGGACGCCGGCCTGCCGGAGTTGCTGGTGGCTCTGCGGGATTATTACGGGAAACGCTATAACCGCAAACTGACCAGAGACAACATCCTGGTCACCAGTGGTGCCACTGAGGCCATGTATCTGGCCATTTCAGCCACCTCTGCGCCCGGCCGTCAGTTTATCGTGACCGATCCCTCGTTCCTGCTGTACGCGCCGTTGATCCGCATGACTGGCGGCGAGGTGAAGTATGTGCCCACACTGGCCGAGAACAACCACCAGTTGGACCCGGACGATGTCATCCGGGCCATGGGTTCACGAACCTTTGCCCTGATTCTGAACAACCCCAACAACCCGACGGGGGCGGTCTATCCGCGCAGCACAGTAGAGACCATTCTGGAAGAGTGCGCCTATCGGGGTATTCAGGTGTATGCGGATGAGGTGTATGACCATCTGATTTTTGATGACGATGATTTCGCCAGTGTTCTGAATTGCTCCACGGACCTGGACAACATCATGTGCATCAGCAGTTTTTCCAAAACTTACAGCATGGCGGGCTTGCGGGTGGGCTGGGTGATTGCCAGCCAGGCGGCCATCAAATCCCTGCGCCGCTATCACATGTTCACTACCTCGGTTGCCAACACGCCTTCCCAGTTTGCAGGCGTTGCGGCTCTGACCGCCGACCAGCAATGCGTGCGAGACATGGTCGGCATCTATCGGGAGCGCCGCGATAAGATCGTTGAGCTGATCGACAAGACCCCGTACCTGACCGGCTACAAGCCGGGAGGCGCCTTCTTCGCATTTCCCGATTTGCCGCGCCATGTAGATGGCTCGGATGTGGCGCTGCGAATGCTGAAGGAAACCGGCGTATGTGTGGTGCCGGGCGATGCCTTTGGTGAAAGCTGCACCAACGCACTTCGGTTCAGTTTCTCCACCACCTGCGAACGGATGGAAGAGGCTTTTGACCGGATTATTCCCTGGATGGCCAAACAGCCGTTCTGATACAGGACTTTAAGTTGTCACCTCTCAGGAGATGCCGCACTATAGTGGCACTTCTGAGGAGATTGACTGATGACGGATTTATTCAAGCCTGTTCTGCGTTTGGCGGTACTTTTTGCGGTCGTGATGGCCAGTGGTTGTGCCAGTTTGTCACCCTATGCCATTTCCGAGGGTGAGATCGAGCGGCACCTGAAGAATGCGGTCGCGCAGTACGATCGTAACCAGCTCCAAAGCGGCTCGCCTCTGAGCCTCAGCCTTTCTGATGCTGATATTACCCTGGGGCCCGATGGCCGTGATGTCGCCGTTATTGATCTGAAAGGGCAGGTGGCACTCAACGCGCTCATGGCCAAGCTGCCGGTAGACCTTGCGCTGAAAGTGGAAGGTGCGCCGGTTTATGACAGCCAGGAAAAAGCTATCTACATTCGCCGCCTGCAGCTGCTGGAAAGTTCGATCGATTCCCCGTTCTTCAAGGGTGATCTCGCACCGGTGACCGATACAGTGATGCGGGTTGTTGCTCAGATGCTGGAGACCATGCCGGTTTACCGGTTGGACGAAACCGACCCGACCCAGCGTATGTTCGGTATCGTGCCGATGGACATACGCGTAGCGCCGGGCCGAATCGAGTTCGTCATGGCGGAGTAATCTTCAGGCGGTGGCTTTAAGTGCCTCCTCAAAGATGCCCGTGGCTTCATCCACTTGCTGTTCGTTGATGATCAGCGGCGGCAGCCATCGAACGATTTCCTGATAGGGGCCGCAGCGCAACATCAGCAGGCCCCGTTTCTCGCACTCCTTGAGAATGTTGCCGGCCCGTTCGCCATCCGGACAATCGCCGCGTCGCATTTCCACGCCCAGCATCAGCCCCATGCCCCGAATGTCGGCCATCGCCGGATAGTCCTTTTTCAGGGCTTCCAGGTTGCCCCGAAGGCGTTTTCCCATGCGCCCGGCATTCTCTACCAGGCCCTCTTCCCGGATCACATCAATGGTGGCGATGGCAGCAGCAGCTGCAACGGCATTTCCGCCGTAGGTGCCGCCCTGAGAGCCGGGCCAACCCTTGGCCATGGTTTCTTCTGATGCGGCCAGTGCTGAAATAGGAAAGCCGCTGGCCAGCCCCTTGGCGATCATGATGGCGTCGGGCGTCACACCAAAGTGCTCATGGGCCCAGAACTTTCCGCTGCGCCCGAAGCCGGCCTGAACTTCGTCAAACACCAGCATGATGCCGTGCTTGTCGCAGCGTTCCCGCAAGCCCTGCATGAATCGGGTATTGGCCGGCACGTACCCACCTTCACCCTGCACCGGCTCAATCAACATGGCCGCCGTTTCCTTGGGTGCTGAGTAGGTGACAAAAATCCGGTCCAGTTCTTTCAGGCAGAAATCGGTGGCTTCATCAAGGCTCCAGCCATAGTGGAAGGCATGGGGAAAGGGTGCCACCACCACGCCGCCCATCATCGGGCTGACACCGGCCCGCAGGCCCACGCTGGATGTGGTGAGCGATAGCGACCCCATGGTTCGGCCATGAAAGCCTCCGTGGAATACGATGATGTTTGGGCGCCCCGTTGCCTGGCGTACCAGGCGGATGGCGCCTTCCGCAGCCTCAGTGCCGGCGTTGGAAAAGAAAAATGCGTTGAGTGGATCGGGTGTCAGTTCGCCCAGTTTCTCCGCCAGTTCCGGCAACCGGGGGTTCATCACGGTTGTGGCCTGGGCGTGAATCATGGTGGCCACCTGCTTCTGGGCGGCCTCAACCACTTTCGGGTGGCAATGGCCGGTGCTGGTCACCCCGATGCCGGAGGTGAAGTCCAGATAACGGCGGCCTTCCGGATCAATAATGTAGGCACCTTCGCCTTTGGCAGCGGTGATACCGGTAGCCTGCTTGAGCAGGGGGGAAAGTTTGCCTTTGTGGTCGGTCATCGACACCTCCCGAAATAAGTTGGAAATCTCGTTTTCAGCCTAGTCAGGGGGCCAGCCGTTTACAAATGGCATCCCCGATTTGCCGGGTACTGCGCTGCTCGCTACCCTTTTCTGCCAGGTCGGCGGCGACCGCATCAAACAGTTCCTGGCCGGCGGTGGCCAGTTTCGGGTCTTTCCGGCCCAGCCAGTCCAGCATGCGGGCGGTGGTGAACAGCATGGCAGTGGGGTCTGCGATACCCTGGCCTGCAATGTCCGGCGCGCTGCCGTGGGTTGGCTCGAACATTGATGGCATAGTCGGGTCGGTGGGGTTCAGGTTGCATGAAGGTGCCACCCCCATGCCGCCTGAAAGCACCGCAGCCAGATCGGTCAGAATATCGCCTTGCAGGTTGCTGGCCACCACCACATCAAAGGCCCAGGGGCACTGCACGAACTTCATGCAGGCGGCGTCGACCAGTTCGTGGTGAGTGGCAACATCCGGGTACTCCTGGCTGAGCTCCTCGAAGACTTCGGTGTACATGTCTCCCCAGTGACGCAGGGCGTTGCGCTTGGTGATGACACAAACCTGGCTTTCACAGTTCCGGCCATCCAGGGTGCTGAAGGTTCGGGTGCGGCCCTGTTGAAGTCGCTCTCCGGCACGCTTTCTGGCCTGTTCGAAACCGTAGCGGATAATGCGTTCGGTGGCGCGGCGGGTGAACACTTCCATCTGGGTGGCGACCTCATCCGGTGTGCCCTGGCGCAGACGACCACCCTGGCTGACATACTCGCCTTCGCTGTTCTCCCGGATCACCAGCATGTCGATGTCCTTCGCCCGGTCATCTTTCAGATACTGGCGGGCGCCGGGCAGCAATCGGGCGGGACGCTCACACACCCATTGGTCAAACCCCTTGCGCATATCCAGCAACGGTGCAAGCGAGACGCTGTCTGGCAGCAAGTACCGGTTTTTGTCATGAATCGGGCCCGGATCGCCGAGGGCGCCCAGCAAAATGGCGTTATATTGCCTGAGCTGGGCCAGTGCATCCGCTGGCCAGCTTTCTCCATGCTCCTCATGCCAGGCATGGGAGGGCCAGGGAAACCGTGTCCATTCCAGTGACAGTTTGTGTTTTGCACGCAGGGTTTCCAGGCAACGGACGGCTTCGGCCACGACTTCCGGGCCGATGCCGTCACCGGGTGTTACAGCAATGCGGGTGGTTTGGGTCATTCCCGAACCTCCTGGATGGGGTGAGCGGATTCAACAACCCCAGTGTAGTCAGCGGAGCTGCAGATGCCAGTTGGGGGCGGGTTTAAAATTCACGATGTTTTACCCCACTGCGGTTGATAGCTATAGTGGAAAATAATTGATTCTTTTAAGCTTCCTTCAAATGCTATTCATTGGTGAGCCGGAGCTTGTGTGAATAAACCTGAAGTACTATTTGACGGGTCACACTGTGAGCAGTGCGCTTGTGGGGATGGCCTGGATTTCTCGTTCAGTTTTGCCTTTCAACCGATCGTAGATGCCGAGACCAAAACGGTGTTCGCCTATGAGGCACTGGTGCGGGGACTGAACGGCGAAGGCGCTATGAGCGTTCTGGCCAATGTGAACGAGCACAACCGCTATTCTTTTGACCAGATTTGCCGGGTCAAAGCGGTGAAGCTGGCGGCCCGGCTCGAGATGCAGCCGCTGCTCAGCATCAATTTCATGCCGAATGCCGTGTACAAGGCGGAGTATTGCATCCGGACGACGCTGGCGGCGGCGAAAACCTATAAGTTTGATACCAGAAAGATCATTTTCGAGATGATCGAGAACGAGGATCTCAGTTCGGTCGAACACCTGGCCTCGATCATTGAAGCCTACCAGTCGATGGGTTTCAGCACCGCGATTGACGACTTTGGTGCGGGTTATTCGCGCTATAACATCATGATGTTGAGCCCCCCGGACCTCCTCAAGCTGGATATGGCACTGGTGCGGAACATTCACGAAGAACCGAACAAGCAGGCGGTGGTTCTGGGCATCATCACCATGATGCGCCATCTTGGCGGCCGTATTGTGGCGGAGGGTGTTGAAACCAAAGAAGAATACTTCTGGTTGCGCTCACAGGGCATCACACTGTATCAAGGGTACCTGTTTGCGAAGCCGGGTTTTGAATGCCTGCCCGAGCCCGTGTTCCCCGATTGATCACCCGATAACAGGATACTCAAGTGCTCTACAGGATTGTCACGCTTATTGGCGCCCTCGTGTTCGTGGTCGCCCTGTTTGCTTTGATTTGGTTCTTCTGCAAAAAGTTTCTTGAGCATCACGGTGTGACGGATCAAACCTCAGACAAAGCCACCGTGCTGGCGACCTGGACGTTTGCTGGTATCGCCGTTGGACTGGTGTTTGCAGTGGTGGGCGCGTTTGTACTGGGCCCCTGGGCGTTCTATCGAACCCTGCGAGGCCACGATGTGGACGTCTCCGACGGTGCCGCCATCTGGTGGGGGTTCGGGATCGTGGTGCTATCCCTCGGAATAACCGCTGCCGGCTTTATGGCCTTTCTGATGATGGTTGGAGCCTACTGACCCCGGGGCAGGCTGCGCAACAGGTCCCGGAACCACACGAGCGCGGGCTCCTTTTCATAGGCCTTGTGCCAGTAAAGATGCACATCGATTGACGGCATCTCTGCTGGCGGCCCCAATACTTCTATATCGGCGCGTTCTGCGATAATTCGTGCATAGGTTTCTGGCATGGTGAGCAGTAGGTCCGAGCTTTCGACCACTCTGCAGGCGGCGTAATAGTGCTGGCAGCGCAGGCGGATATTGCGCTGCACGCCGTGCCGGGACAGCGCGAAGTCCTCAATGCCGGGCCCCTCAGTGCGGGATGACACCAGCACATGTCGGGCTTCCAGATAGGCAGCCATATCCAGCCCCTCGCGCATTATGGGATGCCCCTTGCGCGCCAGAACCACCATCCTGTCCTGTTGCAGCAACTCATGGCTGGTCTGGTTGCTGACCGGTAGTAACACATCAATCGCAAAATCCAGTTTGCCGGCGGCCAGCTGGGTTTCCATTTCCCGCCTGGCCACGCGCTGGCTGGCAATCTCCATGTCCGGATAGGGAGCCAGCTTGTTCATAAGCTGGGGTAGAAACGTCGATTCCAGCACATCCCGCAGGCCCAGTGCATAAGTCTTGCGCTGACTGGCGGGGTCAAAGGCGTGAAACTGATTCACGGCACTCTGCACCTGATTCAGCCCGGGCCGCATCGATTCCAGAAACCGCCGGGCCAGCGGTGTTGGTACCATTTGATTGCCCTGACGGGTGAACAACGCATCGTCAAAGTGATCCCGCAGCCGGGCGAGGGAGTGGCTGACCGCTGGCTGGGTCAGGTGCAGCGCCTTGGCGGCGCGGGTCAGGCTGCCTTCCCGATAAATGGTATCGAACACATGCAGCAGGTTCAGGTCCAGGCGATTCAGGGCCATAATGTAAATCCGTCATCTGAATAAGTACGGGTAATGATAAATGATAAGAACAATTCAGTCGCGTAATAGCGCATTGACTCCTAGACTGATGGCCATCTGATCGAAAGTGCGCCCCAAAAGGGGCTGGCAAGCACGAGGAGCTGCACCATGGATTTCAACATTTCCGAGAAAGGCCAGGATTACCTCAAGCGTGTGAAAACCTTCATGCGCGAAGAGATCTATCCCATCGAAGAGCAGTATCACAAGGAGCTTGCCTCCCTGGACAACCGTTGGGTGGTACTGCCGATCATCAAAGAGCTGAAAGCAAAGGCCAAGGCCCAGGGCCTGTGGAACATGTTTTTTCCGGACGATAAATACGGCTGCGGCCTGCTCAACTCCGACTACGCCCTGATTGCAGAAGAAACCGGCCGCAGCTTCATCGCTCCGGAGATCTTCAACTG
>DATGQY010000002.1:0-4839 GCA_035303925.1 Marinobacter sp. | reverse complement strand
ACCCTGCTGATTGACCCGGAGAAAAAATCAGCCTTCGAGGAACTCTGCAAGCTGGAGGATGTCACTCCCTCCCAGAAAGTCCGCCAGTTTATCCGTGAATATGTGGAACAACGGCTGGGGGCCGACTGGCGCGAACATCGCGCCAACCAACCGGACTGAGCACACCAGAATGCCCCTGAACCGAATACTATGCACAGCCGCAGCCGCCACGGCCCTGGCCTTCAGTGCAGGCTGCACAACCCTGCACAGTCCGCCAGAAGCGGCCAATCCAACCGCGCCGGCCAGCCTTTACGACAGCACGCTGATTGCCAGCCACGCGGCACAGGCCATCACCCTGGCGCAGCTTGGCCAGGAGCTGGCCGACGCCGATGTGGTGATCATTGGCGAATACCACGGCCACCAGGCCTCGCACCTGCTGCAGTCCCGGGTGCAGCAGCAGCTGCATTCCCGGAACCCAAGGCAGGTGCTGACCCTGGAGCAGTTCAACCTGGACCATCAGGCCGCCCTGGACGCTTACCTTGCCGGCGAATCCGGTGAGCAGGAACTGATTGAAGACGCCAACGCCTGGGATAATTATCAGGCGTCCTATCGCCCCCTGGTGGAACTCGCACGGGATCATGGTCTGCCGGTCATTGCCGCCAACGCCCCGGCAGACACGGTTCGTTGCGTCGGCCAGGTCGGCCCGGCATATCTGGCACAGCTGCCTGAAGCCGAACGCCAGGCCCTGCCAGCCGAGCCATTCCTGGACACCCCGGCGTATCGGGAAAAGTTCAATAACGCCATCAGCCGAAGCCATGGTCAGGGCGATCCGGGCACCGCCGAACGCATGGAAAAGATCTATCAGGCCCAGCTACTGCGCGACAACACCATGGCCACGCAGATCCTTAACGCCCGGGAACGCTTTCCGGGACATCAAATCCTGCACCTGACCGGCAATTTTCACAGCGAGCAGGGGCTGGGCACGGTCGCCCTCCTGAAACAGCGGGCACCAGAGCTTTCCATACAGGTACTGAGCCCGGTATTCTGGCCCAGGGCGCAAACCGAAGCGCCACTGGCAGATAACCTGGACAAGGGCGACTACCTGTACCTGATCCGGCCATTGCCACCGGAATACCGCAACGAAGACCGCCAGCGCAAAGCCATGCAAGAGCGCTTCAGCAAGCGCCCGGATGTCCGCTGCGAAGCTAACTGACTCATTTCACTGACCAAGGGACGGATTCATGAAAGTAGTTGTCGCCATCATTCTGGGCCTTAGCCTTGTACTTTCCGCCTCGTTACTGAAGGACGGCCTGACCGGCCTGAAAACCGGGGACCGCTACGTTACGGTGAAGGGTGTCGCCGAACGGGAAGTCCAGGCCGACCTTGCGCTCTGGCCAATCCGTTTTGTCGCCACCGGCAGCACGCTGGGCGAGGCCCGGAACAAAACCCGCAGCAGTCGTGAAGCCATCATGGCCTTCCTGAAACTGCAGGCCATTGATGAATCATCGGTAGAGCTGCAGCGGCTGGATGTTACCGATACCCGCGCCAATCCCTATTCCGGCAACAACAACGAGCAGCAGTACATCATCAACCAGACCCTGATGGTGCGCAGCACCGACATCGACCGCATCCGCCAGGCGGCCCAGAATGTCAGTGAACTGGTGGACTCCGGTGTTCTGCTGTCGTCAGATTACGGCCCCGGTGGCCCCACCTACCTGTTCAGTGGCCTGAACGACATCAAGCCACAAATGATTGCAGAAGCCACCGCCGCCGCCCGGGAATCTGCGCAGCAATTTGCCCGGGATGCCGATGCCGAACTTGGTGGTCTGCGCCGGGCCAATCAGGGCGTGTTCCAGATTCTCGCCCGGGACCAGGCTCCCGGCGTGTCTGAGCAGCAACAGCCGGTAAAAACCGTGCGGGTTGTGTCTACGTTCGATTACTACCTGAATTAACACAACCACCAGAGACAGCGCGCACAATGTTCGCCATTGACCAGTTCATTCTTCTCGCCGCAATCCTGATCCTGTTTGGCATCCTGTCCAGCAAGTTATCGGCGCGCCTCGGCCTTCCTGTGCTGGTCCTGTTCCTGCTCACGGGCATGCTGGCCGGAGAGAGCGGAATTGGCGGCATTGAATTCGACAACCCGATTGCCGCCCATGCGCTCGGCACTCTGGCACTGGCGCTGATTCTGTTTGATGGCGGCCTGCAAACCCCGATCAGCTCCGTCAAACTGGTCTGGAAACCCGCCTCTATCCTGGCCACGCTGGGCGTACTGATAACCGCAGTGATCACCGGCCTTGCGGCCGCGATGATTCTCAACCTGTCGATACTCGAGGGCATCCTGATTGGCGCGATCGTCGGCTCCACCGATGCCGCCGCCGTGTTTTCTCTGCTCCGCAACGCCGGCGTTCACATCAACCGGCGCCTGAAGTCCGTTCTCGAAATCGAAAGCGCGTCAAACGACCCAATGGCTATTTTCCTGACGGTTGGCTTGCTGGAAGTGCTGGTCAACGACATGAAACTTGGTGTCGGGATGCTGCAGCTGTTCGTCATGCAAATGGGCATTGGCGCCCTGGTAGGGTTGGGCATGGGCTGGCTGTCGGTAGTTGTGGTCAACCGAATCAAGCTGGTTGCGTCCGGGCTGTACCCGATTATGGTGGGCACTTTTGGTTTGCTGGCGTTCGGGATTGCTGCGAATCTGGGCGGCAGCGGCTTCCTCGCTATATTCATTGCCGGCGTGATCATCGGCAACCACCGAATGGTGTTTCAACGCAGCACCTACCTTTTCCACGACGGTATGGCGTGGCTCAGCCAGATCACCATGTTCGTGGTGCTCGGTCTGCTGGTCAACCCGGAGGCATTGCTTGATGTCTGGATGGAAGGCTTGCTGGTAGCCGTCGTGCTCACCCTGGTGGCCAGGCCCCTTGCGGTGGCCCCCATGCTGGCGCTGTTCGGCTTCAATGCCCGGGAGATGACACTGGTCTCCTGGGTCGGGCTCCGGGGCTCGGTACCCATTATTCTCGCCATCTTCCCGCTGGTATTTGACCTGCCCGGCGCCGCCCTGATTTTCAATGTGGTGTTCTTCGTTGTGCTGATCTCTGCCACGGTTCAGGGGGCAACCCTACCGATTGTGGCCCGCAAACTGGGCCTGACAGAAATGCCTCCGGCCAAGCCTGCGGCAACACTCGAAATTACAGCGCTGAATGACGTAAACGCCGAGATTGTTGAATATACACTGGGCGAAAACCCCCGGGCAGCCGGGCGACTGCTCTCGCAAATTGCCCTGCCCGACAGCACCGTGGTGGCCATGATCACCCGGGACTCAGAGGTAATTCCGCCCCGCGGGTCAACTCGCCTGATAGCGGGAGACCACCTGTTCGTTGTCCTCCGGCCTGAAGTCCGGCCCTTTGTCGATACTGTTTTTTCACAGTCGGTGACAAGCAGCCAGACTGAACTCCCCCACTTCGAACTGAAACTCAAAGCGAGCACCAGGCTTGCAGACGTCTACAACTCCTACGGCATTTATCTGGGTGAAGAGAAAGACCTGACGCTGGAGCAGTTAATAAAAGCCAGACTTGATCAACCGGTGCCTGAAATTGGCGCAGAGTTACTTGCGGAGGGTATTCGCCTTCGGATCTGCGACACCATTGCCAGCCGGATCACCACGGTAGGCCTGACACCCCCTCCAGCAAGCCCATCGGAACCGGAAGCACTCTGAGCCGTTCGGTTTACTGCGTTTGCACCATCTCGTCGGTCACCTGATAGTCCCCGGCCAGCCAGCGCAGAACTTCATGGGCAGCCGGGTGATCAAAGGCATCGTAGGTGTGCATCAGCGCCTGTTTTTTCTCATCGCTGATACGCCCCAGCCCGGTATCCTGCAGCACCAGCAAGTCTCTGTGCAGCTGTTCCGCCAGCTCCAGCCCCAATACCTCCCTTGCCGCATGCAAAAACGCCTGGCCATACTGGTAATCCGGCCCCTGGCGATAGGATTCCGCCAGGGTAATAGCCGGAATACTGGTGAGCACCGGTTGCAGCGCAGGGTTGATGGCGTGGCCTGAAAGATAGGCGGCGTTGCCCGCAGGGCGGCCGGTAAATCCGCGCAGGTGCAGGTGCCGGGACATGCGGTCGCCGTCGTTGACCGGATAGTTATCCCAGAGCAGCGGCTTGCGGCCCAGCAACTTGCTGATACGCTTGAGATGCCCCAGTGAAATCTCCCGGGAGCAGACTTCCTCCCCGGTCCAGAAAATGCGCACGTCGCGGTCCAGCTCCGCACCCAGGGTTTCCAGGTAATCCGCCGGCCGCTGGCCAAACACACGGTCCAGCACCGGGTCATCGGAATAGTAGGTGGGGCACACACTGATTTTTGCAGCCGCGGTATGTTCCTGCACCCATTTGATAATGCCGGCCTGGGTTCGGGCCAGTTCCGGGGTGTCCGGGTGCATATCGTCGAACAGGATGGCCAGCGCCTGAATACCCATGCGATCCAGCATTTTCAGCTTTTCCGCCAGGGCATCCCGGGCGATGTCATCGAAGTTGTTGAAAACCTCGAACGGGCTCAGCCCCACGCCGAAACGCACCCCTTCGCGCCGGCAGAATCCGGCAAAATCCGCCAACGCCTCAGCCTGTTCCGGCGGATGCGGCTCCTGCCAGCGCCGGCGCAAGTATGGATCGGCCTTGGGCGCGTACAGGTAGAAACCATAGCCATGGGTGGTCAGGGCGTTAACCAGCTGGCGCCGCTCGCCCCAGCTCCACACCGGGCCATAAAATCCTTCGATAATACCCAGCTCTACCGTCATCTCACTCGCTCCCTGACCAAGGTTTCCTATCATCATATACCCTACCCGGGCACAGGTCAGGCCC
>DATGQY010000001.1:0-25572 GCA_035303925.1 Marinobacter sp. | reverse complement strand
GCATGGCAGGCAGAGAATATTGTCTAGACTTACAGACAAACCGACATTTCAACAGCCATTCTGACCGGAGATATGCCGTATGGAAATCAAAACCTTCGCAGACCTGATCGACTGGACCCGGCAACTGCACGCCCACCTGGCCCGCTGCCTGCACGATTCGGCCGGCCAGCACAAAGATGAGCGGGCCAGTGCGCTGCTGGATTACATCAGCAGCCACGAAACCCTGCTGGAAAAGGCGGTGGCCGAGTATGAAAACCAGGCCGATCCGAAAGCCATGCAAACCCGGCTTTACGATTACGGGGTGCACAAACCCATCGAAAAAAACCGGACCTGCAGCACCGATTACTCAGCGCTGGACTTCGCCGGCATTGCCCGGGAGATCTTTGATTTTCATGACCAGGTCATGGCGCTCTACGACAGCCTGATCGGCAAGGCAGAGATCCCCGAAGCCAAGTCTCTGCTGGAAGACCTGAAATCGCTGGAAGAACATGAAGCCATGCGCCTGGCCAGCCAGATCGGCCGGATGAACGATTTGTGAAAACCGTTCGTATAGCTCCGAGGCCTTAGACATATGTCTTAATTCGAGCAGCTGCATAGCACAACCATTGTGTTTGTGAACTAGACTGCAAGAACAAGCCGGTCACCCAAAAAGCGGCTGGCTCTGAGCCAAAGACAATTACAACAACATCAGAGGTTAGAAGAGCAATGAAGATCCGTTCTGTTCTATCCGCGGCTGTACTGGCTGTGGCAACCACATTTGCCGCCACGCAGGCGCTCGCCCAAGACAAATTCACCCTGAAACTGGCCGAAACCTGGGGTCCGAACTTCCCGATATTCGGTGACACCACCAAACGCTTTGCGGAAACGGTCAACAAAATGTCCGACGGTCGGCTGACCATCCGCATCGACTCCGCCAACAAACACAAAGCCCCCCTGGGTGTGTTCGACATGGTCAAGGCCGGTCAGTACGACATGGGCCACTCAGCCTCCTACTACTGGAAAGGCAAGGTTCCGGAAACCCTGTTCTTCACCAGCATGCCCTTCGGCATGAACGCCATGGAACAGTACGCCTGGTTCTACCACGGCGGCGGCATGGAGCTGATGCAGGAAGTGTATGAGCCCCACAACATGCTGTCGTTCCCCGGCGGCAACACCGGTGTGCAGATGGGCGGCTGGTTCCGCAAGGAAATCAAATCCCTGGATGACCTGAAAGGCCTGAAAATGCGCATCCCCGGCTTTGCCGGTGAGGTATTTGCCGAAGTGGGCGTGAACCCCACCAACATTGCTCCGGGTGAGCTCTACACCGCCCTCGAACGTAACACGATTGATGCCGTTGAGTGGGTAGGACCGGCACTGGACCTGCGCCTTGGCTTCCAGCAGATTGCAGACTACTACTACACGGGCTGGCATGAGCCGGCGACCGAACTGCAGTTCCTGGTGAACAAGCGCGTATGGGAAAAGCTGCCGGCGGACCTTCAGGAAATCATGCGAGTGGCGATGCGCACCGCGTCTTATGACATGCTGGTGCACTCCCAGCACGAAAACGCCGAAGCCTGGGCAAACATCAAGAAAGATTACCCCAACGTGAAGATCAAACAGTTCCCGGAAGATATCTTCCAGGCCATGTACGACGCCAACAAAAAACTGTTGAAAGAAACGGCTGACAACAGCCCGATGGCCAAGAAGATCATCGACTCTCAACTGAGCTACCAGGAACAGAGCCGCGCATACACCGACATCTCGGAGCGTGCGTACCTCAACACCATGACGGAAGTCGAGTAAACTACCGGTCATGTAGAAACCGAGCCGGGATCGCTCTTGCCAGTGATCCCGGCTTTTTCGTTCCAACGGTTCAGACTACATCCGCTTGGCGGAGGAAGAGGTTTAATGCGCTGGATTATCAGATTGGATGAGGGCCTGGCCTGGCTCTCCAAACTCTGCGGCTGGGTCGCCTGCGTGGCGATGATCCTGATGGCAGCCAACGTGTTTTATGACGTAGTGACCCGCTATGCCTTCAACGATGTGTCCATTGGCATGCAAGAGATGGAATGGCATCTGTATTCTGTGGTGTTCTTGTTGGGCATCCCCTACGCCCTGCGCACTGACGGCCACGTTCGGGTAGATGTGTTCTACACCAGCTGGCAACAGAAAACCAAAGCCTGGATCAACCTGGCGGGCGCATTGCTGTTTGTCATCCCCTTCGCCTACCTGATCGGCGTGTACGGATACAGCTTTGCCGTTGATGCCTATGAGATGGGTGAAGGCAGCGGCGACCCGGGTGGCCTGCCGCACCGCTGGATCATCAAATCCGTGATCCCGGTCAGCGCTTTCTTTATCGGAACGGCCGGCCTGAACATGGCTACCTACGCCATTCGCGTCATGGCTGGTGACAAAGAATACGAAGGCGAGCACAGCGCGGGAGGTCTGGCATGACCGGTATGATCATGTTCCTGGTCGCCCTTTTCATGCTGATGCTGGGCTTCCCGGTTGCCTTCACCTTTGGTGGCGTGGCACTGTTTTTCGGAATCTTTGCAGAAGGCATGGACCTGTTCGCCTTCATGCCCTACCGAATCATGAGTGTCATGCAGAACACCGTGCTGATGGCGGTGCCCCTGTTCATATTCATGGGGGTAGTACTGCAGCGCACCAAACTGGCGGAGCAGCTACTGACCTCCATGGGCCGGCTGTTTGGTGGCCTGCCCGGCGGCCTGGCGATCTCCACCATCCTGGTGGGTGCCCTGCTGGCAGCATCAACCGGCGTCGTCGGCGCCAGTGTGGTAGCGATGGGGTTGATCTCTCTGCCCGTCATGCTGGCCCACAACTACGACAAGCGCCTGGCGACCGGCACCATCTGTGCGTCAGGCACCCTGGGCCAGATAGTGCCGCCCTCCATTATCCTGATCATTCTGGGGGACGTGCTTGGCCTGCCAGTGGGCGACCTGTTCAAGGCCGCCGTCGGGCCAGGTATGGTGCTGATCGGCCTGTACATTGTCTACATCCTGATTCTGACCCGACTGAAGCCGCAAACGGCCCCGGCCATGCCACCAGACGACAGCATCAGCCGCAGCAAGGAGATCCGCAACGCACTGCTCGCGATCATTCCACCGCTGGCGTTGATTGTGGTGGTGTTGGGCTCGATCTTCACCGGCATTGCCACCCCCACGGAATCTTCCGCTCTGGGCGGTGTTGGCGCTGTGATTCTGGCCATTATCTACGGCCAGTTCAGCTTCAAGATGGTCTGGGATGCCTCCAAGGACACCGTCAAGGTCACCGCCATGGTGTTTGCCATTCTGATCGGTGCTACGGCGTTTTCCATGGTCTTCAGCTATACCGGCGGTGACTACCTGCTGGAAGAGTGGCTGTTGATGCTGCCGGGCGAGCAGTGGGGCTTTATCATACTCGCGATGCTGGTGATTCTGATTCTGGGCTTCTTCATCGACTTCGTGGAGATTTCCTTCATCATCGTGCCGATCCTTGCGCCGGTGGCCGAGGCTCTGGGCATCAACATGCTCTGGTTCGCCATTCTGGTGGCCATGAACCTGCAGACCAGTTTCCTGACACCACCGTTCGGCTTCTCTTTGTTCTACCTCAAAGGGGTGGCCCCCGCGGGCGTGAAAACCACGGATATCTACAAGGGCATCGTGCCCTTCATTCTGATCCAGATTCTGGTCCTGGCAATGATCATTGTCTTCCCGGAATGGTTCGGAATGAGCGCCACTTACTGATACAAAACCTGCTAACTGACAGGACCGGGTTGTTGCCCGGTCCTGTTCATTCCTGACGGATACCCACTCAAACCTGACAAAATCTGATCATTTCCTATACTGAATCAGAAACGCGACTCTCAGTTCAGCATTCGGGAACGCACCGGATCAGAAAACACAGGGAGAGAGCCTGTCATGACGCAAAGTACAGCCCGCAGGACCGATTACTCGGAAAAAGACACCAAAGCACACGTTCTGACCCTGCCTCTGGAAGGTAGCCATGCCGACCGGGCGCCACACAGTTATGAGCGCTGGCTGATTGCCAAGCTCATGCGTATGGCGGGCTCCCCTCCGGTTCGTTTCCGGCTCTGGAACGGAGAAACCATTGAGCCGGAAGCACAAACTGCCCGGTTCACCCTCAGCCTGGCGGACCACAAAGCACTGTACGCTCTCGTCGCCAACCCCAACCTGGCCTTCGGAGATCTGTACAGTGCAGGCAGGCTGGAACTGGAAGGCGATCTGACTGACTTCATGGAAGCCCTGTACCGGGCCGTCCACAGCGCCCGGCAAAAATGGCCGAGGTGGCTGGAGGCCCTTTGGCGCAACCACAATCCCCGGGCCACCGGCATTACCGAGGCCAAAGAGAACATCCATCACCACTACGATCTGGGTAATGCGTTCTACCAGCTCTGGCTGGACCAGAAAGCCATGCAGTACACCTGCGCGTACTATGAAGATGACAGTAAAACGCTGGAACAGGCGCAGCTGGCCAAACTGGAACACGTGTGCCGGAAACTGCGACTGAAACCAGGAATGACGGTCGTGGAAGCCGGCTGCGGCTGGGGTGGTCTGGCCCGGTACATGGCCCGCAACTACGGGGTGACGGTGCACTCCTACAACATTTCCAGGGAACAGCTCGACTACGCCAGGGCAGAAGCAGAACGCCAGGGCCTCGACCAACAGATCACCTACGTGGAGGACGACTATCGCAACATTCAGGGCCAGTACGATGCCTTTGTCTCAATCGGAATGCTTGAGCACGTCGGCAAAGAGAACTACCCGGCGCTTTCCGAGCTGATCAAGCGCAGCCTGAAACCGAACGGCATCGCACTGCTCCACAGTATTGGGCGCAACCGCCCCATGCTGATGAACGCCTGGATCGAAAAACGGATCTTTCCCGGCGCCTACCCGCCCAGTATTTCCGAGTTCATGGAGATCTGCGAGCACAGCGACTTTTCGGTACTGGATGTGGAAAACCTGCGCCTTCACTACGCCCGAACCCTGAGCCACTGGATGGAGAACTTCACCGCCAACCAGGACGAAGTTACGCGGATGTACGATGAACACTTCACCCGGGCCTGGCGGTTATATCTGGCGGGCTCCACGGCGGCTTTCAGGGCCGGCTCTCTGCAGCTTTTCCAGGTGGTGTTCAGCCACGGCGACAACAACCAGCTCCCCCAAAACCGGCAAGATCTCTACACCTTCCCGGCCACTCCGGAGGGTGTGTGATGGACTACTACGATGTCATCATTGTCGGGGCCGGCCCAGCAGGCTCCACTCTCGCCCGTGCACTGGAAACGTCTGGCAAACAGGTGCTGATTATCGATAAGGCCGAATTTCCCCGGGACAAAACCTGCGCCGGCTGGGTCACTCCTGCGGTTCTCCAAAGCCTGGACATTGATATCAACGACTACAGCCATGGACGCACCCTTCAGCCCATTCGCCGGTTCCGCATTGGCATGATGGGCCAGAGTGCCGTGGAAAATGACCATGGCGATACCGTCAGTTACGGCATACGCCGTTGCGAGTTTGACGCCTATCTGCTGGACCGGGTCAAGGCACTCAAACAACTGAGCACCCCGGTGAAATCCATTGTCCGGAAAGACGGCAACTGGACCATCAACGAACAGTGGCAGGCGCCATTGCTGATCGGAGCAGGCGGACACTTCTGCCCGGTTGCGCGGTTGCTTGGCCATGGCCCCGGAAAACACGAAACCGTGGTAGCGGCCAAGGAAGTGGAGTTCGAGATGGCCCCGGAACAGGCCCGGGCCTGCGAAGCCCGGGGCGATACCCCGGAGCTCTGGTTCTGTCGAGACCTGAAAGGTTATGCCTGGGTGTTCCGCAAGGGCAGCTTCCTGAATATCGGCCTGGGACGCGAAGACAACCACCGGCTGACCGATCACCTGGAAGCCTTTGTGGAAGACATGAAACAGGCGGGCCGGATTCCGGCCGACCTGCCTGGCCGGTTCAAGGGCCACGCCTACCTGCTTTACGCCCATGCGGAGAGGCCCCTGGTGGACGACGGTGCTTTACTGATTGGCGATGCCGCGGGGCTGGCTTACACCCAGAGTGGTGAAGGTATCAGGCCTGCCATTGAATCGGCTTTGATGGCGGCAAAGGTCATTCTGGCCGCGCCAGATTTTTCAGCGCTATCGCTCCAGCATTACGGTGAGCAGATCGCCGCCCGATTCGGCAACCGCGCGATAGAACAGGAGCATGGGTTCGATCTGCCAGAATGGCTGAAACAGCCCATTGCCAGCACGTTGATGCGCTCGCACTGGTTTACCCGGAAAGTGGTCACAGAGAAGTGGTTCCTGCACCAGCAGGTGCCGCCACTGGATATTGCGGTCTGAAACACACAAAGGCCGGGCAATAATGCCCGGCCTTTGTGTGTTCTTACGCCAACCGTTGGTCGAGCCGTGGTCGGCGATCTGGCATTTTTGCTTAGAACTTCACGCGCATGCCGGCGAGGAAGCCCATGTCTGCGTCATCACCAGAATTATCTTCGAGATCACTCTGAGCGACTTCGGCAAACACGCTGACGTTCTTGGCAGCCGGGAACTTGTACGTTACGTTGGCATACCACTCGGTAATGTCGTCCGCATTGTCTTCTTCTTTGTTACCCATACCAACCGCAACATCCGTGGTGCTGGCAACGGCGAAAACAGCTGCAACGTTGTATTGAGTAATTTCGAAATCGCTGACATCGGTAGAGCTGTAGTCAGCCGCCAGATTCATGAAACCAAAATCGTAGGAAGCGCTCAGACCCCAGGTATCTGCGGAGTCCGCAGTTCCGTATGCTCGCGATTGCTGATAAGCAGCGGCCAGCTCAAGGCCTGCCAGTTCGGTGGCTACGAACAGATCGTAATACTCGCCGTCGATACCAGAGGAGGCGCCATCAGTTGATTTCATCTCGTGGGACGCAGCGATGTAAACGTTCTCCAGCTCGATATCGATACGAATGGTATCGTCGCCATCGGTACCGGTGTCATCGAAACGGTCTTCATCAATGGTTTCAACTTCAATGGCCTGCTCAATACCAAACTCATCGGAAGCAAAATTCTGCTTACCGAAGGAGAAAGAGGCAACGCCATACTTCAGCCCTACGTATGCTTCTTCCAGGTTGCTGCCGTTCTCATCTTTTTCGGCGGCATCTTTGAAGCCAAAATCCAGACGACCGAAAGCCGTCAGGTCATTGCCCAGATCATAGGCCACGTAGTTCTTCAGTTCCAGATCGTCATATTCAACGTCAGCACGCTCATCGAAGCCGGTTGCCTGACGGAACTGGACCTGGAAATCACCGTTCAGCTTGTAAGTAAAACCGTCTTTCTCATACACAGTCGCAGCGTTGACAGAGCCAACAGCCATAGACGACACAGCAACAGCCAGAAGAAGCTTCTTCATTTTTTAACTCCACTATCAGTTTGGTTTGATGATTATTGGTTGCTGGAATCAACCCAGCTGTTCCACTCGTTTCGAGTCTTTTCGTCAGCTTTCAGATACCAGTAGCGCAGCATCCTGCTGACCGTTTCCTGATCCGGATCGGTGTGCGGATCCAGCAGCAACCCTTCCTGGTTGATTGCCAGCCCTGAGTCCCGGGTGCCTGCTGACGCAGTCATCGCGGCCACAGCGCCGGAGCGGTTATAGATCTCCAGCTCCCGCGGATAATCGCGGACCAGCTGAAAACCTTCTTTTTCGAGCACATCTGACTTGAATGCCACCGGGCGACTTTTGCCGTCGGTCAGAGTCCAGTTGCCCTGATCATTGAACGCTGCCATCTCCCGGCTGGAACCAATCTGCGGCGCAGACAAAGTCAGCTCTGAGTTCTCGGCGGTGAACAGCAGAACAAAGGCATCACTGGTCTCAAGAGTCGCTTCGCGACCAACCTCGGCGGTGCACTCAACCACCAGCTGGTGAGTGCCATTTCCCAGTTTCAGGCTCTGGCCAGCACTGGCGCTCTGCTCACTGCCGTTGACGGCCTGAACACTGACGCAAGCACCCAACTTCAGCTCGGACTCAGCCCACGCCGAAAGCGGTAGCAGGGCAACAACCAGGCATGTGACTGTGGAAAATCTCTTCACGCTTTGAATCCAGTTTGCGGTCTCGGCCGCTTCTGCGAGCAGGCTAACCACTGATTGTTAAAAACAGGTTTCACCCACTCGTTTAAGCGTCTGCCGCTTAAAACAGCCGGGGCACGCCCGGCACAGGTGTTAACTCAATTGAGACGACACTATGGAGGGGGGTTATGACAGGACTATTACAGATTGTTATAAAACCGTTTTTTTGAGATTCATACGCCCTTTGGCCTGATTGCTCCAACGCCATAACGAACAAAACCGCACCCTGAGGCGCGGTTTTGTTCTGCAAGAAAGCCTGTTTATTTTACGAGTGCACCGATGACATCGATACCGTAAAGCGTGGTGGTTCCGCTGACTTCGTTGCCGACCGCCAGAATCGGCTGACCATTAGGACTGTCTTCGGCGCGGATAAAGGCCAGGCCTTCCGGGCCCAGGTCACCGGCGTTACCCGATTCAACGGCCGCTGTGTCTGCCGAGAAAACCCGGTTGTTCAGGTACTGCACAAACTCAGGGTTCTGGGGGTTGGTCACGTTGTACACCATGAGGCCACCCACACGCTCAAGGCCAATGAACGCATAGTTCTGACCATGAATTTCGCCCACGGCCACCGCTTCCGGCTCCGGGCCTTTGTCATCCGAACGATCATCGGCCCCGTTCTCATCGTTGCTGGCGTTGAAGCCTTCCGGAATCAGGTTACCGGTAATGCGCTCAAAGTCGTTGCCGGAATCGAACACCCGCTGACCCTGCTCATTCCAGATCGAGAAAGAACGGGCGCCATAGCTGTACAGCTCACCGAACACACAGTCTTTCTCGACATCGGTACCACTGCTGGACGGATTGCAATCATTAACCACCCCCAGGGTACCGGTCACTTTCAGGCGGCCCAGATTGGTGCTGTCCTGAAGCTCCTTGCGCTGGGCCTCAGTACCGAAAGCCTCGCTCAGCTGCAGGTCTTTGACCCGGTATTCTTCGCTGAAGCCATCGTAATCCCGCGAGTCCCCCTCGTTGGCGGTGATATAGTAGGTCTTACCGTTGTAGCCATAGCTGGCCATGGCGTCCGGCATATACATACCCTTGATGGGCCAGTTGCGAAGGTTGATGCCGCCGTCCGTATTGCTGGCATCCAGCTCGTTGCCGAGCATGCGGTGGTCTTTGAAACCCAACGGCAGCACATCAAGGATTTTGGCGTTTTCAATATCCAGCACCGCGACCGCATTGTTTTCCTGCAAGGCAACCCAGGCGCGGGTGCTGTCGACCGAAATGGCAATGTATTCTGGCTCGAAGTCCTGGGCTGCGGACGCGCCCGGCCCAAAGATACGAACACCGGACTCACGCAGGGCCTGTTCGCGACCATTGAAGGCACGGAAATCCGCGGACTTCACGGTGGCATTCACAACGCCGTTGGACAGGTCGATGACACTGACAGAGCCTTCAGGGTCCGTGGTGTAGTCGGCACTGGGCTCCCCTTCGTTGGCTACCAGCACTTTTTTGCCATCGCGGGTGAAGGTCACCATGTCTGGCAGGGCTCCGACAATCACCTCTCCCGCTTTGGACAGATCAGAAGCGTTGTAAAACACTACTTTGCCGCTAGCCTGTTTCACCTTCGCTTCGATAGCCACAGCAACCAGTTCACCGTGCACGGCCACACTGTTGGCAGAGGCGCCTTCGCGAGTGGCATCGATGGTGTTCACCCGTACCGGCGCAGAAGGATCCCGGATATCCAGCACATCAACCGTCGCCGCATTGGCGTTGATCACAAACAGGCGCTGGTTGACGGCATCGTGCGCCACAATTTCGGCTGCGCTTTCATCGAAAACTTGGCCTTCCGGCTTATAGGTACCAAGCCGATTCAGCTCGATGATCGTCTGCAATGCCGGAATTCGCTGTGTGGGTGTGTTGTCACCGGTAGCGCAGGCACCGAGCCCCAGGGAGGATGCCAGTATGGCGGTAGCAAGGAGGGGGCGATTCACGTTCATGTTTACCTCTGGGTTGTGTCGACTTAATGGATAGGACGACCCAACCTATGGCAAACAGATGACAGAATGGCTGCAGAAAAAAGACAACTTGAAGATGCTGATACAACAAACAATGGCGACTCATTGAGCCGCCATTTCACGATTACTCACGGCCAGCAATTACTGCCCGAGATAGCTGCGGTACATCCACACAGTTTTTTCCTGCTGGGCGATGTAGTCGCTCATCAGTGCAGACGTACCTTCATCGTCTGCTTCGCCGGCAAGGTGGAGCAGATCACGTTGTTTGCTGATCAGTTTGCCAAAGCTCTCAACGATATTCTTCACCGCTTCCTTACCATCAGAAACGTCTTTACGCTCAGGCACTTCTGATTTCTCGATGTATGTGCTGTAAGCGTGAGCCGGGCGATGGCCCAGGGTCAGAACCCGCTCGGCAACTTCGTCAATTTTCAGCAGCAGGTCGTCATACAGCTCTTCGAATTTTGCGTGCAGTTCGAAGAAATTCTCACCCTTGATGTTCCAGTGATAGCCCCGGACGTTCATATAGAAAATCTGGTAATTGGCGAGCAGTCCGTTGAGGGAGTCTGCAAGCTTCTGCGTTTTATCCGTATCAAGACCGATAAAATTAGTACCCATGTTGAACCTCCTGATTCTTTGCGGGGTTTACGCTGACGTCTACTTTAAGCCAGTCGTTTGTAACACTGAAGTTTAGTTCTTTAATACCTGCGATAGCAGTTACTTATGCAGGTTCCGGAACCTGCATAGGTGACCGCTATCGCAAACCATCACACAATCTATTTGGAAACAGTTCTCGTTTGCCCTTAAATGGAAACATAGACATCAAGAATGCGGAGTTGATCATGAGTGCACTGAAACAGTACGTTCACAACCACAGCTCAGCGGCCGACCAATCGTTGCTGAAGACGATCACTTTCGCCATTACCCACTTTGTTGTGGCGTTCAGCGTTGCCTTCTGGCTGACCGGTGATGTCCTGATTGGCAGTCTGATTGCCATGGTGGAACCGGCTATCAACACCGTTGCCTATTTCTTCCACGAGAAGATATGGGCGCGGCACCAGCAAAATGCAACCGCAAGAGCCGCAAGCTTAAGCCAGGAAGCGGCTTAAGGGTGCTGATTCAGATCAACTGAGCCCGGGTCAGGCGCCCGGGCCGCAGTCCATACACCCTTCTGCAGGTTCGGGGCCTGCCTGAAGGTTCCGGTTGAGATCCTTCAAGGCCGTGCGCAGGCCCTCTTCGATCACCGGATGGTAAAACGGCATCTCCAGCATTTCACTCACGGTCATCCGCTTCTGGGCGCACCAGGCCAACAGGTGCGCGATGTGTTCCGCAGCCGGGCCAAACATCTCGGCCCCCATAAACAAGCCACTGCCATGCTCGCCATACACCCGCAGCAAGCCACGGTTCTTGCCGATAACCTTGCTGCGCCCCTGGTTCTCGAAGCAGACTTCTCCTACCGCAAAACAGCCGTGGCACTTTTCTTCCACCTGATGGATAGTCAGCCCGACCGATGCAATCTGCGGGTCTGAAAACACCACCGCCATCGGCGTTTTTCTCATCCCGATGCGAACATCCGGCCAGGCCCCGGCGTTGTCTCCGGCAATGCGACCTTCATCGGCGGCTTCATGCAGCAGCGGCCGGTGGTTGTTGACATCGCCGGTAATGAAAATGTGACTATCACCACAGCGCAGGGTATACGGATCAAACAGCGGCATGCCCCGGTCATCCAGCTCAATCCCCGCGTTCTGGATGTCCATGTTATCGACATTGGGTCGCCGGCCGGTGGCAGCCAGCACGTAGTCGAAGGTTTCCTGGTGCTCCGTGCCGTCTTCTACCCAGGTAATTTCAACACCCCGTTCAACACGCTCTATTTTTTTCGTGTCGGCTTTCGGACTGAGGGGGAACTCTTCACTGAAGGTTTTCAGAGCATAATCCCGGATCTTTTCGTCCCGCAGGCCACCAATTCCACCACTGACACCAAATAACCGAACCCGCACGCCCAACCGGCTCAATGCCTGACCCAGCTCCAGCCCGATCACCCCCGGGCCAAAGACGGCAACTGAGCCGGGAAGCACCTGCCAGTCGAAAATATCATCATTCACCACCAGGCGATCCCGGGCTTCTTTGAACATGCCGGGAACATTCGGTCGGGACCCCGTGGCAATCACGATACGGTCGGCCCGCACAGACGTATGGTCACCCACTTCAATATGGTGCGCATCCACAAAGCGGGCATGCCCCATCAGCCGGTGTTCTTCGGGTAGTGACTCCATAGAATCCACCACCGACTGCACAAACCGGTCACGTTCGTTGCGCACCCGATCCATTACCAACCGCCCATCAATTCGTACCTCTGATGGCAGAACACCAAATTCGCTGGCCTGTTTCACATCATGGGCTTTTTCGGCAGCGGCAATCAGCAGCTTGCTGGGCATGCAGCCTACCCGTGCACAAGTGGTGCCGTATTGCTCGCCTTCGATAAGAACCACCCGGTCGGTTTTCTTTCGTGCACGCTGATAGGCCACCATGCCTGCGGTACCTGCTCCTATAACCGCTACATCCACTTCGCGCTTGTCCATCAGGCCTCCTTCGATTGCCAGAATTTCCCGGTTTTTCTATAACTTAAGTTACGAGTATAGAAAGCTTGTTGACTCATGACAGGTGAAACACAGAAAAAATCCCCCTATGCTTGCGGTCTTGCTGACGCTTCAACGGGCAGTGGCTTTTTTTACACGGAGGCAACGGGTGCAAAACTATTGGCTTGAATTTCTCACGGTGGCGCTGGTTCATCTGTTGGCGGTGGCGAGTCCGGGGCCGGATTTTGCGGTCATGCTGCGCCAGGCACTGACCCAGGCGCGCCGTAATGCGCTGCTCAGCGCCATCGGGATCGGCCTGGGAATCCTGCTGCACGTTGGTTATTCGCTATTGGGTATCGGCCTGATCATTCAACAGTCGGTCATGCTGTTTACGGTACTGAAAGTGATTGGTGCCCTGTACCTGTTGTGGATCGCCTGGCACTGCCTGAAGGCAAAGCCCGGGGGTGTTCATGTCGAGACAACGGGCGGCAAGGTGCAGACGGGCTGGGCCGCATTTCGGCTCGGTTTCCTGACCAATGTCCTCAATCCGAAAGCCACGCTGTTTTTCGTGTCTTTGTTTTCAGTGGTCATCAATCCCGACACACCGATACTGCTGCAGGCAGGCTATGGCCTGTACATGGCTCTGGCCACAGGCCTGTGGTTTGCCATGGTAGCGGTGTTCTTTACCCACCCCCGTGTCCGCCGGGGATTCAACCGGTTCGGACACTGGCTGGACAGGGTCATGGGCGGGATTCTGGTGCTGCTGGCGGGGCAGCTGCTACTGTCTACAGTGAGTGGATCAGAGCCTCCGTCTGTTCCCAGCTCAGGCACGGATCGGTAATCGAGCATCCGTAGGTCAGGTCATCACCGTCATCCTGACGCCCGAAAGCCAGGAAGCTTTCCAGCATCAGGCCCTTGATGTGGGCATTACCGTTGCGTTTCTGCGCCATCACGTTGCGGGCAATGTCGATCTGGCGTT
The DNA here is from genome assembly GCA_035303925.1 of Marinobacter sp. Taxonomy (GTDB): domain Bacteria; phylum Pseudomonadota; class Gammaproteobacteria; order Pseudomonadales; family Oleiphilaceae; genus Marinobacter. The sequence continues at coordinate 11,964 of DATGQY010000001.1, read as the reverse complement.
CGGCCTGCTTGCAGGCGTTGTCGTGACTGCAGTCCACCATCACGGCGGTGGACACCCCTGCCTTCTCAAGCTCTGCCACTGCCTTGGCGATACTCATCTCGTCGTAATTGGTGACACCCCGGCCGCCGCGCAGCACCAGGTGGGTATCCGGGTTACCGGCCGTGTTGATCATCACCGGCGCGCCCGCGTGTGAAATGCCCATATGGTGATGAGCGTGAGACGCGGATTTCATGGCATGGGTCGCCACGGTTACGCCGCCATCTGTACCGTTCTTGAAGCCGGTAGGCATGGCCAGGCCACTGACCATTTCCCGGTGAATCTGGGATTCCGTGGTACGGGCACCGATTGCCGTCCAGCTCACCAGATCGCCCAGGTAGTCCATCACGAACGGGCTCAGGGCTTCGGTGGCCAGTGGCAAGCCCAGCTCTGACAGCGCCAGCAACAGTCTGCGAGAACGCTCGAGACCCTGCTTCAGATCACCTTTGCCGGTGCGGGCCGGATCGTACAACAAGCCTTTCCAGCCGACTGTGGTGCGGGGCTTTTCCAGGTAAGCCCGCATCACGATGATGAAACGATCACTCACCGCATCCGCCAGGGCTTTCAGCCTGGTGCCGTAATCCAGAGCGGCCTGTTCATCATGAATTGAGCAGGGCCCCATCACGATCAAGGTACGGTCATCCCGGCCATGAAGCACGTCGCGGATCTGATCGCGGTAGCCGGCAATGGCCCGGATCAGTTGCTCGCTGGCAGGAAACTGCTGGCGCAGCTCGGCGGCAGTGGGCAGCTTCGCCTCCTGGCGAGGCTGGCAAGTGGTCGACGATACCGTATCCAGCGTTTCAGACTTCAGTGGCATGTTCATGTCAGTGTTTCCGTTCCCTGTATCAGAATCAAAAAAGCCCCGGCTGGGCTACCAGTCGGGGCTTTTTTGAGTCCGGTGGCAGCCTGGGTTGCTTGCCGGGCTGCCTTCCTCGTTATGTTCGGTCGATGAAGATCTTACGGGCGGCCCGGGCTCTGGCTAAAATAAAAGCCATAACCAAACCACCAAAAATACACAGCCGAACCCGCCGCCTTCAGTTTTTCACCGAAAGCTTGCAGAACATTCAATTGACAGGCTGTGTGTAGGGTCTTCATGCTTTTTACTATATACCCGCGGTTTTCAGATTGGCAACCGGCAATCTGGATTATTTTACCGAAGGGTTCCTGTTACCCGGTTCTGGAGGTCCTGATGAACGCTGAACAGCTGAACCAACGTGTTCACCACGTCGCTGTGAGAACTCTACTGATACTGGTATTGTCAGCATTCGCTTCCGGCGCCCTGGCGGAACCCGAAACCCGCATCTATCAACTCAACAACCGAACCGCAGAAGACATATCGCAGCAAATCCGAGCGCTTTACCAGCAAGCGCCGGTGACGGTCACATCTCGAGGCCGGCAACTGGTGGTTCGGGGCGAGCCAATCCTGCTCGATGAAATCGGCACCCTGGTAAACTCCATGGACGTACCACCGGTACAGATGCGCATCAGCGTGCGCTACCGGCAAGACATCGGTGGTAAACAGTCCGGGGGCGGTGTCACAGTGTCTGACAACCGGGCCAATGTGAATGTTGAGCGCCGCACCATCAGTACCAACTCCAGCACCGAGCGGCACCTGGTGGTGCAGGATGGCCAATCAGCGCATATTACCTCCGGCAACGTTCGCAGCCTGCCCTTCGCCGTGCAGGGAGGGCGCAATCCTGCCGTCATTCTGGAAAAAGTGGAAACCCGCAGCGGCTTTGTCGTCAGCCCCCAGGCCATTTCCGATCAGGCCATTGAGTTGAATATTGTGTCGTTCGAAGAAGACCCTGCCGCCTTGCCCGGCTATGAAACCGAAGCACTGATGACCATTCGCCGGGTGGAGCCCGGTCAGTGGGTTTCGCTCGGAGGTACCAGCACCAGGGAAACCCGCCAGCAGGACGGCATTACCTATCGGGTCACCGGCAACCGGGCCGAGAACCAGTCTGTTGAGGTGAAGGTAGATATCCTGCCCTGATCAGGCTCCGCGCTTGCCGATCAACACATCCCGGGCTTCGTTGAGTTTGGCGGCGAGGTAATCATTCCCTCCCCGGTCCGGATGTACCTTCAGCATCAGTTTTCGGTGGGCCGCAACAACTTCCTCCCGGGTGCAGCCTGGCTTTACGCCGAGAATGTCGCAGGCTTCCTGTTGCGTCATGGCACCGTTGGTTGCCGTTCTGCTATCGCCCGAACTTCCGTGCTCCGACTGTCCGCCTGGTCCGGGGCCCGAAGCATCGCCCATGGCCTTGCGGAACATGGGGGCATAACGCAACAACGCCGGCACTTTGCGCAGCAGGGGAATGAGGGCAGCCACCGCGGCCGTCAATACATGAACGCGTCCTGTCAGCACCATGAACAACAACAAGGCACCGCCAACCACCAGCGCGATTTTCCAGACGGCCGCCTTCTGCCCTTCCGGCGACAGCGCACCCCATTTTTTCAGGACAACAAACACGGCGGCCGCCAGGGCCAGGCCGAGAATCAGCTGCATTCCAAATCCTCACCCGCTGGTATGGTCACCGGAGCATAACAGATTACCGGAGATATCCGATCCATCCCCGGCATTCACACGTAAAAGCCGCTGTATATATACTGCGTTTTTCACGCAAACGGATGACAAACCAGGGTGCTTTTTGTAGCATCCTATTGGTTAACGCTGAGCTGACGCCACAGTGAGCAGCAAACATCTGGCCGCTGTCATCTGATGCGCAAGAAAAGCGTTCAGCCTTCCCACACCGGCGACGTTATCAGTATCAAGAACTCTATTCCCAGGAACAGACCTATGCGCACCGCATCCCGTTTTGTCATCGTCATCATTTTCCTTGGCGTCGTCCTCGGCGGCATCTTTGGCTACAAGTTCATGCAGTTTGGGCAGATGAAGGAAATGCTCTCCCAGCCCCAGCCACCCGCGATCATTTCGGTTACCGAAGCGACGACTGAGAACTGGCAGCCTGCGATCAAGGCCGTTGGCAGCATCGAAGCGGTCAACGGGATTGAGATCTCCAACGAGGTTCCCGGAGTTATTGAAACCATCAACTTCGAATCCGGCGACACAGTCAGCAAGGGCGACGTTCTGATCCGGCTGGATGCCGCCATTGATGAGGCCGCATTGCGCACTCGACGCGCCGAAGCCCAGCTGGCACAACAGGAGTTCAAACGGGTGTCTGACCTGCTGCCCAAGCGGGCGGTGTCCCAGTCTCAGTACGATGAAGCCAAGGCCAATTTTGACGCGGCCGGCGCCCGGGTGAACGAGGCAGAGGCCCAGCTGAGTAAAAAAGTCATCCGCGCCCCGTTCGATGGCACCCTCGGCATCCGCATGGTAGACCAGGGTGAATACCTGCCAACAGGCACGCCCATTGTTGAAATCAACATGCTGGATCCGATTTACGTGGATTACACCCTGTCTGAGAAGTACATGCCGGATGTTGCCCGGGGCTACCCGGTATCGGTCACCGTGGCCGCCGTGCCGGATCGGGTTTTCGAAGGTGAAGTCAGCGCCATTAACACCTCGGTAAATCCGGAGACCCGCACCGTGCGGATGCGCGCCACCCTCAGCAACGAAAACAGCCTGCTGCGCCCGGGTATGTTCGCCACCATTCAGACCGGCCAGCCACGGGACAACGAAGTGGTGACACTGCCCCGCACGGCCATCTCCTATAACACTTACGGCAACTTCGTGTTCGTCGTCGCTGAGAACGACAAGGGTGAACAGGTGGTTAACCGTCGCAGCGTGATGACCGGCGAAGTCCGTGATGGTCGTGCCTCGATCACTTCCGGCCTTGAAGCCGGCGAAACCGTGGTTGCCAAAGGCCTGCTGAGACTGAGAGCCGGCCAGCGGGTCGACATTCAGGACGAATCCGGCCAGGAGGCGTCTGAGTAATGAAATTCACCGACATTTTTGTCCACCGGCCAGTACTGGCCACGGTGGTCAGCCTGCTGATCCTCTTGCTCGGTGCACGGGCCGCCATGGAAATGGAAATCCGTCAGTACCCGCAACTGGAAAGCACCACGGTTACCGTGACAACCGCTTACCCCGGTGCCAGCTCGGATCTGATCAAGGGTTTCATCACCACGCCGTTGCAGCAGGCCATCGCCGAAGCCAGCGGTATCGACTATCTGACCTCCACCAGTTCCCAGAGTGTGTCGACCATTCAGGCCAAGATGGTACTGAACTACGACGCCAACGATGCCCTGGCGGAGATTCAGGCCAAGGTTGCCAGTCAGCGCAACGTACTGCCTGGCGAGGCTGAAGACCCCGTCATCACCTCCACCACCGGTGATGAAACCGCGCTGATGTACATCGCGTTTTACAGCACCGAGCTGGAAGTTCCCCAGATTACCGATTACCTGACCCGGGTCGTTCAGCCCAAGCTGCAGGCGCTGTCGGGCGTAGGCAAAGCCCAGCTGCTGGGCCGCACCTTTGCCCTGCGTATCTGGCTGGATCCCGAGCGTCTGGCCGCCGTCGACATGACGCCCGTGGAAGTCGCCGCGAAGCTTCGGGCCAACAATTACCAGGCCGCGGTGGGCAAAACCCGTGACAAGTACACCGAAGTCAGCCTGACCAGCGATACCGACATTGCCGACCCCGAGGCCTTCCGTAACCTGGTGGTCAAACAGTCAGGCGGTACACTGATCCGCCTGCAGGATATCGCCCGGGTCGAACTTGGCTCCCAGAGCTATGACCAGCTGGCGCTCTACAAAGGCCAGCCGGCCACCTATGTCGCCATTGAAATGGCACCCGGCGCCAACCCTCTGACCGTAGCAGACCTGGTCAAGCAGGAGTTACCAGACATCGAAAGCCAGTTACCCAGTGGCCTTAACGTGCGCCTGGCCTACGATGCCTCCGACTTCATTGATGATTCCATCAATGAAGTGATTGCCACCCTGCTGGAAGCCATGGTGATCGTTCTGGTGGTGGTATTCCTGTGCCTCGGTTCGCTGCGCGCGTCCATTGTGCCTTCGGTCGCCGTGCCACTGTCGCTGATCGGCGGTGCCTTTATCATGCTGATGTTTGGCTTCTCCCTGAACTTGCTGACGCTGTTATCCATGGTACTGGCTATCGGCCTGGTGGTGGACGACGCCATCATCATGGTAGAGAACGTACACCGGCACATCGAACAGGGTGAATCCCGCTTTGAAGCCGCCATCAATGGTGCACGGGAAATGGCCATGCCGATCATCGCCATGACCACCACCCTGGTCGCGGTGTATGCGCCCATCGGTTTCATGGGCGGTCTGGTCGGCTCGCTGTTTACGGAGTTTGCCTTCACCCTGGCAGGTACCGTGGTGATCTCCGGCATTGTGGCCCTGACCTTGTCCCCCATGCTGTCCGGCAAGGTGCTGAAACCCCACGGTAACCCCGGCAAATTTGAGCAGCTGGTAGAAAAGACGTTCAACGGTCTCGCCAACCTTTACAAGGGCGCGCTGACATCGTTGATGCAGACCAAGTCTGTGGTGATTTTCTTTGCCGTGATCGTACTGGGTTCCATCTACTTCATGGTCATGATGAGCCAGAACGAACTGGCGCCCACCGAAGATCAGGGCATTCTGTTTTACCAGGGGCTTGGCCCGGAAACCTCCACTCTGGATTACCTGTATGACCACGGCCAGGAAGTTCAGGAGCGGATGTCCACGGTGGACGGTTACAGCGAAGACTTCATGATTCTGGGCGTCACCAGTCCGAACGCCGTATTTGGTGGTTTCAAACTGGCACCCTGGAGCGAGCGGGAAGTCTCCCAGTTCGACATCCAGCCCAAGCTGGACGCGGAACTGAAGAACGTCACCGGCCTGCAGACTGCGGTTTTCCCCCGCCCGTCCCTGCCGGGTTCCGGCGGCGGCCTGCCGTTCCAGTTCGTGATTTCTACCGGTGGCACCTATGAGCAACTGGACCAGGTAGCAGATGAGATGCTTGGCAAAGCCATGCAAAGCGGCAACTTCATGTTCCTGAAGAAATCCATCAACTTTGACAAGCCGGTTACCCGCATCAGCGTGGACCGTGACCGGGTCGCCGATCTGGGCCTGTCCATGCAGGATGTCGGTCAGTCCCTGGCCAGCATGCTCAGTGGTGGTTACATCAACCGATTCAATATGGAAGGCCGTTCCTACCAGGTGATTCCGCAGGTTGATGATCAGTTCCGCCCCAGTAAGGAGTCCCTGGACGACTACTATATCCGCGCCGGCAACGGTGAACTGGTGCCGCTGTCCAGCGTCGTCACTTTCACCGAAGAGGTAGAACCGTCAAACCGCACCCAGTTCAATCAGCAGAACTCGCTGACGCTGGAGGGTGTGGTCATGCCCGGTGTTGCCGCAGGCACGGCCATGGAGTTTATCGAGCAGACCGCCGCTGAGGTGTTCCCCCAGGGCTTCAGCTTTGACTACACCGGCGAGTCACGCCAGCTGGCGAACCAGGGTAGCGCCCTGGTGGTGACTTTCTTCCTGTCACTGGTGGTGATCTACCTGGTTTTGGCGGCTCAGTTCGAGAGCTGGCGCGACCCGATCATCATTCTGGTTTCCGTACCCATGTCGGTCGCGGGCGCCATGGCCTTCATCGTGCTCGGCTTTGCCACCATGAACATCTACACCCAGGTGGGTCTGATCACGTTGATTGGCGTGGTGTCGAAGAACGGCATACTGATCGTGGAGTTCGCCAACCAGCTGCAGAAGGACCGGGGGCTCAACAAGATCGAGGCCGTCATCGAAGCAGCGGCTATCCGGCTGCGCCCGATCATCATGACCTCACTGGCGCTGATCTTCGCCATGGTACCGCTACTGATAGCCGTGGGTCCGGGTGCGGAAAGCCGCTTCGCCATTGGCCTGACCATCAGCGCCGGCCTTGGCATCGGCACCCTGTTCACCATCTTCGTGCTGCCGGCGTTTTATATACTGCTGGCCCGTGACCACCACGGCTCGGCAGCGGACGAGTATGGCGATGAGGACACCACAGTAAAAACGACGGCCTGATGCGTTAATCAGCGCCAGACACAGAAAAGCCCGCCATGGCGACATGGCGGGCTTTTTCATGACTGTAATTCAGCCGTCAGGCCAGCTCTGCAAACCCTTGATCCCGCGCCTGTAGCGAGCGCCGCCACTGCACAGTTTCACTGGGCAGTTCGCCAAAGTGCGCTCGGTACAAGGCGGCAAAACGCCCCAGATGAGTAAAGCCCTCATCGGCTGCATACCAGGAGATATGCGGCACATCACACTGGCAATCCACCAGTCGCCGCCGCACACGAATTAACCGGCAGCGCTGGTAGTAACGGTAAGGTGTCAGACCGGTTTCCCGCCTCATCAGGTAATACAGGTTCCGCTCGCTAACCCCGGCATGCTTTGCCAGCTCCGCCAGATCGAACTCCCATTGAGGCTCCGATTGGATTTTTTCAATGACCCTGACCAGCCTCCGGTCCAGCTCCGGAATATCCTCACAGGCGTTCGCGACAGGTCGGGCCAGCAGATCATCAATTCTGAGAAACAGGTCCCTCGCTACCCGGCAGGCATGCTGATGATCCTGAAGATACCCTGACATGAGCATGAACCTTTGAATCTCGCTGGCAATCGCCAGCGACGACTTGTGACAGGGGCGTCGCTGCGGCAGGCAATTCATGGGCAGTACAAGAATCAGCCGGCTCCCATCACCGGCAGACAGTGTAAACTCGCTGTTTGCAGGGATGACCGCCAACGGATACAAAGAAAGCCCGGCAGCACCGTGCAGCGTCAGGTTGCACTCCCCTGTCACCGACCATACAACCAGAGGTCGCTGCAGTCGGCAGCAGGTAAGCTCCATGCCCTGGCAGAGCTCCAGCACACACACTGTACCGGCATCGACTTCCAGCACAGACATCGAGCCAACAACGCCTTGCGGATTGGACAAGTAACACCCGTAAACCGCAGGCGAAAGCACATCCTCGATCGCCGCCAACCATTCATCGCCGGCGGCCCGGCTTAGCCGAAGGTAGGCCTCCAAATTGGATTGGGCATTGAAATAACGCATAGGGCTCAAACAGGCAGTGAGTGGACCTGCCGTTGTATGTTACATAAGCAAAATTCCCTAGCCATATATTGCAAAACGCTGTTAACCCGCCCTGAAGTCGCTACGAAATTGACGGTCATCAATTTCTGTCGGAATGGTCGACCGATCAGATCAGGCCAGCTTCAAGCTGGCCAGTGGTGACGGCCTGGCCATCAGGTAGCCCTGCCCCCGGTGGCATTTCAACTCCTGCAGCTTGGCCTTTTGCGCCTCGGTTTCTATACCTTCTGCGACTACCTCCAGATCCAGAGCTTCCGCAATCGCCAGAATGGCTGAGACAATTCGCGCATCGCGCCCATCGGTGCCCAACCGCTGGACGAATTTCCGGTCAATTTTCAGCACATCAACGGGCAGGCTATGCAGATAAGCGAGGGAGGAATAACCTGTGCCAAAATCATCAATGGCTACCCGGATACCTTTCTCTCCGAACTCCCTGAGCCTGGCAAGGCAGCGCCGCGACAGGTTCATCAGATGGGTTTCGGTAATCTCGATCTCCGGTACCCAGCCTGCATGCCGGATTCGTGCGAAAAAAGGCTCCAACAGCTGTTCGAGACGCCCATCCGCTATTTGTCTTGCCGAAATATTGATCGCCAGACGCTTTGAATCACCCCGAACCACCTGACACTCGTCCAGGTCCCAGCCAATTCGGCGCACCAACAATTCGGTCAGCTCATGGATGTGCCCGCGCTGCTCAGCCAGAGGGACGAAATCGGCCGGGGAAATGGCGCCAAGCTCAGGGTGTTGCCACCGCAGTAGCGCCTCCATACCGACCATTGTGCCGGTGGCCAGGTCATACTGGGGCTGATAGACCACGGAGAATTCCTCTGGCGCCACTTTCAGCGAGGCCATCAGGGCCTCTGACAATCGCTGCTGATAATGCCCCTGCTCACTCTCCACGGCACTGTAGACCCGATAACAGGCCCGGCCAGCCAACTTGGCGGTGTACATTGCTCTGTCTGCGTTCTGCAGCAGCTCGGCTGCAGATTCCCCATGCTTCGGATAAATCGCAGCACCCACCGAGGCCGACAGAAAGTACTCACGATGATCCACCAGGATCGGCGCCCTGAAAGCGGTGGTCATTCGCTCGCACACCGCCAACAGTTCCTCTTCGGAACCCAGCTCAACCATCGCGGCGAACTCGTCTCCGGACAGACGGGCGACGAGATCGCCCTTGCGCACGATGCCCTGAATACAGGCTGCCGCCTGTTGCAACACGCGATCGCCACAGTCATGACCGTGCAGGTCATTGACCGATTTGAAGAAATCCAGATCAATGTACAGCACCGCAAACCGGTTGACTGAGGGAGATCGCTGGCTCACCCTGGCTTTCAGAAACTCCTGGAACAGCGAACGGTTGGGCAGCTCCGTCAACGGATCGTAATAGGCCAGTGAGGCCAGTCGCTCATCACCTGCCGTCAGTTCCCCGACATCCATGAAGACACCGGCAAAAAGACGGTTACCGTCGTATTCCACCGGATAGATCGTCAGCCACTGCGGGTAGTTCTCCCCGTTCTTTCGACGATTCCAGATCAACCCTTCCCAGCGGCCATCGTTGTTCAGGCTATGCCACATGGCCTGATAGAACTCGGTTGAATGCAGTCCGGAACTCAGAACTGAAGGTGCCCGCCCCAGCACCTCGTTGGGCCGGTACCCGGTCACCGAGTGAAACATACGGTTCACGTAGGTGATTCTTGCATCAGGTGTTGAAAGCATGATGGCCCTGGGGTGATTATCCACCAGGGCCTTGAAGTCCTGTTCCTGTAACGCCTGTACCATACGATGAGTTTCTTCCATACCTGACCTGTTCCCGACAGTTTCCTGCTTCAGCATATGCAGAAACCCGCACTTACCTATCCACTTCTTGCAAAAAAGCCCTGGCTTTGACCAAAGGCTTAGAAAAATGCGATGGGGGTTTCAAGATTTGCAATATGCGGATACCCCGCCAGCTCTTTCAGGTCGATAGTGGACGCTCGAAACAAATAAAAAGGATACCTGGAGTGATCAATGCGCAGAAATGAGCCGGTTACCCAAACTGAGCGCGATTTTCCCGCCCGCTACCACCTGATCACCACAACCGATCTTAAGGGGAAAATCACTGCCGCAAACGAGGAGTTTGCGGAGATCGCCGGTTTCAGCGTTGACGAACTGATAGGCCAACCCCATAACCTGATTCGCCACCCCGACATGCCGCCGGAGGCCTTTGCCAATCTGTGGAGCACCCTCCGCCATGGTGATTCCTGGCGAGGCATGGTCAAAAACCGCTGTAAAAACGGTGATTATTACTGGGTAGACGCCTATGTGACACCCATTCTCAAGGATGGCGAGATGGTCGAGTTCCAGTCGGTACGTTGCCGCCCAAGCAGGGCTCAGGTACACCGCGCGGAGAAAGCCTATGCAGCCTGGAACCGCGGTCGAATCCCTCGCCGATACCAGGCCAGCAGCCCATCCCTGGTTTCAAAACTCGCCTGTCTTTATGCCTTGCTGGCCAGCAGCCTTCTTTTACTCGGACTCTCTGAACTCAGCCTCGCACACATGCTGGGGCTTCAGGCCATGGTGCTCGCCGTTTTTGGCGTTCTGCTCTGGCTGACATTGCCCATGACACGGACCGCCCGCGATCTGAGCTGTGATGCCCACCCGGTGATGCCCTGGATCTATACGGGCCGAAGAGATGAGGGCGCCTGGATTGATTATGACCGCCAGAAACGGGATGCCACTCTGCGCGCGGTTTCCGCGAGAATGCACGCCAACATTGGCAAACTGCACGGCCGAAAGCAGAAGACCATGGAGTGGGTCTCCAGCTCGGTGGCCAGCATCCGCAGCCAGCAATCCGACATTGAACACATCACCCGGGCCTTCGAGGAATTAGCACAAAGTGTTCGGCGGGTGAACGAGATGACCAACCGGACCGAACAGGCCAGCGCCGATGCCCGACACTCGGCCAAGCAATGTCAGACCCGCATGAACGAAGTCGATCAGTCTCTCCGTCAGCTGAGAAACCAGCTGACCGAAGCCAACGATGAGATGGTCAAGCTGACCGAGCGCAGCAATGCCATCAGTATGGTTCTCGACGTCATATCAGACATTGCTGAACAGACCAATCTGTTGGCACTCAACGCCGCCATTGAAGCCGCCCGAGCAGGAGAATCCGGCCGCGGCTTTGCGGTGGTGGCCGATGAAATCCGGGGCCTGGCCAAACGCACGCACGAATCCACCCGGCGCATCGACACCATGATTGAAGACCTACAATCCGAAACCCGCACGGTGGTCAGCGTGATCAAAGGTGGGGCCGGCGCATGCGAGCAGACCGCGGATCTGGCGAATGAAGCCTGTGACGCACTTCAGGTGACCCTCAGCGACATGGACATCATCGACGACTGCGCCCGCGAGGTGGCCAGCGCCTCCGAGCAACAATCCGCGCTCGCCCTGCAGGTTGAACGCCAGGCAGAACATTTGTTGCAGCTGGGAAACCAATCGGTTCAGAGCAGTGAAAGCGCCCACCATGAGTCGGAACAACTGGGTAACAACGTAGACCAGGCCCAGCTTCTCACCAGTCATTTCCTGAAAATGCTCTGTGACCGCCTGCTGCCGGCGCCAGACAACAAACCACAACGATTCCCCGAGCCGGCGCAATGAGGTAGTCTGGCGGTCCGCCGGCTCAATGGGCCATTCACCTCATCGCCATCTACGGGACCGCCAGCACCTTGACTCTCGGAACGCTTTTCTGGCTTTTCACTGCGGGCTTTGCAGCATGGTATTGGTGGCAGGCCAAAGCCATCAAAGACTTCGTGTTGCAGGCGGCGCACCGGTACTGCAAAACCATGGATGTGCTGCTGCTGGACGACGCCGTGTTCCTTCGGGGCATCTGGTTCAAACGCGACCAGAACGGCAAT